>JBGTNM010000053.1:0-2166 GCA_041743025.1 Microcystaceae cyanobacterium
AGTATTGCGTGAAAGAGTCTGACCTGGTGGGCGATCGCGATTGGTTTCTTGAGTCGAGGTGGCAACACAGTTAAAGCCTTACGGGGATTAGGTTTCACAGAAATTTTGCAGAAAGTGGCAACCGACCCATTACCTAAAGGAGGTGCGTTTCAGGCTCAAACAATTAGCCTCTGAGATTTTAATCGATTAATTGCTTATGCGGTGTTTGATGGAAAGAAAAAAGTCCATGTCCCTGCTCACACTAAAGAAGTGGGTGGTAAAGAGGTTCCGGTTAAAGAGCATTGCCATGCCCCTACTCACCCCAACCCCAATTCTCGCTTGAGCAGGTTTATCGACTTGTCGCCGATGTAATTTTCTGAGCAAATCAGTTCAGGCAGACGAATCAAATCATCTCTGAGATTGAGAATAATTTGTTTAACGAGTGGGTAACTAGCTGGATCGCATATAATAGTCTGGGCGGCTCGAATCAAGGCACTCAGTTTTTTCTTGTTGCTAGACTGAGCAGAGATTAACAAGAGTTCGTCACCCCGCAGACTGTGAATGAGAATTTCTGCTACGCCAATAATGCCAGGACTCAGGCTGACAATCCCTAAACGGGTATCTTTAGGCATTTTTTTGACCATTTCGAGTTCTTTGCTGTAATCGTAAATATCTAAAGGAATGACGCGAATAGAATAGGGTGCAGCAATCGACTCGGCTTCTCCGATAAAATAGCGGCTGGTGACTACCGTTCCCGATTTAGTTTGGGCAAGGACTTGATTCAATTCTTCGAGGGGAACCAATTGGACAGGGATAGCTAAAGCTTGTTCTAATTCTTGTAAGATTAATTCCCCTGCCCCTAAATCTTGAGTGGGAACGGTGACTAGCACTTGGGCACTACAGCGCAACCGCCATTCAATGGCAGCGAGAAACAGTTCTGTGACTTGCGAAAGCGTCAACCCCTGCAAGAGTAAGTCATCGAGGCTTTTCTGAATCAGTTGGCTAGCTTGGGGATATTGCTCGAATAAAGGCGAACTTAAATCAGTTGATCCTTCGTGACCTTGGGCTTTAGCTTTAACATAAATACCCGAACCAGCGATCGATTCTACCAGTCCTGCTTCTTCGAGTTGCTGGTAAACTTTGCTAATGGTGTTGCGGTGCAGTCCGGTGATCATGGCCAGTTGGCGCGTGCTGGGTAAGCGGTGACTGGGGGGATACTGGCGTGAGGCGATCGCAAAGCGAATTTGGTCAAACAGTTGCTTGGAAGCGGGAATGTCACTGTCTGGCTGAATTTGAAATTGGAGCATAGCGATCGCACCCAAGGATAACCTATCTTGATGTTATTGTATCGCGAAGCGGTTAGTAGCAAATCACACAGTAAAGAGTCGGTGTAGAAACTCTTTAAATTTTCATTCCGTAAAAATGATTACAAAATGTTACTTTGTTTTTAAGAAACGAGACAAGGGCAACCCGTCACTTCTATCGTCTATAACGGTTAGTCAATCTTGTTGGCTGACTTCCCTAGGAAATTCACTTTTGTTTAGATTTTAAGGAGAGCTCAATGCTTGACGCGTTTTCCAGAGCTGTAGTCGCGGCAGATAGTAAAACCGCTCCTATCGGCGGTTCCGAATTGGCCGACCTCAAAAAGTTCATTAGCGAAGGTAATAAGCGCCTTGATGCCGTTAATGCCATTGCTAGCAACGCAAGCTGCGCTGTTTCAGATGCGATCGCTGGCATGATTTGCGAAAACCAAGGCTTGATTCAATCGGGTGGTAACTGCTACCCCAACCGCCGTATGGCTGCTTGCTTGCGCGACGGCGAAATCATCCTGCGCTATGTCTCCTACGCCCTATTGGCTGGTGATGCCTCTGTCTTAGATGATCGCTGCCTGAATGGACTCAAAGAAACTTATGTTGCTTTGGGTGTACCCCTTCAGTCTTCCGCTCGTGCAGTGGGTATCATGAAGGCTGTTTGCGTCGCTCACATCAACAACACTAACAAGATGTACGAAGGCACTAGCAAGTTCCGCAAGATGGAAACGGTTCAAGGTGATTGCTCGGCGTTAGCTTCTGAGTGCGCTAGTTACTTTGATCGCGTGATTTCCGTTCTCAGCTAAGGTAGCGATTGACGACGTTAACCGTCTAGCCTTTACCTACCTACAAAGGTTCACTCAGTTCTTAGCGTTCA
>JBGTNM010000054.1:0-5372 GCA_041743025.1 Microcystaceae cyanobacterium
TGGTTCTTTGCACCTCTGCTAATCCACCTGCACCATCAATGACTACATAATCTGCCGATGATGCGATCTCTGGTATTTGGTCTAGTAGAGGATCTGGTTCGGTTAGTCGATAAATCTGCGGGCGGGGTATGTTGTCTTCTAGGTTATTAATCCAGGTAGAACTGGTGGCCCCAGAATCGGCATCAACTAAAGCGACAGTTTTGTCTTTACTTAATAGATAACGGCATAGGTGAACCGCACTACTACTCTTAGTTGAGCCTCCCTTTAAATTGATGAAGGCAGTAATCATAACTGATGCTTGCTCATTAACTAAAGTGCTGACTTGCTGACTTACTTCAGCAACAGTAACCTACATATTAATGATTGGAAAGAGAAAAAACACTCAGATTGAATAGTTTTTTTTGACACAGTTAAGAAGGGAGCGATCGCGCTTTGCGTTCGGCTAAGTCTACATCGAGTAACCGAAGTTTGACGCAGCAAAAGAAAGTATTACCAATCATAAAATTGAGTCATAACATAAAAGCGATCGCATTTCTAATTATCAAATTTTATTCGAGTTTTTTAAAGACCGTAATCCATTAAAAATCCTTCAAAGTCTTCAACTTCGTTTTCTGGGATTTCGCGATCTTTGACTGTTCTTTTTTCCATCATGTCTTCATAATTAGTCAAGTAATGCTTTCTAACTTCTGTTTCAAATTCTCCCTTTTCTTTGAGTAATTGCTCAAAAGTACCGCACCATCTTATTTCAAACCATTCTGATAAAGCTTGATTAAGCTTCTCAATTCCCAGTTGCCAAGGCAGGAGTGGAACATGCCGAACCAAGTTCGGCGTTTCCTCCTGCCAATCTTGAGGATTGTCCAAGAGGTTATCAAATCTCTCTCTAACCTTAGATACGATCTTTTCTTGTTCGTCTGTTTCAAACCCTAACAAACAATTTTTTAGCAATTCAAAGTTGATGAAATGTTCTTTCATCTCAGCAAAACTTTCAAACCATTGAAAAATAAAACCGCTATCTCCCCCACACATTGGATGGTCGGAAAAAAATAAGCCATAGGGATATTGAAGAGGACTACGGCTACTTATTTCAGATACGGCATCAAAGTATTCGTTTTGGTCTATTTTAATAAGATAGCTGTCTAAACGCTGTTGAAAGTCTCGGTCTGTCTGACGTGCCTCCGCCTCTAACTTGTGTAATTTAGCGAACTCACCGCGCAGGTTAATATTCTTTTTGGGCAGAAAAACATATCGATTGATATTGAGTAAGTAATCATTGTCTGCAAGCTCATCCAAGGAAACTAGCTTGGCATATCCTTCCCCCTCGGCAAAAGATTGGTGAGTTTTGGCTATGCGATCGATTTCTTCATCTGATATGTAGTATTGGCTGCGATTTTTGGAATAGCTGTTACTAGCATCAATAAAAAGAACCTTGTCCTGGTGTTTTTCAGATTTATTGCGATTGAAAACCAAGATGGCTGTAGAAATACTAGTATTGTCGAATAAGTTGGCGGGCAAAACAATAACAGCTTCTAGTAAATCGGCTTTAATAATATTTTCTCTAATTTTCCCCTCAGCACCTCCGCGAAATAACACGCCATGAGGCATAACTACTGCTGCTTTGCCCCGATCGTCAAGGGTGGCTAAAATATGCTGGATATAGATAAATTCAGCAGCATTTTTGGGCGGAATACCATAACGAAAGCGGTGATGTGGGTCTGAAGTCAATATATCTTGTCTAAAATCTTGTTTTCCCCAGGGAAATACAGACATGACCAAATCGAAGCTTTTTAATTTGCCACATTCTAAAAGTTTAGGCTCTTGAATGGTATCGCCATACTGAATATTAAAGTTACTGACTCCATGTAGTAAAAGCCTAATTCTGGTAATTATTGCCAATTCTCGATCTATTTCCTGTCCGTAAAAAGAAAGATCCTTAGAACTTGATTCAGTTGATTGTGATGCACATTCAGTTAGAAAACTGCCCACACCACAAAAAGGATCGCAGATAGACATTTCTTCTTGGGGCGCGAGCAATTTTACCACCAACTTAGAGATACTTTCTGGAGTGACAACATAACCTGTCTTAGATTGTTTGCTCAATTCTTGGCATAAGAACCCGTCAATTTTTTTGACGACTTCAAAATCGCTAAAGTCATAATCGGTAAGGATTAATATCAGTTGACCTAATAGGTTATTGGCTCGATCTTTGTTTAAACCAGCTTGAAAATCACAACTTGAAAAAATACCATCTAAAATTGGATTTTCTTTTTCTATTGCCGTAGTTTCCCGAATAAGATGTGCTAAGGCTACTTCGCTCGAACGTCGTAACTCATTCCAAGAGATATTCGGCGCAATAGTAAAGACCCGTTCTTTTGATTGAGTATCATTGGTGTCTAATATTTGCTTGAGCAATATCAATCTATATAAACAAAATATTGCCGTTGAGTTATCCCAACCAAAATGGCGAAATATTTCAAATATTTCAAAAATGCTTTTGTCGGTTTTGCGAATAGTTTTCATAATGCCTCTTCCAAAGTTTTATCGAGAATGTATTCTAAAATTTGATGGCGCGTCTTCAGAGCAGATAAAGCAGCTTTTTGAGCTTTTTCTGCTGACAGGAATAGTTGAGCTAGTTCTTGTTGAGTTGAGAGATTGGGTAAAGGTATTTCTAAATCTGATAGCTGAGAAATATTGATCGTCTTGATGGTCGAGCCAAAATATAGTCGATGAAGACTATCTGACATCCACTGGGAACGTAAAACGATAGCTAGATAAAGCGAATCGACTCGTGCTTCGGGACGTAGAATTACTAAATTTTGTCCAGCTAAACTACCAGCTACTAGCCGATCTACTAGAGATGCCTTTAGGGGAAAGCTACGGCTGACAACCACATCATTAAGTTGCAGTTCGTATCGCTTAATATTGCTAACGTTTAACCGCACTCGTTCTAAGTCAGCAGCTACGTATAAATTTTCTAGATGGCGATTTTGGACTAAAGCCTTAGAAAATTCCCCATCTTCTGCGGTATAGCGACTCAAAGAAATACCCTTACCAATTTCAACTAGTTTTTTTAGGGGATAGGAATTATTTTTCATGTTTTTAATTTACTTTTTTCATTGCAGTATTGCGATACTGCAATGAAAATAAAAATATAATTTAATTTGATTAATTAGATATTCATGATATAACAGTTAAGAACAAACAACACTACAAAGATTAGACAGTCGGTTGACGATTTTATATGTTTGAGCAGAAGTTTAAGAACATTGATGATGTCCTAAGAAAAGAGGCGGGCTGTGCAACAGAATTGGATTACGCAGAGCAGATTTCCTGGATTCTTTTTCTCAAGTATCTCGACGATCTTGAGATTGAGCGAGAAAATACAGCGTTATTAACTGGAGAAACTTACGAGCCGTTATTAGATGAGCCTCATCGTTGGTCTAGCTGGGCGTATCCCAAAGATGAGCAGGGGGAACTAATTAAATCTGCACCTGTGGGGAACGATTTAATTGAGTTTGTTACGGGAGAGCTATTTCCTTATTTAAAAGGGTTTAAAGGTAATGCAGCTAAGAATACCTTTGGTGCGAAGATTGGCGAGATTTTTTCAGGATTAAGCAATAAGTTTCAGAGTGGTTATAACCTACGGGAAGTTCTAGAAAGCATTGATGGGCTTCAGTTTCAGACCCAACAGCAAAAACACGAGCTGTCTGATTTATACGAGACTCGCATCAAAAATATGGGCAATGCGGGGCGCAATGGTGGAGAGTATTACACCCCCCGTCCATTAATTCGGGCAATGATTCAGGTGATTAAACCCCAATTGGGAGAAACTATTTACGATGGGGCGTGCGGTTCGGCGGGTTTCTTGTGTGAGGCTTATCAGTATCTACGCCAGAGCGATCGGCAGTTGAGTACCACCGAGCTTGAAAAGCTACAAACCGAGACTTTTTATGGCAAAGAAAAGAAGGGCTTGGCTTATATCATCGGCATCATGAACATGATTCTACATGGGATTGAGACTCCGAACATTATTCAAACCAATACCCTAGCAGAAGATATTCAGGGAATTCAGGAAAAGGATCGCCATGATGTGATTTTGGCTAATCCTCCCTTTGGCGGAAAAGAACGCAAAGAAATCCGAGAGAATTTTACAATTAGTACTGGGGAAACGGCTTTTTTGTTTCTACAGCACTTTATCAAAAGTCTCAAGGCTGGGGGAAGAGGTGCAGTTGTGATTAAAAATACCTTCCTTTCTAATGCGGATAATGCCTCTCGTGAATTACGTAAAGAACTTACCTCCTCCTGTAATCTCCATACGGTTTTAGACTGTCCTGGGGGAACGTTTTTAGGCGCAGGAGTTAAAACGGTGGTGCTGTTCTTTACCAAGGGCAAACCCACTGAAAAGATTTGGTTTTATCAGCTAGATCCAGGACGCAGTCTGGGCAAAACTAACCCCCTCAATGATGATGATCTTAAAGAGTTTGTCGAGTTTCAAGCAGAGTTTAAACAGTCCGAACGCTCTTGGTTTTTGGATTTGGATAAGGTAGATTTAGAGTCCTTCGATTTGTCCGTGAAGAATCCCAATGCGCCAGAAGATGAGCCGTTACGCACACCAGAGGCGATTTTAAAGGAGATTGCCGAACTAGATAAGGAAAGTGCGGGTATTTTGGCAAGTATTGGAGAAATGTTGTGAATCAAAAGATAAAATTAACCCCTTTAAAGGAACTTTGTAGGAACTATAAAAAAGATATTGTAGACGGTCCTTTCGGTTCAAACTTAAAACGCGCACATTTTACAGATGAAGGAATTCCAGTCCTGAAAATCCAAAATATAAAACCTTTTGAAATTGTCTTTAAAAAAATGGACTATGTTGCTCCTAAAAAGGCAGAAGAGTTAGATAGACACTCATTCCGTAAAGGGGATATTATCGTTACTAAATTAGGTTTGCCTTTAGGAATTTCAGCGATTGTAGAAAATATTAATAAGGGTATTATTGTTGCAGATCTCGTGAGAGTAAGGACAGATCCGAATAAAATCAATACAAAATATCTTTGTTATCATCTAAACTCTACATTAACCAATTCTTTCTTAAATTCGCAGCAAAGAGGAACTACCAGACCAAGAATCAGAATATCTGTTATAAGGGAATTACCGATCTTAACGCCACCACTTGAAGAACAAAAGCAAATTGTAGGGATATTGGATGAGGCATTTGAGGGAATTGCGATCGCCGAAGCCAATACCAAAAAGAATTTAGCTAATGCGATCAAACTTTTTGATAGTTACTTAAATAAAGTTTTTACAGATAAGGGTGATAGATGGGTTGAGAAAAATTTAAAAGATATTGCAATTGAATTTGGAAGAGGAAAATCTAA
>JBGTNM010000055.1:0-38055 GCA_041743025.1 Microcystaceae cyanobacterium
AGTATTGCGTGAAAGAGTCTGACCTGGTGGGCGATCGCGATTGGTTTCTTGAGTCGAGGTGGCAACACAGTTAAAGCCTTACGGGGATTAGGTTTCACAGAAATTTTGCAGAAAGTGGCAACCGACCCATTACCTAAAGGAAGTGCGTTTCAGGCTCAAACAATTAGCCCTGAAGAATGAGACGTATGGATCGTGAGGAAATTTTGAGGTTAGCTCTAGACGGCGACCTCAGCAATTAGAGCTTGGTTTTATTGACGCTTAGGTTAACTATCCGGCTGCTCGGTGACGCGCCGACCCGCTACCCAATCGAAATTAAGCAGCGTTGGAAAGAAAAAAGTCCATATCCCTGCTCACACTAAAGAAGTGGGTGGTAAAGAGGTTCCGGTTAAAGAGCATTACCGCTCTCCTGACAAACCTAATAAATAGGTTAACACCTCCCTTCATTTGACGCACTATTTTAAGCTTGCCACGCCACTACGATAATTGTATGATTGTATAAAATGTAGGTAATTGTATGACTGCCAATACACCGCAATCAATGCAGAACTTAATAGAAAGTATTCTCAAAAAAATCCCGCACGTAGAAGAAGAGGCAAAAAACAAGGAAGAAATTTTTAAAACAATAGAAAACTTGAAATTAAAAGAAGATGAAGAATACAACATAAGTTTATTTAAAAGATTATCTAAAGAAAATCAACTCAATGAAATTGAATATCAATTAAATAATATTGATGAAGCTTGTCTCGCTCAAAAAACAATATTAAGAGATATAGTAAGCCTAAATCAATTGTAAAAATGTGGGATGGGCATCTTGCCCGTCATAGGCTGGAAGACTGTATCACAAAACTGTACAAATCATTTAGGTTAGCTATATAGTCAATCAAACGAATAAAACGGCAAGCGGAGCAACAGATAATCAAAAAGTTTGGGTAAGTATTGTGGGAACTGTACTAGCTAGCGGAGGAATTATATCAGGAGTCGGCGGCTATTTTTTTAGTACGCTAATTCAATATGCAGATCCAAAAGTATCGAGACAGAGAGCCGTTGATTTAAGAAGCTTGAAAGTTGATGTCCAAAATCAGATGACAAATATAAAAATTCAGCTTGAACTTTGAGAAATTTAACGAAACTTATCAAAAAATACCAGATAAAACTGCTAGCCTTCATAAAGAAGCTTACAAGTGTGGCGTAAAGGTTTAAAATATTGTAAGTTGTCATACATTTAAATGGCATGATTGGGATCATTAGAACAATTGTAGTGCGCTGCGTAGCACTGGCGTAGCCAGACCATCTTGCTCGCTAGTAATCTTATTGTGCGAGTATCTTGCTCTCTATTCATCTGTCGTTTAGATGCATCTGCTGCTTATCTACTTTTATGGAAAATTCCCTCAAACAAGTCACAATATACACAGACGGAGCGTGTTCAGGTAATCCAGGCTCAGGCGGTTATGGCGTTGTTTTACTCTACAATCAACAGCGTAAAGAATTGTCGGGAGGTTTTCGCTTAACAACAAATAATCGAATGGAAATGATGGCAGCTATTATGGGATTAGAGCAACTGAAAATGAAGTGTCACATCACGCTTTATACCGATTCACGCTATATAGTGGATGCCATGACGTTAGGATGGGCCAAAAAATGGCAGCAAAATAATTGGCAACGTAATAAAAAGGAACTGGCTAAAAATCCTGATCTTTGGGAGAGATTGTTAAATTTATGCAGTCAACATGAAATAGAGTTTGTTTGGGTAAAAGGTCATGCAGGCGATCTTTTTAACGAACGTTGTGATAAACTGGCGGTAGCAGCCACAAGAATGTCTGATTTATTGCCTGATGAAGGATATGAAGCTTCTGACAATCTTTAATAGTATTTAGATTAAATGATGCAATTTATTAACGAGATTATTTCAATTGAAACAGACCAAAGTATCGGCATTTATAACGTTACTCCCATTATTGAAAAGCTGTTAAGTCAAACGACGATCAAAAATGGTCAAGCTTTAATATTTTCGCGCCATACGACGACGGCATTAGCGATTAATGAATTTGAAGAAAGATTATTAGAAGATATCAAAGTTTATTTACGAAAATTAGCTCCTGAATCTGACAGATACCTACACAACGATCTTCACTTAAGAGTTGTCCCACCCGACGAACCAATGAATGCTCATTCTCACCTCATGGCCATGACGTTAAGCACCAGTGAAATCATTCCCATTATAGACGGGAAATTGGGTTTAGGAACCTGGCAATCGGTTCTTTTTATAGAATTAGATGGCCCCCGCCAGCGAACTTTATTTATTCAGCTTAGTGGACAAGAGTAATATTAATAGAACGGTTTACAAATAACCAATTTTTGTAAGCTTTTCATAGCCACTTTTCCCAAAATCAGGAATGTTATGCTCAGACTTATTGTCAACAGACTTTTTTAGATTATCCCAAGTTAATTGTCTATCTAGTTTTCGCCAATATTCTAAAGCTTTCCAACTAGCATCAATAGCTGTTTTGTTAGCACCAAGTTGTTTAATAGCTCTTTCTAGTTCGTCCTTACTAGTTGTCAAGAGATTAATTTTAGTTAATTCAAAAATTCGCTCATTGATAGCTGTTTCATGTTGCTTTAAATCAGCTTGAGTTTTCCAAAGTAATTTCAAAGCTTCTTCTTTGGTTCGTTGTTGACTTTCAGCATCAAGAATTTCCAATTGCTGTTTTAAAGTATCTCTAATATCTTTAGGAGTGTTTAATTTATTAAGTCTGTCAACTTGATTAACAAGACTTTCTATTTGAGACTGGAAAGATTGAAGACTTGTTTTAATTTCATGTATATTTTCTGATTCAGAAGATTTGGGATCTGGGTGACTGGTTGATTGCGAATTTCTCAGGAGCTTAATTTGCTTTTTTATAGCATCTTCTTTTTCATCTTTAATTTCAATCACAAAAGCACCGATCATCTCTCCTTTTTTGAGATCAATTTCTCTCGCTCTAGCAGCAGCATAATACTCCAAATGACCGTCAATAACTTCATACGATTCTAAATTTAGACTACGAAGAACTAAAGGTTTAATAGTTCCTTCACTTTCTAAAATCAACTGAGCATATAATTGTATTTTTTGTTCTGAGAAATTTGAGCGGGGAATATTAGAGGTAATTTGAACCACAGGAACAAAAGATTGTGCTAAAAGCATTACGCTACTCCTATTTTTTGTAAAATTTCAACTGCCAAATCTTCAAATTCTTTTGATGACAAACTATCCGGCTTATAATCCAACACAGATTGCGGATCGGGAACTTGGAAATTTCCTCTTGGCTGTACTTGATCAAGAGCTTTAGCTAAATCCTCTCTCTGATATATTAATGTGTCTAAAATAGGAAATTTATAATGCTCTCTAACTGATTTTATTTGTTTAGGTAAAGTAAATTTTACATAATTTGCATAAGTTGGAATTTTACTAGCAAGAATACCTAAAACTTGCAAAGGTTGTTTATTCATAGATTTTTTAAACTCATTAACCTCATTAATAAATTCCTTGACATTGACTAAGCCCTGATTAGCAAATGGTTTTAAATCAGAAGGAATTATCAAATAATCTGCACTTACTAATGCAATAAAAGCAAATAAATTTAATGACGGTGGTGTATCAATAAGAACAATATCATATTTTTCTTTTTCCAAATTTAATTTTTTATCCAACATCATTTGACTAGTTCTTATTCCATTTAATTCTGCTTCTGCTTTCATTAAATTTATATGAGCAGGTACAATTTCTATTTCAGGGTTATTAAAACTAGATTTAATGGCAACTTTAGAAATTGGATACGACTCTAGATAACGTAATACATGATAGACGTAACTATCTTTAAGACTATCTGATAACTCATCATTAAATTTGATAAGTCCACAAGCGAAAGTCGTATTAGCTTGGCTATCTAAATCGACAACTAATACCCGCTTCCCTTTTTTTCTAATCGCTGCCGCTAGATTAACAACAGTAGTGGTTTTACCAACACCGCCTTTATTGTGATAAACTGCAATAACTTTCATAGTCTGATTCCTTTCAGGTAATTTAGGTAAATTGGATATTTGAGTAGGATGGTTAATTTGTTACTGATTGGGTTGCTTATCTCGCTCAAGTGCTTGTTCCACTGGCTCTTTTAAACTATCTCTCCCAATTAACTGCTTAATTTTATCAATATTTTCGTCGATATCTTGACCCGAACACTGGAAAACTAGGTTTAATTGCTCTCCTTGCCGTTGATAAACTCTAATAAACTTGCCGTTTGTTAATACCCCATAAGATACTTTTAAGCTAATTAAATAACGTTTCAATCGATGTACATGATGTTCTAAATTCTCTTTTGGATGTTTAGCTTCTATAACAACACAGTAAGGAAAATTAGCATCCCACATTAACGGAAAAACTTGGGTGGCAAATGCTAAAAAATCAAGCCGAATACTCCCAAAAGCAACCTCTTGATGCCACGTATCAAAAGTATATCCTAATTGGGGTAGTAGGTATTGTACAATCAGTTTACTTTCAACTTCGCTTTCATTGCGGCACCAATCGGGATTGAACAATAAATGCTCCTTATCTGAGTTAGAGAACATAAATTAAAGCTAAACAGTATCTATTCTGATTATGCCCAGAGTTGAGGTTTATGTTGAGCCGAGAAATTACTGAATTATAGTTGATTATACTAATCTCAGCCTCTCCGAGAAATTACATAAACTTGTAAAGTTTATGTTATATTTGCATACTTTACAGTTTAATTAGCCATATTAGTGACAAAATCACATTCTAGAAAATAATCATATAATTCTGTATTTGGTTGACAATTTAGAAGATTTTGAAAAAATTTTATCTGTTCATCAGACTCTAAAAGATAACAATCATACATAGGATTGCTAGAAGAAACCTTAAAAATTTCCTGCAACTCTGCTAAATTAATATTTGCTAAAACTTTTTCATTAATTAAACTATTCCCATCTTTTTCAAACCAACGAAGTACTCTCACTATCTTATTACCGTTTTCTTCATTAGCTACAGTTTGCGAAGTTACCTGTATTGGCATCGAATTCACCTAAGTGATTGCCTCTTTTATCATATTTTTCAATTCTACCATGTAAAGAATCCCATTCGTAAATAAAATCATCATCTTTCCACCTTTTACGCAATCCACCTCCAGGTATGCGAGTTTTCGGTTTAACGATTTTAGCATCAGCAAAAGCAGGAAGTATTTTAGGAGGTGGTATATAAGTCATGTTTTATCAATACAAAACCCTTGTTTTATTATATGCTGACTTAATATGAAGAAAAGTAGACAATAAGGTCAATGCTGTCCTTGCCAAGGAGAAATAACATCAATGCCAGAAAACCGGAGAAGTCGTGTCGTTACAGAAGGTAGTCAACGAACCCCCAACCGCGCTATGCTGCGGGCCGTCGGGTTTAGCGACGAAGATTTTAGCAAACCCATTGTCGGTATCGCCAACGGATACAGTACCATTACTCCCTGCAATATGGGGATTGACAGCTTAGCGAAACGTGCCGAAGCAGCATTTAAGCAAGCGGGGGCCATGCCTCAACTATTCGGGACGATTACCGTCAGTGACGGCATCTCAATGGGAACCGAAGGCATGAAGTATTCTCTAGTTTCCCGCGAGGTCATTGCCGATTCAATTGAAACCGCCTGCAACGGACAGAGTATGGATGGCGTGCTAGCGATTGGTGGTTGTGATAAAAATATGCCAGGTGCGATGATTGCTATGGCCAGGATGAATATTCCTGCCATTTTCGTCTACGGAGGCACGATTAAACCCGGCCACTACAACGGACAAGATTTAACGGTCGTCAGCGCTTTTGAAGCAGTTGGCCAGTACAGCGCCAATAAAATTGACCAAGAAACTTTACTGGGAATCGAACGCAACGCCTGTCCGGGGGCCGGGTCTTGCGGGGGGATGTTTACCGCTAATACCATGTCGTCTTCCTTTGAAGCGATGGGGATGAGTTTGCCGTATTCTTCCACGATGGCCACCGAAGATGCGGAAAAAGCAGACAGTACGGAGAAATCGGCCTTCGTACTAGTTGAAGCGATTCGCCAGCAAATCTTACCCCGTCAGATACTCACACGCAAGGCGTTTGAAAATGCTATCTCCGTCATCATGGCAATTGGTGGGTCTACGAATGCTGTATTGCACTTACTAGCGATCGCCAACACGATTGACGTTGAACTTACTTTAGATGACTTTGAAACCATCCGCAAGCGCGTTCCCGTCCTGTGTGACCTCAAACCCTCTGGTCGCTACGTTACCACCAACTTACACCAAGTAGGCGGCATCCCCCAAGTGATGAAAATGCTACTCAACCATGACCTGCTACACGGTGATGCGTTGACGATTACCGGACAGACGATTGCTGAAGTCCTTAGAGACATTCCCGACGAACCTCCCGCCAATCAAGACGTAATTCGACCTTGGAACAATCCGGTTTATGCAGAAGGACACCTAGCAGTTCTCAAAGGGAATTTAGCGACTGAAGGCGCAGTTGCCAAGATTAGCGGGGTCAAAATCCCCAGAATTACCGGCCCAGCGAAGGTGTTTGAGTCTGAGGAAGAATGCTTAGATGCTGTCCTCGTCGGCAAGATTCAACCCGGAGATATCATTATCGTCCGCTACGAAGGCCCCAAAGGCGGCCCCGGAATGCGAGAGATGCTCGCGCCTACCTCTGCTATTATCGGTGCAGGATTGGGGGATTCGGTGGGATTGATTACGGATGGCCGTTTTTCGGGGGGAACCTACGGCATGGTTGTCGGTCACGTCGCGCCAGAAGCGTTTGTCGGCGGCACGATTGCCTTAGTCGAGGAAGGCGACAGCATTACCATTGATGCCAAAGAACGTTTGTTACAGTTGAATATCTCTGAGGAAGAACTGGCCAAGCGTCGTGCTAACTGGCAACCTCCCGAACCTCGGTATAAACGGGGGGTTTTAGGGAAATACGCCAAGTTAGTGTCTTCTAGTAGTTTGGGGGCTGTGACGGATTTAAATTTGTTCTAGATTAAAGAGTAAGGTGGGCAATGCCCACCCTCTGTTAAAGAGGTTAGTTAAAAATAACTTCCTCACGTATTCTTCAAGTTGACTGTTAAGTGCATCCAAATACGTTTGATAGCGCAATTTTTCATTTTCATCATCTGGTGAGATGAAACTTATCTCAATACTTTTGTCATTTTTTTTACCTAATACGATTAACTGGGGAAGGTTGGAAAAAACAACTTAACCGCTCCGGCTGAGATCGCTAAGACAAAGCCAATTACAACAGAACGGTTAATAAACTCTTGGGTATCTAACCGCTTTCTAATTCCTTGTACTTCCGATGAGAGTGCTTTAATTTCTCTTTTTAGTTCAGTTTCAAGCGTCTCAAGTTTTTCTTCTAGCTTGACTTGCCCTATTTTGATCTCCGTAACGTCTTCCTGAAGCTTGTCTAACTTCTGGTTAATTTGTCCTAAGACTTCTTCTAGGGAATGAATTATGGTAATAGGTGTTTGGCTCATGGGTTACACTCTAAGTTAGTAGCTTTAATAAAGTGTAACGTACCATTTTAATCGTGTCATGCCACTACAATTAAAATCAAAGCTTATTCTGTCCTCCCTAAGCTTCAATGGCACAAACCCCCCTTAAAACCTTAACTTTACCAGAATTTCTCAAACTGCCAGAAACGAAACCTGCCAGCGAATACTTCAACGGGGAGATCGTTCAAAAACCCATACCCAAAGGGAGACACAGCCGCTTACAGGGTAAAATCTGTGCTGCTATCAATCAAGTCAGTGAAGATGGCAAAATTGCCTATGCCTTTCCTGAATTGCGCTGTAGTTTTGGTGGACGTTCTATTGTTCCCGATGTCGCCGTTTTTCAGTGGAAAAGCATCCCTTTTACCCCTGATGGCAACGTTCCTGACAATTTCGTTCTGCCGCCAGATTGGATAATTGAGATTCTCTCCCCAGAACAAAAACCGAACAAAGTTATTGGCAATATCTTACATTGCCTACAATATGGTAGCCGTCTTGGCTGGTTCGTCGATCCAGATGACCTCAGTATTTTGGTTTTCTTGCCAGCACAACAGCCTATTCTGCTACAAAATGACGATATTTTACCAAATTTACCAGAAATTGAACTTAACCTAACTGTCAATCAAGTTTTTGCTTGGTTAAAGATGGCTGCATAAATACTAAGATATGATTCCCCCAAAGTTCGCCATAATGGTAAGCAGGTGACATTGGCTGTCAACCTACTTGATTTGATGTATTTAAATATTGTCAGCGACGGGAAGACTATGCAATCAGTTGATCAACAATTAGCAACTTCAGAGGCAATGAATGCACCTAAACAGGGATTGCCTGTAACCATTATTACAGGGTTCCTCGGCAGTGGCAAGACGACACTCCTCAATCACATCCTCACCAACCAGCAGGGATTCAAAACTGCCGTTCTCGTCAATGAATTTGGCGAAATTGGCATCGATAATGAACTCATTATCACCACCGACGATAATATGGTGGAACTGAGCAATGGCTGTATTTGTTGCACCATCAACGAAGACCTCATCCAAGCAATCTACAAAGTCCTAGAACGCCCTGAAAAGGTCGATTATCTGGTGGTAGAGACAACGGGAGTCGCCGATCCTTTACCAGTCGCTCTCAGCTTTTTAGGGACGGAATTGCGAGACATGACGCGCCTCGATTCTATCGTTACGATGGTAGATTGCGCTAACTTTAGCCTCGATCTGTTCAACTCGCAAGCAGCTTTGAGTCAAATTACTTACGGCGATATTATCGTTCTCAACAAGATTGATTTAGTTGATGAAGGAGATGTAGACGCGCTAGAAATTCGCATTCGGGAGATGAAACAAGGATCGAGAATTCTTCGCACCCAAAAATCACAAGTTCCTCTCCCCTTAATTCTCAGTGTAGGATTGTTCGAGTCCGATAAGTATTTTGAGAAAGCAGACGAGAAGGAACATCACGATCACCATCATCATGACCACGATCATCATCACGACCATTCTAATCATTTAGAAAATGATGGGTTTATTTCGGTTTCTTTCCAAAGTGACCAGCCTTTTTCTATTCGCAAGTTTCAGTATTTCTTAGACAATCAATTGCCCGAAAATGTTTTTCGCGCTAAAGGTATTCTCTGGTTTAATGAAAGTCCTAAACGGCACATCTTTCATTTAAGTGGTAAGCGGTTTACCATCGAAGATGATGACTGGAAAGGACAGCCCAAAAACCAACTTGTTTTAATCGGTCAAAACCTCGATACTGATAAGCTATACCAGCAAGTAGAAAGCTGCCTAACAGTTGCCTCTACTAAGCGAGGTAAGGGGTTTGGCAAATAATCATTCTAGTAGGGTGGGCAATGCCCACCTAACCAGTTAAGTTAATGGCTTCCGAAGATATCGCTCAATATAACCAACAGTCTCTTAATGCGCTTGCTTGGGCAGTTAGAGCCGGTCATGGGCAATTTTTTCTTAAATTTGCTCATTGTAATTATTTAGGATTACAACAGCAATTAGCCAAGCAACTTCAACAGTTATGCAAAGAGAAATATAATTTAACGGTTAGTGAATTAAATTTATCACCGAAAGATACTAATTTATTTAGCAAAATACAAACGATTTATACAGATGAAAAACCAGAAGCTTTAACGATTTTAGGGTTGGAGTCAGTCAGTGCTATTGAGCAACTATTAGAAGCAACTAATCAGGTTAGAGAGGAATTTGAAAAACACTGCCCTTTTACGATAATTCTTTGGGTTAATCAAGCAATTTTTTTAGAAATTCAACGACTAGCACCCGATCTAAAAAATTGGGGAACACCAGTCTTTTTTATGATTGAACCTGAAGTATTATGGCAAACTTTACAACAAGAAGAACAGCAGTTTTATAAAACTCTTTTAGCGTTAGAACCAGGAAAATTTATTACTAATACTACTTTATGGGGAACTAACTATCAACAAGAGTTAGAAGCTGCATTAGAAGATTTAGAAAAAGCAGGATGGCATTTAAGTCCTGAACTCGATGCTAGTTTAGAATTTGTTTTAGGAAGGGACGCTTACAGCCAAGGTAAGCTTGATACGGCTTTTCAGCGTTATCAAAAAAGTTTAGCAGGAATTCAAAAAGCGAGAAATAATTCACAAGATTTTCACTTGCTATTAAAAGAAGCAACTCTCTATTATCACATTGCTTTATGCTATTGCTATCAAGCAGAAGCCGGAGAGTTTGTCCAATGGCTTAAGGCTAAATCTAATTTTCAAAACTGTTTACAAATTTTTAAGCAATTGAGTAGAAAAGATTTAGAAGCCAGATTTATTAACTGCTTGGGAGAAGTTCTTCTCCTATTGGAAGATTGGGAAGGGTTAAAACAAATTACTAAGGAATCTATTTTATTACAAAAAACTTATGGCGATTCCGTTCGGTTGGCACAGACCTACGGCTTGATAGCAGAAATAAATTTAAAAGAATCTGATTTAGAAGAAGCTCTTTTAAATGTACAAAAAGCATTAAATTTTTTGGAAAAAGCACCGACAGATTGGCAATATTATAAAAGTTTCTATTTGCTAATTCTGTCTCAAATTCATAAAAGATTAAATCAAGATAATTTCTCAACACAATATCAGAAAGAAGCGGCAAAGTTTGCTTCTATTAATTATCCTCAATCTTATCTCCGTCTGCTTAGAGATTTGCGTCAGTTGTATCTTGATTGTCAAGACTATTTAAATGCTTATCGCATTAAACAAGAACAGCGCCGCTTTAAACAAAAGGCAGGTTTGACAGCTTTTGTTGGCCCAATACGTCTAGAAAACTTAGAATCTATACAAGCATTTGGACGGGAAGACGATATCGAACATCTGGTCAATAATTTAGCTAATCCTGAACGAAAATTAACAGTAGTCATTGGTCAATCTGGTGTCGGTAAAAGCTCTCTATTGGAGGCGGGACTAGTACCGAAGCTTCATCAAAAACAATTTCTCAACAACCGACAAATACTTCCTATTCTACAACGAGTTTATCCTCGAAGTGGTTGGGCAAAAGAACTAGGCAAAAATCTAATTAATCAGCTTAGACAGAAAAAATTAACACAATATATCGATCCGAATTTATTGGCATTGGTAGAACAAGCTCAAACCACAGACGAAAGGAGTATGCAAGAATCAGTAGTCAGACAGTTAACGATTAATGAATCTGCTAATCTTTATACCTTTATTATTTTTGATCAATTTGAGGAGTTTTTCTTTACTTTTCACCAGGTCAAGCAGAGAAGACAATTTTTTGAGTTTTTAGAAAATTGTTTACAGATTTTGTATGTCAAAGTGCTTTTATGTTTGCGCGAGGATTATATTCATTTTATTCTCAGTAGTGCTACAAAAGTTAATCTCAAAGCTATTAACAATAACATTCTTGATAACAAAAACTTGTATATTATTGAAAATTTTACGCCTGAACAAGCTTTTCAAGTGATTGATGAATTGTCAAAGCGTTCCCGATTTTTTTTAGAAACTAATTTGATTCATCAACTGGTTAAAGATTTAGTTTTCAATGAAGACCAAAAGGTTCGTCCTATAGAACTGCAAGTCGTTGGAGCGCAGTTGCAGGAGAAAAATATTAGAAATCTTACCGATTATCAAGCACTAGGAAAAAACCCTAAAGATAATTTAGTTAGAGAGTATTTAAATTCAGTCATTGATGATTGTGGTCAAGAAAATAAATACCTAGCTCAATTAGTTCTACATTTATTAACTGATGAAAATATTATTCGACCGATTAAAACGTTAGAAGATTTAGAAAAATCTCTTAAATCTCAAATCGATCTCGAAGAAGATTTACAAATGCTAGCTGAAGAGTTAGTACCCACCAAACACACGCTTAGTTTATCTAGCTTGTCGCTTGTTTTAAAAATATTTGTCAGATCGGGATTAGTCTTTATTGTTCAAGAAAGACAAAAAGATTATTATCAATTAGTTCATGATTATGTGGCGCAGTTAATTCGTCAAGATCAAGGCACAAAATTACAGATGGACATTGAAAATTTAAAACAAGATAAAAAGAGACTAACTGAAAAATTAACTTGTCAAAATAGACTGCTAGAAAATCAGCAAAAAATATTAAAAAGCAAAAATAAACAACTTTCAAAAGCAAATTTACTGGCTTGGTTTACAGGAATTTTAATTATTCCTTTTGTAATTTTATGGGTATCGTGGCAACAGGTAAAAACCCAAGCTGTCAAAGCTTCAATTGAAGTTGCTAATGTAAGATATCACTCCAATAGAGACTCATTAGAGTCTCTGCTTGCCGTTTTGAACGCACGAGAATCCCTCAAATGTAGAATTATTTGGAAAGACTGTTGGTTTTGGCAAAAAGAACAAGCAATTTTGCAGGTTACTGAAGCGATGCGAGCAACGCTTTATGGTGTAGATGAATTTAGAGAATACAATCGCTTAGAACACAATCGACCTGTTACTAGTGTTGATTTTAGTGGCGATGATAAGATTGTTTCTGTAAGTTATGATAATTCAATTAAACTCTGGGATTCTAGTAGGAAACAATTACAAGAGAAGAAATTTTATGATTCTAGCGAAAGAATTACTCAAGTTCAGTTTCTACCTGATAACAGAATTCTTGGTATTGTTAAGTTTAATTCTGCTGAGTTAAATTCAAGCATAAAATTGAGAGTTTTAAATAGCAATACTCTCAATCCAGTCCTGGAAGATAAACTTATTAAACATTCTCAAACCATTAATGCTTTTGATGTTAACTTAACAAATTTATTAATGGCAACTGTCAGTCAAGATAAAACACTGAAGCTTTGGTCGCTAGAGGGAAAACAAATTAGGGAAATTTCTTTAAATAGACCAGTTAATACGATACGTTTTAACCCTAATGGACAACAGCTAGCTATCGCCGATGACGAGAAAGTTAAACTGTTAACGCTTAACGGAACAGAACTGATATCTTTCAATCACGAGCATTCTAAAAAAATCAATCAAATTAGTTTCGCGCCAGTTAGTATTAGTCCTCATGGGTTAATTTTAGCGACAGCAAGTGATGATAAAATGGTTAAACTATGGACGCTTGAAGGCAAAAATATTCAAACACTAGAAGGACATGACGATGCCGTTACTCAGGTTAGCTTTAATCAGAATGGGACGATGATGGCAACGGCTAGTAGCGATCGCACGATTAAACTCTGGCAGTTTAACGAGCAAACGAAACAATTTCAATTACTTAAAACGCTAATCGGACACGATAATTCAATTCTAGATTTAAAGTTTAGTCCTGATGGTCAAACTTTAGCTAGTGCTGGATTGGATAATACAGTAAAGCTTTGGCGTTCTAATCAAAAAATTTATCAGAAAAGTGAAATTTATCACAATAATATTCATCAAGGATTTATTTATCAAGTTCGGTTCAGTCCAGATGGCAAAAAAATTGCAACGGCGAGTGCCGATGGAACTGTCAAGGTTTGGTCTCGCGACGGACAACTACTGCAAACGATTGCTGCCTTTAGTGTTAACTTGAGTCTAGCTTTTCCTCAAGGGGCCTTTAGTGTTAACTTTAGTCCAGACAGTACCCTGCTAGCGATTGGCGGTACTGATTCAGAAGGAAAAAAAGCTGTTATTCTCTGGCGTGTAGAAGGCGACAAGGTCAAAGATTTAGTCTGGAATAAAAATCAATCTCCTCAACAAGAAATATGGGATGTTACTTTTAGTCCTGATGGTAAAATTATTGCGGCAAGTTATGACAATCGCACTCAATTGTGGAATCAAGACGGCAATCCGATAGGAACTTTAGACGGCCATCAAGATTTGGTCAGGAGTATTAGTTTTTCTCCTAACGGACGCACTATTGCAACTGCCAGTCGAGACAATACTATTAAACTATGGAAACAACAAGAACAATCTTGGCAAGAAGTTAAAACTTTGAAAGGACATATCGACAATTTAACCAGTGTCAGCTTCAGTCCTGATGGCAACGCTTTGGTTTCAACGAGTTTTGACAAAACTGCTATTCTCTGGTTTCTTGACGGACGCGCCCCGATAGTTTTACATGAAAATAAAGATAAATACACTCATCCAGACGGTCGCGTTACCAGTGCCAGTTTCAGTCCTAATGACAAAATAATTGCGACTGCCAGTGCCGATAAAACGATTAAACTGTGGAGTCAAAGCGGAAAACAATTGTATACTTTGCAAGGACACACTGATATTGTTAATAGTCTCAGTTTTAGTTCTGATGGTCAGGTTTTAGCTTCTGTTGATGGACGAGGAAGAATGATTCTCTGGAATTTGGCACGAATTGATCGCCTCGATGAATTAGTTAAACTCGGATGTAAATGGGGAAAAGACTATCTTAAAAATAGTGCCGAGATAACTCCTGAAAATAAGCAACTGTGCGAAATATGAACTACCGTAGTAGTTCACTCAGTCAGTTCATGACTCGATAATCGCAGATAATTAATGATAAGATTTCCCCTTCGCACTCTCAATATGTTAACCAATCCTCCCTCATTTTCTATACTGGGTTTACCCGTCCACCTGCTAGATAACTATGGCGGCTGGTTAATAGAATGCCTCCACTCCCATCGGGGGGTTCATGTGGTGACTCTGAATGCAGAAATGGCAATGTTAGCCGAACAAGAACCTAGCGTCGCTCAAATTATTCGCCAAGCCGATTTAGTCATTCCTGATGGAGCGGGAGTGGTACTTTATTTAAGGTTTCGGGGCAAGCAACAACGGCGCTGTCCGGGGATTGAATTGGCAGAGTCGCTGTTAAACCAACTGGGGATGCTAGACGAGACTCAACAGGTGGCGTTCTATGGAGGTAAACCCGATGTAACCGATGCTGCTGCCGCTTATTGGCGCAATAAAATTCCCAAGCTCGCTATTATTGACTCACACGGATATCTGTCTGCGGCAGAAGAAGCCCATTGGAAGCAAACATTGCAAGAAAAACAGCCCGTACTGATTTTGGTGGGTTTAGGCGTTCCCCGTCAAGAGTTTTGGATTGTCCAAAACCGCTCCCTCTGTCCTGAAGCTATCTGGATTGGGGTAGGCGGTAGCTTTGATATTTGGTCAGGTATTAAAAATCGCGCTCCCCGATGGTTGCGCGAGAATCATTTAGAATGGCTTTATCGCTTGTATCAAGAACCCTGGCGTTGGCGGCGGATGTTGGTATTACCTCAGTTTTTTTGGCGAGGTTTGCTCAATCGCTAAAAAGCGGTTCAGGCAATTAATTTTGAGGGATATCGGTACCCGCAAACAAAGGCAATGCTAGACTTGACTGGGGTAACTCAAGTTCCATCAACGGTTCGCTTAAGAAGGCTTGAGGAATTAAAGTCACGAGTTGAGCAGACTCTAGCAAACCTGTCCATAAGGGCAGAAGTTCTCCCTCAGATGATTGAGAACGCTGAAGGTTTACAAGCGTGGTCAGTGCCTCATGCCACAACTGATTATCTTGATAGAGTTTGACCTGTTCGAGGGAAGTCGCTTGCGCGAGTTGTTGTGCTAGTGCGGCATTGGGGGTGATACGCTTGAGCAAGCCTTCGACGACGATATCGTGAGCGCGGTCTTTTTGATTACAAATGACCGATAGATACCAATGATATTCTTCATCCACAGACAATTGACTTTGGACAGTTGCGGGAAGGCGCAGGCTCATCATGCCTGATTCCCCCTGTCCTGAAAAAGTGGTAGCGTAGATCTGGCGATCGCTCTTATCTCGCAGGACAAATTCAACGGCGGTTGACCGAGAAATGGCAGGGACGTGAAAGAGTAATTGAGGAGAGGCTGAGGCGGTTTGTCCTAATAAGTTATCAGGAATCAAAGCAACTAATTCTTGCGGCGAGAAAGCACAAGCTGCTGTAACAGGACGAGTCCCCCCGCCTGCTCGCTTGTCTGGGAATCCAGAACGCGCACTATCATTGTTAGGAGAGCGAGTTCCTCCACCAATGCGCCTTTCGGGAAATCCATGGCGATCAGATGACCTAGGGGTGGCTGCTTCTACTTGACTTCCTAAGCCGGAAGCAAGGCAAGCAGAGAGTAAGGTAAGACAGGAAAGACCTAATCCTTTGAGGAGCCGCGTGTGCTTTATCATGCTAAATAACCTTAGTTAACACCCCTGATACGATATTTTTAACTTGAATTGAATAATTCTCAAGTTATTCTAAACAATACTATGCTTACTCTATATTACTGCTCAATAACCTTGAGTGTCTAGTAACCTGTAAAGATAAGGGTGTGAGACAGGCAATTGAGGACGATTTTTTCCACTCAATTTTGCCGCTTACCGAAATTTGATATCTTACAAAAACTATGCTATCATAAAGCAGGAAGATGTTAACGTTCTTTCTGAGGTTCCCTCATTCATCTGCGTTGACTTCATCAAGGTGCAAGGTAGCGCATGATAGTTTTTGAGTTCAAAACCTACGGTAAAGTCAGTCAATTCACTGCAATAGATGAAGCTATTCGGACAACTCAGTTCATCCGAAATAAAGCTATTCAATTGTGGATGGACGGTGTGGCTAAGTCCTGGGTTGAACTATCAAGACATTGTGCGTTGTTGGCTAAAGAGTTTTCCTTTGCTGACAAACTGAACTCAATGGCTAGACAAGCTGCGGCTGAACGCGCTTGGTCTGCTATCACTCGTTTTTATGCTAGTTGCAAAAATAAAGTAGTCGGCAAGAAAAGCTATCCACAGTTTCAAAAGAACTGTAGGAGTGTTGAGTACAAAACCTCTGGCTGGAAGCTATCAGAAGATCGCAAATCAATAACTTTCACTGATAAAAATGAGATCGGTAAACTCAAGCTGAAAGGAACTAGAGATCTATACTTCTACCAACTAGATCAAATTAAGCGAGTCAGGCTGGTAAAACGTGCAGATGGCTACTACGTTCAGTTTTGTGTGTCTATTGACCGGACAGAAGTCATTGAACCAACACATCAAACTATTGGGTTAGACGTTGGCTTGGAGAGCTTCTATACCGATTCGGAGGGTAACAAAGTTGAAAATCCTCGGTTCTATCGAACTGGGTTCAAGAAGTCGAAACGGTCACAAAGACTTGTTTCAAGAAAAGTTAAAGGCTCTAGCAATAGACACAAAGCTAGAACTAAACTTGGGTTAGTTCACCTCAAAATAAGTAGACAACGTAAAGACCATGCCATCAAATTGGCACGGTGCGTAATCACATCTAACGATGTAGTGGTCTATGAAGATTTGAGTATTAAGAACATGGTTAAAAATCACTGTCTAGCAAAGTCAATTAACGACGCTGGATGGTATCAATTTAGAGTTTGGTTGGAGTATTTTGGCAAGGTTTTTAAGAGGATTACTATTGCTGTGAATCCTGCCTATACGTCTCAGGAATGCTCTATCTGTGGCGTAATTGTGAAAAAATCTCTATCTACTCGTACTCACGTTTGTCAGTGCGGATGCAAGTTAGACAGAGATCATAACGCTGGTATAAACATCCTTAACTCAGGATTGGGTACTGTAGGGCATACAGGAACTTTTGCGACAAGCGCAAATAACGCTTCTGGAGAATCGACCTCTACTATTGTTGGAGCAATCTTATGATGGCAAGTTGGCTCGCTGAAGGAAGAATCCCCGTGGCTTTAGCCCTGGGGAGTGTCAAAGTTTGCTATCGCTGCTATCTGTCTCGATTAACTTGCTCTCTTTAAAGACAGTGATCCATAATTTATCTTTTTCCCAGGCAGCTAAAATCTTTCTAGTGAGCCTATTGGTCACAGGCAGTGTTGTAGCGATCAGACAAAGCGGCGGATTTCAATCGCTAGAGCTATTTTTCTACGATCAGATGGTGCGTTTGCACCCCACCCCGCCCCTCGATTCTCGATTGTTGATGGTTGGCATTACCGACGAAGATATTCAGCAGCTCAAACGCTGGCCAATTTCCGATCAAACGCTAGCCGATCTTTTAAAAACCTTGCAGCAATATCAGCCAAAAGTGATTGGTGTGGATTTATTGCGAGATATTCCTCACCCTCCTGGTCAAGCCGCTTTGTGGCAAGAACTGCAAGCAGACAATGTGATTGCCATTGAAGAAAAGGTGAGTAACGTCAGAGCACCGGCTGGTGTACCCCCCAATCGCGTCGGCTTTAACGATTTTGTGATTGATGCTGATAACGTCCTTCGCCGCAATTTACTCTATGTTGATCTAGACGGGCAACCTCATTACTCATTGGGACTGCGCGTGAGCCTGCACTATCTCAGAGATCGTCCCCTTTCTGTGCAAGCACTGCCCGATGGCTTGAAAATCGACAATATTCTTCTACCCTCGCTTTTAGCTACATCAGGCGGCTACCAAATGCCCGTTAGCGAGGCAAAAGGATGGCAAATTATGCTTCAATATCGTTCACGCCAAGCAAATCGGGTAGTTCGCACCCTCTCTTTGCAACAGGTGTTGGACAGGGAGTTCGAGCCTCAGTGGATTGAGGGTAAAGTCGTTTTGATTGGAACCGTCGCGCCGAGTGCCAAAGATTTATTTTTGACCCCTTACAGTGCTGGAGAAACTAAGGCTTTTCGCTTGCCCGGTGTGGTCATTCACGCCCAAATGGTCAGCCAATTGCTTAGCATTATGCTTGACGAAGAACGACAATTTTGGTTCTGGCGGCAGTGGCAAGAATGGCTGTGGATCTGGTTTTGGTCGCTGATGGGGGGAATTTTAGTTTGGCGTTTTAACCGCCTAGTGCCGCTAGGAGGAGCCATCGCGATCGCCCTAATCGCTTTGTGGGGGGCCTGCTTCTGGTTATTTTCGCTATTGGGCTGGATTCCTTGGGTTCCGCCTGCGTTGGCTTTGTTGGTATCAGGAGCTTTTCTGTTGGCTTACAAGGCGATCTATCGTACTTATCACGACCCTTTAACGGGACTGCCCAATCGACGCTTGTTTTTGCAGCAACTCAAACGAGCGAACGATGGAACAACGCCTTTTCATCACCCTTGGGTTGCCGTACTATTTTTGGATTTAGACCGTTTTAAAACGATCAATGATGGATTGGGCAATCAAGCAGGCGATTATCTGTTAATCGCGATCGCCCAACGGCTACAAAAACGGGTCACTTTTTCTTTGCAACTGGGTCGCGTCGGCGGCGATGAGTTTGCCCTTTGGTTAAAATCTAGCGCGGGAACCGAGGAAGCTAATAACTTGGCTGATCGCATCGGACACGATTTGAGCGAACCTTTTTATTGGCAAGGAAAAGAAATCTTTATCACTGTCAGCATTGGTATTGCCTTCGAGCGCACAGGCAAGGCTTTTCGAGAGCAGGAACTCCTACGCTATGCCGATATTGCCATGTATCGGGCCAAAGAGTTGGGTAAAGCTCGCCACGAGATGTTTGTAGCCGGAATGGACACAGAAGCCGTCCAACGCTGGCAGTTGGAGACAGATTTACGTGCTGCTCTCAAACATGAAGAGTTTCAGTTGTATTATCAGCCGATTGT
The DNA here is from genome assembly GCA_041743025.1 of Microcystaceae cyanobacterium. Taxonomy (GTDB): domain Bacteria; phylum Cyanobacteriota; class Cyanobacteriia; order Cyanobacteriales; family Microcystaceae; genus JBGTNM01. Next base: position 19,493 of record JBGTNM010000055.1, read on the forward strand.
CTCGCTTAGAACGCAAAAAATAGCAGGATTTGAGGCATTAGTGCGCTGGAACTCGCCTTCACGGGGATTTGTTTCTCCAGGAGATTTTATTCCCTTAGCCGAGGAGACGGGGCTGATTGTTCCGTTGGGACAGTGGATCTTGCGCCAAGCCTGCCGACAAATCCGCACTTGGCAGGAGCGATATCCCCAGATTTCCCCCCTGATTATGAGTATTAATCTATCGAGCCGTCAGTTTACCCAACCCGATCTTGTCAAACAAATCCGCGCCATTTTAGATGAGGAGAAAATTACGGGCGATCGCGTTAAATTAGAAATTACCGAATCGATGATGATGAATGACGTAGAGACGGCCATTACGCTGCTCAAACGGTTAAAATCGCTAGGATTGAGGCTGAGCATTGATGATTTTGGCACGGGCTATTCGTCTTTGAGCTACCTACATCGCTTTCCCATTGACACGCTCAAGGTGGATAAGTCTTTTGTCAGCCGCATGGAAGAAGGGGAAGATAGCGACAAGTACACGCAAATCGTCCGCACTATCATCACCCTCGGACACAATTTGGATTTAGACGTGATTGCCGAAGGGGTGGAAACGGCGGCACAAGTCAAGGTACTAGAGTCTCTCAACTGCGAATACGGGCAAGGCTATTATTTCTCCAGACCGCTTGCTTCAGAAGATGCAGAAAGGCTTCTGACCGAGAATCAAGCGTGGGCGGACTAATGTAAATGAATAACTAATCCGTGTATTCACTTTTAAAAAAAATAAAAAAAATTGAAAAGTCTCGAAATCTTGCTGTAGTTTACTCCTAGAAACAATGCCATGATAAAGGTGTCGAAAACAAATAAAGGAGTCCGCCATGCCAGCTAAATCTTCCGCCACCGCTCAAACCACAATTCAATTTTCCTTCGTTCTGTTGGCTGCGAGTGCCTTAAGTTTTATCACTTTTTCTCCTAATGTGATCGCTCAATCTATAGATACTTCTTCTCATCAGAATGCTCAAACTGCAAAAGAGCAAATCACAAATTCAACTCAACCGCAACTCTGCTACTATTTATTAGGAAAAAAACGTTGCTATTAAACTTAAACAGGACTTACGCAAGTACGCTACATATAGTGTATAGTGATTTAACAATCGCTGACAGGTTCAAAGAAAGTGATCGCAGTTTACCCACTTTCAAGAGATCACACTACATATAGCGTCACTGCGTAAGTCCTGTTAAACTTATAATGGTAGGAGTTTTGAAATCTTCTCTAGCCAGCAATGACAAGTTACGTCAGCACTTTATTAATTTCTACATTGATATGCGTCCTAGCGCCTTCCCAGGTTCAAGCTCAGATCTCATCTGACGGAACCTTAAACACTCCGACTAGGGTGACTCCTGAAAACCTCGACTATATTATTACTGATGGAACCAGTATCGGACAGAACTTGTTCCACAGCTTTCAAGAGTTTTCCGTTCCCACGGGAGGCTCTGTTTTTTTTGATAATGCCTCGAATATTGTCAATATTTTCAGTCGTGTCACGGGAAGTCAAGTTTCTAATATTGATGGATTCATCCAAAACAGTGGCATAGCCAGTCTTTTCTTAATCAATCCTAATGGAATTATCTTCGGGCCGAATGCTTCAATAGATATACAAGGCTCGTTTATCGCGAGTACAGCTAGCAGTATCAACTTTGCTGATGGAACTCAATTTAGTACAGCAACCAACGGTCAAACATTACCGTTATTATCTGTCAGCGTGCCTGTCGGTTTGCAATTTGGGACAGCAGCGCAACCAATACAAGTGCAGGGAACCCAACTAACGATCTTACCAGGTAAAACGTTAGTCTTGCTGGGTGGAGATGTTTCGCTCGTCGGCAGCGAATTGTTGGAAGATAGATTCAATTTACAGGCACCAGGTGGACGGATAGAAATCGGCAGCGTCAGCAGTCACAATACAGTCAGTTTAATACCTGTTGATCGCGGTTGGGCATTAGGATATGACAGTGTTCAAAATTTTCAAAATATCACACTTTCTCAACGAACTAGCATAGATGTGTCAGATTTTAGTCCTGTGATGGGGGGTGAGGAGATTGGTAGTGGAAATGTCCGGCTAACAGCAAAGCAAGTCACTCTGACAGAGGGTTCCCAGATTTCCTCGTTCAATTTTGGAGAAAAATCGGCAGGAGAGATTTTGATCGAGGCTGCGGAATCGATTAAGCTGGCTGGTGCGGGAACAATAGCAGATGGATTAGAAATCTCGACTAACTTGTCAACGAATACGCTGGGTAATGGACAAGCCGGCAATATAACGTTGATAGCCAAGCAATTGATAATACAGGATGGAGCGGGGATTTTTTCGAGTTCTGAATTTCTTGATGCAGAAAATCCCAGTCAATTTGGGGGAAGAAGTGGCAACATAACCGTGCTAGCGTCTGAGTCAGTCGAAATTAGTGGCAGCTCTTCCCTGGTAGGAATTAGTGGATTAACCGTTTCAACCGAAACAGCCGGTGATGCAGGCAATTTAAATATCATAACCGGGCGGCTAATCGTGCAAGATGGCGGAACAATTACAGCACGAACCTCCGGTGCTGGTCAAGGAGGGAATATTACCATTTCTACTTCAGAATCCATAGATTTGAGCGGTATGGGGATTAACGTAGACTTAGACAGTCAAGGCGATATTGTAGAGACAACTCTCGTTCCGAGTGCCTTGGTAGCTACCAGTGAAGGGTTAGGTAATGCAGGCAGTATTAATATTACGACGAATTTATTGAGTGTTACTGATGGAGCGGAAATTAATGTCAGTAGTTTTGGGATGGGAAACGCCGGAGACATCAATATCAATGCCCAATCCATCTTATTGAACAATCAAGGTAAACTGACGGCCCAATCTGTTTCAGGAGAAGGGGGAAATATCCGTTTAAACCTGCAAGATTTTCTAATTTTGCTGCATAACAGTCAAATTTCTACGCAAGCAGGCACACCAGAAGCAGGTGGCGGCGGTAATGGGGGCAACATCGATATTACTGCCCAATTCATCATCGCCGTTCCTAATGAAGATAGTAATATTGATGCTAATGCGTTTGAAGGCAATGGCGGCAATATCAACATTACGGCGACAGGAATTTTTGGCATTGAACCCAGAGGCGAACTCACCGACTTGAGTGACATCACTGCCAGTTCCCAATTCGGACAAGTGGGAACTCTCGCTCTCAATCGACCTGATGTCGATCCTCAGAGCAGCCTCGTCAAATTGCCAGAAACCGTCGTCGATGCCCAACAGCTTGTCATAGAAGCGTGCAGTCCAGGAGGTGCTTTTACCCAAGGGGAATTTGTCATTACTGGACGAGGGGGATTGCCGCCCGGTCCCAACGATCTTGTACAAACTCAGACAGGATTGACCGAATTAGGCTATCCTAACACTAACGATCGCCCACAAACGCGATCGCCCTTGCCTGAAACGCCTTCAGTGCCGTTAGTACCCACGCAAGCCGCTCAGACTGAAACTTTTGCGATTGTGGAAGCTCAAGGATGGCGAACAGACGAGCGAGGTAGGATAGTGTTGACAGCGCAAGCCTCTACTGTGACTCCTCACCGTCTGAGGTTTATGAGTCCCACCTGTTATGACTTGCAGAGCAGTACCCAAACGTCGCCTTTTTCCCCTGCTGATTCTGATGGTAGAAACCGCCTGGTTGATGAGTTTGATGGGCGGTCGTTTGAAGGCACAGACGGTTGAGGTTGCCCCACTTTCTTTGCCTGGAAATCCCCTGTCGCCGTTGCCCGTCACAAGTCCGCCCTCTCAGAACGAAACGCCCCTGCCCTCCCGATGGCCAGAAAATCCACTTAACCCCCCCCCAGCCCTTGTCCCCGCGAGTGAAAAGCTGCCTGACACCATCCCTGACACGATTAACGTAGAAGGGTTTCGTTTTACAGGAAACACGGTTTTTAGTCAGGAGGAATTGGCCGAGGTTGTCGCTGAATTTGCAGGTAAGGAACTGACTTTCTCTCAACTGCTGGCTGTCAGAGCGTATATTACAGAATTTTATGTTGCTCATGGCTACATCACATCAGGCGCGTATCTACCTCCCCAGACCCTTGAGGGGGGTGTCGTCACTATTGCTATTATTGAAGGTCAACTAGAGGCGATTAACGTGACGGTAGAGGGAAAACTCAGCCCCGACTACGTGCGCGATCGCCTTGCCCTTGCTAGCGGCCCGCCTCTCAATCAAGACCGCTTGCAGGAAGCGCTACAACTGTTGCAACTCAGTCCCCTCATCGAAAGGATCTCGGCTGACTTGGCAGCCAGCCCTCAGCCTGGCCGTAGCATCCTCAACGTGTCGGTGGTGACGGCTCGCTCTTTCTATCCAAGAGTGGTTTTAGATAACGGACGCAACCCGCAAGTCGGCAGTTTCCGGCGCGGTGTCGAGCTATCGGACATTAATCTGACAGGTATTGGTGATACTTTGGCAGGAAGCTATCGCAATACTGACGGCAGCGACGATCTCGAATTTTCTTATAGCTTTCCTGTCAATTCCCGCAATGGCAGTCTGAGGTTGAGCTTTAGAAATCTGACGGGCAAAATTATTGAGCCACCTTTAAGCGTCTTAAACATTACCTCAGATTATCAAAAGTATGGATTGTCCTTTCGCCAACCGATTTGGCAGACCTTCTATCAAGAATTTGCGGTCGGGCTAGATATTGACCATCAAACCAGCAAGACCCTTTTTAACCCTGCCAATCTCGGCGAACAGCCTTTGATCGGTCGGGGTACTGACAATCAGGGACGGACGCAGGTTTCAACACTGCGATTTTTTCAGGAATGGGTTTCTCGAAGCGAGCGAGAAGTGCTGGCGTTTCGCTCGGAGTTTAATTGGGGTATTGATGCTTTTGGTACAACAATTCCTTTCGATATCCGCATCAATCCCGACGCACCCGATAGCACTTTTTTTATGTGGCGGGGACAAGCTCAGTGGGTGCTACTGTTGGCTCCTGATACTTTATTTGTGGTACGTACCGACTTTCAATTGGCTGACAGTCCGCTCGTCTCGCTCGAACAATTTACCCTAGGGGGGTTGGGCAGCGTCGAAGGATACCGACAAAATACGCTGCTAACGGATAATGGCCTGCTAGCTTCCGTTGAGTTCCGCTTGCCTCTGGTTCGCCTGCCCAGGGAAAATGCGGTTTTACAACTGATTCCCTTTGTGGATTTTGGTACTGGTTGGAATAGCGGCAATGTTGCCAATCCGGCCGTCAATACGCTAGCCTCGATTGGACTGGGTTTACAGTGGCAGTACAGCGATCGCTTTAGTGCGCGTCTCGATTTTGCTCATCGTCTGGGAGAAGTGCCTTTTTTCTCCGACAATACTTGGCAGGATAATGGCATCTTGTTTACGATCATTATGAGTCCCTAAAGGTTGACTCTCTAGCCTAAAATTGGCAACTGCAAGCTGATTACTAGCGTTGATCAATCGCTGAGCGACGATATTGAATTATCCTCACGAGGGGAGGGACGCTCTGTGGATAATGCTTGATCGAGGTTTTCTTGAAGAGCTTCCAAAACTATCAGGGGGTCGGCGGCTTGTTGCATTACCTCAGCTTCGGGATCGTGCCGTTCTTTGACATTGGGTAAATCGTTGCGTAATTCTTCGAGTAGCGCGATGAGCTTAGCGATTTTCTGCTCGGAAAGTAAGTTGAGTTGCAACATCAACTGTGTTCTCTGTTCGGCAAATCTTTCCTGTCGGGTTTGGCGAATGAGTACGCCTGTGGAGATTAGTAACGAAGCGACATCAACCCCTTGGTCAAAGAAATCGAAAAGGGGGAACTTAAAAGGTAAAATTCCTAAATTTCGGAGTACACTGCCTAAGATCCAGAGGGAAACTCCGACCAAAAGACTGTACATAAACGCGGGGCGACCGAAGAAAGAGGCAATCTTTTCCAGGACTCGTTGATGCTCCGACAAGCCTCGCTCTTCCTGAGCGTATAATTCGATGATAGCATCAATATTCTTGGCAATCAGATCGGGGAGAGGGGCGGTGGGGATGGCTCCTGAGCGGGCGGAAAAAAGCAATGGGAGAGTCTTGCTCGAAGATGGAGCTTGGTGGCTATCATCTTTGTTCACGCTTAGATTTGTCCTTGAAGCTAAAGTAGATAAATTTAGTATTTAGTTTACTCTCTATTGAACACGTAAATAGGGAACTTTTCACCGCTCCGCTCTTGGCCAAATCAACGACAACGCGATCGCGTCCTTGGCTTTTCGCTTGCCGCAGTCCGTCATCTGCCCGTTTGAGGGCGGGTTCGATCGTGAGTTCGGTTGACTGACTATTAGCTACACCAATACTGACGGTGAGATGAATGGCTCGTCCTGTTACGAGTAAGGCTGTTTCTCCGACTGTGCGGCGGATGTTTTCGGCGATTTCTCTGGCTTGGAGAATCGTCGTTTGGGGAAGAAAGGCAACAAATTCTTCGCCACCAAAACGCCCGAAACAGTCTTCTGGACGTAAAATCTGCTTGATGGTCTGAGCCACTAGCCTCAAGGTGCTATCGCCCATCGCATGACCGTGAGTGTCGTTAATGTCTTTAAAATGGTCAATGTCAACCATCAACACTGAAAGCGAAGGCACTTGAAAATCCAATTGAGCAAAGTACTGTTTTGCCCAAGTAAAAAGAAAACGGCGATTGGCGACTCCTGTGAGAACATCTGTCGTCGCTAAGACTTCTAGTTCCGCGAGAGCTTGCTTGAGTTGATCTCGCGTATCTTTTAATTTGAGGTGAGTTTTCACACGGGCTAATAATTCTAAGGAATTGAAGGGCTTAGTAATGTAATCGACTGCACCGCTTTTGAAGGCTTGTAATAGCTGTTCCGAGTCATTACTGGCGCTCAAAATAATGATCGGAATCTCTCGCCAAGCGGGTTCCGTTTTGATCTGCTGGCAGACTTGGATTCCGTCCATTTGAGGCATCATCAGGTCGAGCAAAATCAAATCCGGTTGAGCCATTGGTATTCGTGCCAATGCCTGCGGGCCGCTCAGGGCAAAGGTTGTCAGATAGCCTTCTCGATCTAGCATTGAGCCAACTGTTTGTAAGTTCCGCCCTAGATCGTCAACAATTAAGATAAGAAAGTTTTCGGGGTTGAAGGGTTTCATCATTTTAAAAAGAAAAATGGTTAGTTTTTGCTGAAATTATCAGAAACTAACCATTAGCCATACTATGCACCCGCTTTTTGAATCCTATAGCAGTTAACAGGGAACAGAGGGAAAAAGGAGCAGTTCTCAATCTGTTTTTTGCTATATGTTTATTATTTTCGATTTTTCTCCCTCGTTCAATAGCAGAAGTCACTTTAACCCTGTGATTGTCATCAACTTTCCCCTTAATCAGTTATCCTTTAGTAACATAACTTTACAATTAGCGTGTTATGATGCAAGTCGCTTCTATCGCGTCCGATGAGCCGATGGTCGGGGCTTACTGGCAGTGGCAAGGCCATTCCCTCTACTACGTCCGTGCAGGTAGCCAGCACTCAGACAAGCCGCCATTACTCTTGGTACATGGGTTTGGCGCATCAACCGATCACTGGCGCAAAAATATTGCCCAATTGCAAAGCGATTTTGACGTGTGGGCGATCGATTTGTTGGGATTCGGGCGATCGGCTAAACCCGATCTCGTCTATAGCAGCCAGCTTTGGCGCGATCAGTTGCGCGATTTTATTGCCGAGGTCATTGGCTCTCCTGTCGTTTTGGCGGGCAACTCGCTGGGGGGATATGTGTCGTTGTGTGTAGGGGCACAATGTCGGGAGTCAGCCGTCGGGATAATCTTGCTCAATAGTGCTGGCCCCTTTAGCGACAGCCTTTCACCTCGACGAGTTAATCCTTTTGCAGCAGGGTTTCGCTCGATTTTGCTGCATCCTTGGGCTAGTTATCTCCTATTTCAGTATGTGCGCCGTCGCTCTAATATTCGCCAGACCCTGCAAAAAGTTTATCTAGATCGAACGGCAGTCAGCGATCGCTTAGTCGAAGACATCTACCGCCCTTCTTGCGACCAAGGAGCAGCTCGCGTTTTTGCCTCTGTCTTTAAATTCCCTCGCGGTGAGACAGTAGACATCTTGCTGCAACAGTTAACCCTTCCTTTACTGCTGTTATGGGGAGAAGGCGACCCTTGGATAAAAGCAAGAGAGCGAGGGGCAAAATTCCGCCAATATTATCCCAATTTGACGGAATATTATCTAAAAGCAGGTCACTGTCCCCACGACGAAATCCCCGATGAAGTCAATCGTTTAATCCAGACTTGGGTATTAGAAGCGGTTAACACTACCATTCCACAGCCCCCAATGCCTTAAGCGTGGCTTTCTGTGCTTCTGTAATTCCCGTGACTCCGGTGATATTCATCCCCTCGTAGGGTCGGTCAGATCTGAGAGTTTTTAGGCATTCTTTGCTGCGAACATCCCACATTGGGAATTGCCGCTCGTGGGATTGTCTTTGTGAAAATTGGGATTTTTTTAACTCAAGCTGCCCTCACTAAAAAGAAGACAAATCACAATCCAAGGCTATTGGTGTTGCGAGAAATGCTATATATGGCAATCGCCACTTCAATCAAATCAGTCGAGGGGTGCCGTTGATGTCTCGTGCCCTCCTAGCTCATTTTGATCAAGCTACTGTAGAGACGTTGCATACAACGTCTCTACGAAAGGGGATATGTGAACCGGATTTGGTATGACTTCGTGAATAGCCTTTAGATACAGGTAAGGCAGAAGGAAAAACTCTCTTTCTTCTGCCTTTTTTCGTTTAGCCACAATACTGCGTTGAATGGATTGGTCGGCTATAAAACGGTGTTCGGGCCAGCTTCGACAATTTCAGGCGGTGCGTTCTTAAATTGTTGAAAGTTTTCGGTGAAGCGATGGGCCAGTTCTAAGGCTTGTTTTTGGTAAGCCTCTGGGTCTTCCCAGGTATTTCTCGGATCGAGGATCTCAGAGGGGACATTCGGTAGGCTATCGGGAATGAGGACTTTAAAGAGCGGATGGGGCGTGTAATTGGCGCGATCGCTCTGTCCGTTGAGTGCTGCCGCTACCATCGCCCGCGTATGCCTGATAGCAATGCGGTTGCCTGTACCATAAGCTCCTCCTGACCATCCCGTATTGACCAGGAAAACCCGCGTGTCGGGATGGCGTTCTAGGCGCTCGCCCAACATCTGAGCATAGTGAATTGGCGACAAGGGGAAGAAAACTTGACCAAAACAAGCCGAAAAAGTAACCTGCGGGGTGGTTATCCCCCGTTCGGTTCCGGCTAGCTTACTCGTATAGCCTGACAAGAAGTGGTACATTGCCTGTTCCTTAGTCAATTTGGCGATCGGCGGTAAAACCCCAAATGCGTCGGCGGTGAGCAAGAAAATGGTCTTCGGGTGGTTGCCCATCCCCTCTAGAGAATAGTTAGGAATGTAGTTTAGAGGATAAGCCGCTCGCGTGTTCTCGGTCAAACGTCCGTCGTCGTAGTCTGGAGTACGGGTTTGCGGGTCGAAGATGACATTTTCTAACAAGCTACCAAACTTAAGTGCCGACCAAATTTGCGGTTCATTTTCTGGGGACAGGCGAATGGTTTTGGCGTAGCAGCCTCCCTCAAAGTTGAAAATACCATCGGCTGACCAACCGTGTTCGTCGTCTCCAATCAAACTACAGTCAGGATCGGCAGAAAGGGTCGTTTTGCCCGTCCCCGACAGCCCAAAGTAAAGCGCGGTGTGGCTGTGTTTGTCCACGTTGGCAGCGCAGTGCATAGGGAGGATGTTTTGCTTGGTCATGTAGTAGTTCATCATCGAGAAAACGGATTTCTTGATCTCTCCGCAGTAGTGTGAACCCCCAATAATCACGACTCTCTGCGTCAGATGTAAGATAATAAACGCTTCACTATGAATGCCGTCAATCTTTGGATCGCCATGCAACCCCGGTACGGCAATCACGGTAAAATCCACTTGATGGTTGGCTAATTCTTCAGACGTAGGACGCAAAAATAACTGGTGAGCGAACAGATTTTGACAAGCGAGTTCGTTAATCACCCGCACGCCATAGCGATATTTGGGATCGGCTCCCACGTAGCCATCAAAAACGTAGAGATCTCGCCCCTGAACGTAGGACAGCACTCGTTGGTAGAGTGGGGCAAATTGTTTTTCAGCCAACGGCAGGTTGTGCTGGTTCCAGTCAATCTCATGCTGTGTGTTGGGTTCAGTGACAATGTAGCGGTCTTTGGGAGAGCGTCCGGTATATTTTCCGGTTTCAATGACGAGAGCGCCATTATCAGCTAGAAACCCCTCTCCCCGAAGGATCGCGTGTTCGACCAGTTGCGCGACTGAAAGATTGCGATAGACGCGAGCGACATTGCGGATGCCGAGAGCTTCCAAACCGTGCGTTTCACTCTTACTCTCCCCAGGACTGCCTTGATAGTCCGCTTCGTAGGAATGCCGCGCCGCAACCCATTTATGGGTTGGATTGTCATTTTGAAACTTACTCAGATTGACCATTCCTCATTCCTCCGACTTGAATGATTAAGTTACCCTATTTCTTTAGATTGAAACAACAATGCTCGCTGTCCGAACCTATTAAAGTTCCGAACCTATTAAAGTAATGACTTACTTTTCCAACCGCTCTTTAGCTAATTTCCCTCTTCTTAAAAGTCTTGTTTTCAGTTAGAAATCAAAGGTTTGTATAGCAGCCTTATGAGCTTGATTAACCAAGTCTTTTAAAGGCTAAAAAGCAGAGAGCAGAGAAAATGCTGCTAATCCTCTAAGACTGCTATAACTAGCACAACTGCACCATTCATTACACCGCTTCGCGGAGTTATTAGCCTTCAGTTCTTAGCTAATCATGCCTACAAAACGTAAGAGATGTACCCAAAAAACTCATAGCTAGTGATTCGTGAATACTTAATCAATAGGTAATTGAGTGAAAATTGATTTTAATTTTAGTGTATATTTAAAATCGAAACAAACAGAGGCTTTTTAACAAATTGTAACTAAATAATTTTTCTGATTAATTTACTCCATCATAACAAATTTTCTCAATGAGTTACTCATTTTATGAAAAAATTGCTTAATTAAATTGCATAAATAACATGGCGACACTCAACTGATACTTTTAACCACAATATGGCTCGTGCCATGCTCTACCCACTCAAATTATCTTAAAAAGAAAGGGCGAATGTCATTCACCCTTAAAATTATCGGTATTAATTGAGCTAGAAACGGCTTAGCTGTGTCAGTCCACTACCCCAGACTTTATTCTCTCCCTCAATCCTTGCTAGTTCATTAGGCAAAATTGGCTTTCGTGTAAAGTGACTTCGCCATGATCGGGAACCCAAGCTATCCACTCAAATTCCGATGCCTGACACAATAAAAGAGCTTCCTCATAACTGAAGGGACTCAATTGATTGAGTAATTTTACCCACAAATGGGGACGAGCGTGAGGGGAAACGCGAGTATTCCACTTGAGGGGAAGATTGCACCAGCGAACACCCGATGCCGATTGCTGAATGTTGACTTGAACCATTTTCTAGGTCTCCTTATGATGGCTAGGGGTAGGGAGTCTACCAAAAACACAACCGCAGTTCTTGAGTTGGCTGCTGTTGGCCGTCCCATCCCCAGAAAAAATAACAAGTTAGGGGAAATGGAAAAAATAGTTTCTGTATTCAAAGTTACAAAATAAAGTATTTAATAGTCAAGTTAACGTTTCATAACTTTACAATCGGAGATATAGCAAAAGGCAAAAAACAGGAGAAAAACCCTTGTTATAACTCAGTTGTAGCCATTCAGCTTGTCCTAATCTAATCCAAGGAACGTACTGCTGTCGTCAAGCAGCATGACCAGTCACCGATGAAATCGCTGATGATTTTCGTCTTTACTGCAAAAATGGCAAAGTAGAGTCTGGCAAAATGTTATGAGCTTAGTCTTTGAAACTCAAATGGCAATCCTCTAATATTCTTCAGAATAGAGAAGGCATAAGTAGAGTTGAGATTGCTATATTACTTAGTAATACCAAGTGGCCCACTAACTTTGATTTGATCAATAGAACTTTTTTCGATTTCTATGCCGCTACCACCAACTTTCAACTTCAAAAGCTGCGGTAAATAGACACCTATTATAATAAATGTCAGCGAATCAAAAGTCAACAAAAAATAACGAGTAGTGTCAATAGAATTGATTTGAGTTAATGGGTGTTCTGGGGTTACTACCGTTTTTTGAACTGGAGAACTTGCTTGTCCTTGATTTACGTTTTGTTCTGGTTGGGATGAAGGAGTCGGCGCAGTATTGCTAGAAACTTTATTTAAAGTCGGAATTCCAAACCAAAAAGATGATTGAACCATTCCAAAAATAAATAATGAAGCTAGAGAAACAATTAGGGAGCCTATCATGGCTAGTAGTTGGGATTGACGTTGAGTTGGAGAAAACCGATTTTTTATTTTTTCTAAAGCTCTTTTTCCTTTATAGTGTTCAGGTGCGTTCTGAATACAACTTCTAAAATCCTCTAATGCTCTAGAAAGGAGATTTTCATTGGGGATAAACGAGGAGTTTTCATAAAGTTTAATTCTGGCATAGCCCCTCGAATAAAGCACAGCCGCTAATTCTTTTTGTCTCAATGTTTTAGATCCTTTGCCTGATTGAGCAATTTTGATTGCCTCATTGAAATGCTCGATAGCGGAAATATAGATATCGGTATCTCCACTGTCTCCGATTGCTTTATAAGTTTCTCCCAAACCAATATGTGCTTCGACATGACCATCAGTTGTTTCAATAATAGATTTATACTCTCTTAGTGCCTCTTCAAATCGCTCAAGTTTGAGATAGGCTTCTGCTAAGTTATTTCGTGCCGTTAGGTGATCTCGGTTAATATTTAACGCCTTTTTAAAACACTCAACGCCTTCCTTAAAATCTTCTTGACGCACATGGACAACCCCTAAACTAGAATGAACCTCTACCAAGGAGTCATCTAGTTGAAGTGCTTGTGTAAAACATTCTTCCGCTTTTTTATATTCTTTCATAACGAGATACAATTTTCCTTTTTTAAGCCAGGTTGTTGCATCATCTAGCTCCAATTCTAGTAAATTAAGTGCCATTTTATAATTTTGTCTGACTTGACCCCAAACTACCGGAGATTTACCGCTAAGGTCTTGTTCTTTAATATAAAGTTCAACTAATGCAATCATTAAATCAATATTGTTTGGTTCGATTTGCAGTCCTTCCGTATACAGTTTTTCGGCTTTTTTAAAATCATAAAAAATTTCATAAAAAACGCTGCCATAATAGAGAAAATGATTAGCATTATTCTCTTTTCTAGCCGTCGGCTGAGCGCGTTGATAAGCTTTAATCGCTTCATCCCATTTTTCTCTAGCTTTTTTATATTTTCCTTGCTGCCAAAAGTAATCAGCGATATTGTGATAAGCATAGGCATAATCAGGGTCAATCTTGATAGCTTTCTCGTAAATATTAAGAGCCTCATCATAACGATAGAGTTCGGCTAATGTATTGCCGTACTCTAAGTAAGCATCGACATACTGAGGATCGACTTCTATCGCTTTCTGATACTGCTCTATGGCTTCTTGATATTGATTGAGACGATAGAATGCTAACCCACAATTATGATAGGCATCAACATACTGAGGATCGACTACTACTGCTTTCTTATACTGCTCTATGGCTTCTTGATATTGCTTGAGATTATAGTATGCTAACCCACAATTAGAATAAGCAGTAACATACTTAGGATCGAGTTTTATTGCTTCCTGATACTTTTCAATTGCCTGTTCGTATTCTTTAAGATTAAATAGCGCATTTCCCCAACTATTGTACGCAGCAACATAGTCAGGATGCAACACAATCGCCTGTTCATACTCGTGGCAAGCTTCTGAATACTTACCTTGCTGGTAAAGGCTTTCCCCAGTTTCAAAATGCAGCCTTGCATCATTTTCTATCGCCATAGTAACACCTACTCTGTCGCGATCGCAGCAAAAGATCGCCAATTTTTATCAATCTATTTTTATTTTAATGGCTACATGAGGACGTTTTTTATTATTTACCAGAATTCAACATATTTCTTAAATTTGCAACAAACTCTGTAATATCCTTTCTAGAAATCTTGAACAACGTTAGCAATCCAATCAGAATTAAAACGCCTCCAATCGCAAAATTATCTTGATAGAGGAACAAGCCAACAATTACAATAAAATAGGGAGAAAGAATACCACTCAATTTCTCAATAATCGTGACGACTTCCGGCTGAACAACCTCCGGTTTATCCATGAGTTCGATGTCTTCTAGTTCGCTAAGTTCTAAATTGGTACGTCTGACATCGGGAAGTTCTGGTAAATCTGAAGGTTGCGAATCTTTCGGTTGTTTGCCAAACATGGAAACCTCTCAATCAAGTAATTCAGTAAACATACAACTAGGGTAGCCAAAAATGAGGGAAAAAATTATTAAAAAAGTGACGTGCGGTTTGATTAAGCATTCTAGCAAACTGAATGTGAGGTTCATCTGGTTCGATAGGTATAATATTAGCACACTGTCCGATGCCAAATTGCTCAATCACTAAATTAGCCGCTTCTAACCCCGTGACATAGGCTTTTTCTTGCGACCACGAACCGTGATCGGTAATAATCCAATCGCCACTTAAATAAAGATTAGGAATGCTGGTTTTAGCAGGTAAAAGATACTGATAGCTGCCAGGGGCAAAATGCGTGACTCCCTGACGCACGCGAATGATACTTTGGTCGATAACTCGTGCTGATTGAAATTCCCGAATGCACGTTGCTAAATCTTGCTGAACTTTGCTGACAATTTGTTCATCATCCATCGCTAATAGTTGATTGGCATGATAAAAATCAGCTTCGATGACGCTGCCGGATTCTTCTCGGTATTCATCCTGAAGGGTATTAAGGTCAAAAAACGTCCATCCGGTTGTCGGATCGAAACCAAAACAGGCATTAGAAGGTAGGGGAATTGAGATTTTGCGATCAAACCACAACCGCGTTGCCAATACGTCAATTCCGCCTAAATTACTCAAATTGCGAAATTCTGGGTAGCGGTTTAAGTCCTTACTACTAGCGACTATTTTTTGGATACCACTAACACTAACCGCTAAAATAACGGCATCTGCTTCATAGACTTCTCCTTGACAAATTACGCCTTTTGCTTCTCCTCGCTCGTTCAAAATAATATCACTAACTCGTTGGTTAGTTAAAACCTTTCCGCCTAATTGTTCAATTTGCTTGACCCAAGGCTTAAAAATCATTTCGCCTACCGTTCCCCGACACCAAACCACATCAAAATCGCTTTGGTGAGCTAAAATGAAATAGTAGAGCATTCCCAAGGCGGCGGCGGCACTGCACTGTTCTCCAGGTGCAAATAGTCCCACTAATAACATCGGTTCAAAAGCTTCTTGATACAGCCTCGCCGACACGCCAAATTGCTTAAATAATTCCCTAGCCGTCACCTTATCGTAACGCCGCCAAGCCTCCTCGGAATTGTCAAAATCAATCACCGCATAGAGTAAAGGTAACGCAGAAGCGCGATCGCTCAAAGGCAGGCGATAGAAGTGAGTGTAAAGAAACGTGCCCAAAGGCGTTGGCAAGCGAGGTTTTTCTTGAAAAATCGGCGATTCGACTATCTTACCGGCTGGAGAATATTGAGCAGAACGGGTAAACGGGGTAAAAGGAGTTAGATTGAGTTCATCTACCAGCTTAAAAATATTGCGGTAAGGATACCAAAAACCATGAATACCCCCTTCAACCGAGCGTCCGCCTGGTGTCTTCCACCCTGCCACCAACCCACCCGGATAAGCAGCAGCTTCTAACAGTGTCACTTGATAACCTTGTTGGACGAGATGATAGGTCGCCCCCAATCCCGCCCATCCCGCACCCACAACGATCACTTTTTTGCTTGCTGACATATTTATCGTGAATAGTTAATAGTGAATAGTTAATACTAATTGAGCTTGACTTGATAACTAGCAACTTGCGTTATTATAGCAATTCTCAATAGTCTGTTATAATTTGAAATCCAGATAATAAATTATTTATTGTTATTGTGGTGGACAGATGAAAAACTTTAGAATCAGATTATTAGCAGTCATATTGTAGTTGTAACTAGCAACTTGGGTTAATAGTGAATAGTTAATAGTGGTAGTTGATCGCTTGAGGTCATTTCTCCACTCTATTACTGATTCCTCATTCCCCATTCTCTAAAATTTGTTACAATAATAAGCAAGTGGCTGTACGGCCACTTTTTCAAATTGTTGCATTTCCAAAGAGGAAGTGGGCTAGACCCGCTTTTTTTATTGCCTTAGCAGCGATGACGCATCCTCTCATACCCCAAATTCTCGAATTGGCCACCCCCATCGCCGAAGAATTAGGCTTGGAGGTCGTCGAGGCCATTTTTCAAACCAACAAACGCCCGCCGGTACTGCGCTTGGCTATTCGCAACCCCCAAAACGATACCAGTCTCGACGACTGCGAACGCATGAGTCGCGCCTTAGAGGACACCCTTGATACCCACGCCATCATTCCCAACGCCTACGTCTTAGAAATTTCTAGCCCCGGAATTTCCCGCCAACTCAATAACGATCGCGAATTTATCGCTTTTAAAGGATTTGCCGTCATTGTCAAAACCCACGCGCCCTATTTAGAGCGTGACCAATGGCGCGGTAATCTTCAAGGACGTGACGAAGCAACCGTCTACCTCAATCAAAAAGGGAAAGCAATAGCCATTCCGCGCCATCTGATCGCTTGCGTCCACTTAGACAGCCAGCCCTAATCCCATCCGTTATCCAGTCCACTTGTTAGGAGGTGTAATTTATATTATGACCCTGGTTAGCTTACCTGGTCTTAGAGACATGATTGACGAAATTAGCCAACGGCACAATTTACCCAAATCTGCCGTGCAAGAGGCTCTTAGAGAAGCTTTGCTGAAAGGCTACGAACGCTACCGCCGTTCGCAAAGTCTCAACCGTCCACAATTTCACGACGATTATTTTGAAAACTTTGAAGTCGAACTCGACGTTGAAGAGGAAGGCTTTCGCGTCCTGTCTACCAAAAAAATTGTCGATAGCGTCGACAACAGCGACCATCACATTTCGCTCGACGAAGTGCAAAAAGTCGCTGCTGAAGCTCAAGTCGGCGATGAAGTTGTCTTAGACGTAACCCCCGACCAACGAGACTTCGGGCGCATGGCTGCCATTCAAACCAAACAGGTACTCCTGCAAAAGCTGCGCGACCAACAGCGAAAATTAGTCCAAGAAGAATTCAACGACATTGAAGAAACTGTTCTCAATGCCAGAGTGGCGCGTTTTGAGCGACAAGATGCGATCGTCTCCGTCCAAAGCTCCTTCGGCCAGCCAGAAGTTGAAGCCCTACTGCCCAAACGAGAACAGTTGCCCAACGACAACTATCGCGCCAATGCCAGCTTTAAAGTGTATCTCAAAAAAGTACGCGAAGGTTCTCAGCGCGGGCCGCAACTGATTGTCTCGCGAGCGGCTGCTGGGTTAGTCGTCGAACTGTTTACGGTAGAAGTGCCCGAAATAGAAGAAGAAATCGTGCGAATTGTCGCGGTTTCTCGCGAAGCTAACCCCCCTTCACGCTACGTCGGCCCCCGAACCAAAATCGCCGTCGATACCTTAGAACGAGATGTCGATCCAGTCGGGGCCTGCATTGGCGCGAGAGGGTCGCGCATCCAAGCCGTCGTCAACGAACTGCGCGGCGAAAAAATCGATGTCATTCGCTGGTCGCCCGACCCAGCCACCTACATTGCCAACTCTCTCAGTCCGGCCAGGGTCGATCAAGTCATCCTCCTCAACGCCGAGGAACGCCATGCCTTGGTGCTGGTAGCCGACGATCAACTCAGCCTTGCGATTGGCAAAGAAGGGCAAAACGTGCGGCTGGCCGCTCGACTAACAGGCTGGAAAATCGATATTAAAGATGTCGCTATTTACAAAGAGGAACTCAACCGACCCCCAGAAGCCGACCCCGACAGTGAAGCGATCGCTGCTGCCTCGGTTGCCGTCGAGAGTCATTTAGAATGACCCAAGAGCGATGAAACCCAACCTGCGACGGTGTCTCAGTTGTCGAAAAGTCGCTTCTAAAGAATACTTTTGGCGAATCATCCGAGTCTATCCATCCCGACAGGTACAATTAGATCAGGGAATGGGGCGGTCTGCTTACCTGTGTCCCCAGGAAAGTTGCCTGCGCCAAGCCCGCCAGAAAAATCGACTGGGACGCGCCCTCAAAGCCACCGTGCCAGAGTCTATCTACCATCAGCTATGGGAACGGCTAAGTCAGAGCGCTACTGAGTCGCCCCCGCTCAACCCACCCTAACCCAGAAATTTTACCTCGCCTAGGAGCCATAAACGCCTTCATTATCTGAACTGCCAACCCCTAAATCCCAGCGCACGCCCGTTTACCCAAAGCCTGTCGTCTAAGCCATTCAATCAGTAACATACCCTAGTCTCAGGGGGATAGTGGATGAACAACGCAAAAGTCAGAATTTACGATTTATCAAAAGAATTGAATATAGACAACAAAGAAATCTTGGATATTTGCGAACAACTCAACATTCCGGT
>JBGTNM010000056.1:0-8334 GCA_041743025.1 Microcystaceae cyanobacterium
ACTGGATCTTGACTTTTTAGGTACTTTTGCTTTAGTTCTTCTGAACTATGATGATTGGCTAGATAGGCTTTTTTTGGCATTAGAGTTGTCTCGGTTATTTTCCCTTTATTATAAGCGGGTTTTGTAAACCGGATTTGGTATGAGTGGGTGACATGGCAATGACTTCTCCAGCAGCAGTCAATTCTAAACGCAAGTCTTGGTTTGCCTGGCAAATTTCCCAAAACTTCTCGTGGGTGATACAAGGAATTTTAATGGCTAGAGTCGTCATAAATTACCTTAATTTCTCTAATTAGACTGCTATATTTTAAGATATTATCCAACCTGCCTGTTCTCAACCGATTGAATGTCCCGTTCTAAAGCCTTACAATCTTACCTGCTGGTTCGCCTGCTATTAGCCCCGTTGATGGTGTGGGCGATTGTCACCCTCGTTTTTTTGCTATTGCGGGCAACTCCGGGCGATCCTGCCGATGCTATTTTAGGCAACCGCGCACCAGAAGCCGCAAAAACAGCCCTAAGAGAGCAATTAGGCTTAAATAAGCCACTTTTAGTGCAATACTTTGATTATTTAGCTCAACTGCTCCGTTTTGACCTGGGAACCTCCCTAACCAGCCAAGGAAAAACCGTTTGGGAGGTTATTGGGCAACACTTTCCGGCGACTGCCGAACTCGCATTGTACAGCATGATTATCGCCCTCGTCATTGGCGTAAGTATCGGCATTGTGTCAGCATCGCGTCCCAATACCCCTATCGATGTCAGTGGTAGGCTGTTTGGCATTATCACCTATTCGCTGCCCATTTATTGGGTAGGAATGCTCCTTCAGTTAATTTTTTCGGTTCAATTGGGTTGGTTTCCCCTGGGTACTCGCTTTCCCCTTTCAGAAACGCCGCCAACAGGCATGACGCGACTTTACACCCTAGACAGCCTGCTATCGGCTAATTTAGGGCAATTTTTCACCTCGCTATACTATCTTATCCTGCCCAGTTTTACGCTTGGCTTGCTATTGAGTGGCATTTTTGAACGAATGGTGCGAGTCAATCTCAAGCAAACCTTAAAAGCCGACTATGTAGAAGCTGCGATCGCTAGAGGCATCCCTGAAAGGCGAATTTTACTGGCTCACGCCCTCAAAAATGCTTTAATCCCCGTTATTGCCGTTTTTGGCTTGACCTTCGCTGCTTTGTTAGGGGGGGCAGTGTTGACAGAAGTGACGTTTTCTTGGCCGGGGTTGGGCAACCGCTTGTACGAATCGATTGCCGTGCGGGACTATCCCACCGTTCAGGGAATTATGGTCTTTTTTGGCGTAATTGTGGTCATCGCCAGCATTTCTATCGATGTAATGGCGGCTTACATCGATCCTCGTATTCGTTATTGATTAACCGCATTCCCCATTTTGATGTACCGCTTAAACAATAATCTGCTGGCCGCTGAAGGTGGTGAGGTTCCAGCCTTCAAACAGTTCATTGTAAGTCAGCTTGTAATCGCGTAAGACACTAATAGCCACTTGTTCACCTAGTAAGAGGGATTCTACGCCATCTGAGCGCCAGTGAACGCCCGCAATATTACGGCCAGTAGCGACGTTAGAAGCCAATTTGTTCAATTCACCACCAACGGTAAGCGATTCTGACGATACATAATTTTTCAGGTTTGTCCCATTAGCGGATAAATCGACTTGCACCGGATTGGCAATGGGCATACTTTCATCAAATAATGCTTTAAGGATGGTGACACAAGCACCCGCCACCGTTGCGTGACCGGCACCATAGGCAGGGTGAATGGGACTGCCTTCGGGAAAAGCTTGCGGTAACAGGTAAGTGTTATAGCGTTGGAACGTTTTATCGACTGCCATCGAGTTGAGAGCTTGCTCGTTAATGGGATAATTTGCCATACCCGTTTTAACGACGTGGATGCGACCGCCAAAGGCTTCTGGACGCAGGCGACGGTGAACGTACCATTTTTGGAACCAAACCGCTTTGAGAGCGCGGGTAGCCACTTCTGTCAGCAATCCGATATAGAAGGGGCCGCCAAGAGTGCCAAAGCCATCTTGCGTCACAGAACGAATATAGGGATTACCCGCATCAAATTGACCGCCAATCCCGCCACCGACAGCACTAGGAGAATTGGGGCCAGCCAGGAGAATCAAGCAGGCATTAAAATAGGCTTGGAAAAGAACGTCGATATGCACCCATTGGGACAAATCCCGACCGTTGCGGATGTAAACGAGGGTGGGATCAAAGTCACTCGCTTGAAAGTCCCGCATTTGTCCTCGCTGCACTGCCAGCCATTCGTTAAAGTCCGTCATAAAATTTTTGTCTGGCAGGATAGTCCGCATGACTTGGGAATAGCCTTGTGCGCCAAAAGGAACGGGTTTGAGCAAAAATTGTGAAATATAAGGGCCGCGCAAAACACCGGGCAGGCGATCGCGAAACAGCGTTTGGGGCGTAACTTTCCCCATTTTTTTGGGACCTTGAAAACTCTTGAGATTGCTGAGTTCTTCGGCGGCACCTTGAGCAAGCGGATGGGTTTCGTATTCATCGAAGGGTACATCCCGCAGTAGGGCCATCCAATAGTTTTCGACAATCTCAGCCGCTTCTTCAGCACTGTCAAAGCGTGGAGCGGGTGGAATCGAGAACGAACGAGGATCGGCTCCTTGCGTATCATAGGCTAACCCTGACTGGGGGTTGACCAATCTGCGGGGATTACTTCCACCACCGAGAGGGATATTCTCAAACGCTTGAGGTTGGCCGCTGTTGAGGGCATTCAGCAATGATTGATAGGCGTTTAAATCAACTTCTCCGCGCTCGTTGTGGGGCAATCCTTTGGAAAAAGAACCAATCCGATTAGGAAAGCGTTCTTCGTCGTTATTATCGCGTTGAGCAGGAATAGGGGTTGTGCGGTAGGCAGAAGCTGTCTGTACCCGAATTTGAAAGGCTTGTTCGCGCCGTTCGGCTGGTGTTAGCGGGCCAAGGGGATTTTCCATGTAATCAATATCCTTGCAATTAATCACAAAAATGGGGTGTATTAAGGCAGTGATTCTCACCGATCTTGAGGGAATCTGCGTCGTGATCGCAGATTCTTCAGAGTTTGACAAGGTGAATTTCACTGATATTTCTAAGATGTCATAAGTAGGGAGGAGTGTCCACCGAAGTTTAGGATTTTAAGATTAGTTAATTTTAAAATAATGTCTATTGATCATCGTTCACGCCTGAACCCAGACAGAGACAGAACCGCCATTGCAGCGAAACTCGCCCCAACCTGATTCGTTGGTGTAGACTGGCTCAGTGATATGCTCGGTGATATCGATGAATTTTGCGTTCGCTTTGCCCACTTCCATCCACTTGTTGCCGCCAGGGCCATCGCTTAAAATAACGGCCATCGCTTGCGGGTGTTGTTCATCTCCCAAGCGCGTCCAACCAATGCTGTTAAAGTGGTCGAAGTAGTCGTATTGCGGCCCGTAGGCATAGTTACGGCGAGCGTCAAGCAACTTATCGAGTAGCCAGCGATGGGAAGGCATGGTAATGTGGTATCGATTGCCATCGCGTCCCCAGTCTTCATACTCAGCCCCATAATAGTCGGCATAAAAGACGCAGGGATAACCCTCTTGGCGCAGGAGAATGAGCGCGTAAGCGAGGGGTTTAAACCAGGGTTCTACCACCGATTCTAGGGCTTGCAAGGGCTGAGAATCGTGATTTTCGACAAAAGTGACAGCATGGGTAGGACGCTGCTGCATGAGTGTACCGTCCAAAATGCGCCGCATATCATAATTTCCTCCTGATTTGCTGGCTTGGTGAAAGTTGTAGTGCAGAGGAACGTCAAACACCGACATTCTGCCGCCGACGGCATCAAGATACCAATGCAGCGTCTTGATATCGTTGTTCCAATATTCCCCAACGACGAATAAATCCTTGCCAACGTAGCGTTCTAGTTCATCGAGCCAGTTGGGAAAAAACCAGGTCGAAATGTGTTTGATGGCATCGAGGCGAAAACCATCTACCCCAGTGGTATCGAGATACCATTTACCCCAATAGGTCGTTTCCCCGCGCGTCCATTCTTGCTGAAAATCGAGGTCGCAACCCATGAGATAGGCAAAATTGCCGTTTTCCAGCGCGACATAATCATCAAAGCGTTTGTTTTCAAACAGGTAAACCAACCCACGCTCGTCTGGTTGGAAAGCATTGTAATCGACGGCATCAAAGTGCCACCAATGCCACTCAAAGTTGGAATATTTGCCTTGGCGGCCAGGGAAGTAAAAATGGGTATAAGATTGAATATCTTGCAGTCCGCCTTTGGGATTAAGACGATCGCTATTGGCATAAGGCGTGGCTTTGGCGATTTCTGCGGCATCTCCTCCCATCCGGTGGTTGAGAACCGCATCAGCATAGACTTGAATGCCAGCCGATTTCAGTGCTGCGATCGCGGCTAAATACTGGTCTTTTGTGCCGTATTTTGTCCTAATAGATCCTTTTTGGTCAAATTCCCCTAAATCAAACAGATCGTAAACCCCATAGCCTACATCAATGCCGCCGCCAGTGCCTTTGTAAGCAGGCGGTAGCCACAGTGCTGTAAACCCAGCCTCAGCCAGTTCTGGCGATCGCGATTTAACCTTGTCCCACAGGCTTCCATCATCTGCGATGTACCAGTGGAAATATTGCATTATCGTCCCGTTTGGCTCCGCCATACCTACCTCAGTTGGTTGAATAGATTCAAGCTTGTCCTACAGGCTCACTTTAAAAGATTTCGGACAGAAGCGCTGTATAGCAGAAGGCTGATCAATGAGCAATTAAATTATCATTGTTTATTGTTCATTGTTCATTGAAAAAGACTCGTTCTCTAGTACAATAAAAGCTTGACATTTCGAGGCTTCAAAAGCATTTCATGATTTCTAGTAACGACTTTCGGAGCGGTGTCACCATCGAACTCGACGGCTCTGTTTGGCGAGTGGTCGAATTCCTGCACGTCAAACCGGGTAAAGGCTCAGCCTTTGTGCGAACGAAGCTCAAAAATGTACAGACAGGTAACGTAGTCGAACGTACCTTTCGTGCTGGGGAAACGGTTCCGCAAGCCACGATTGAAAAGCGTACCATGCAACACACCTATAAAGACAGCGAACAATATGTCTTTATGGATATGGAAACCTTTGAAGAAGCTCGCCTCAATCCGAATCAGGTGGGTGACAAGGTCAGTTACATTAAAGAAGAAATGGAAGTCAACGTCCTGTTCTGGAACGGACAGGTATTAGACATTGAACTGCCAACTTCCGTTATTTTAGAGATAATTGAAACCGATCCTGGTGTTAAAGGAGATACAGCAACCGGTGGCACAAAACCAGCTATTGTCGAGACAGGCGCGCAGGTCATGGTTCCTCTTTTTATCTCTAGAGGAGAACGCATTAAAGTTGATACCCGTGACGGATCTTATCTAGGACGGGAATGAGACTTGACTGGGGCGCAATGCAACCTTTTGAACACGTTATGGAATAGATCGTAGGTGTCTATCAACTTCAACGAACTCAGGGAATTATTAAAGGCGATCTCTCAGACAGATATTGCAGAAGTCATGTTAAAAACCGAAAGTTTTGAACTGATCGTCCGCAGGGGTACAACTGTCGCGACTGGGGGAATAGCGATCGCCGTGCCTAGCGTCAGTCAAGCCTCGCCAGCAGAGCTTCCTACCCCTTCAGTCAAGGTGGAAGAACCGAAAGAGGTGATCGATCTGCCGACACCTGCCGAGCAAAAATGGGTGGCGATCGCTTCGCCAATGGTGGGAACCTTCTACCTCGCTCCAGCACCAGGAGAGGCATCTTTTGTCGAGGTGGGCGATCGCATTCGTTCGGGTCAAACAGTCTGTATCATAGAGGCGATGAAGTTGATGAACGAAATTGAGGCAGAAATAACCGGACAAGTGATAGAAATTGCGGTCGCTAATGGAGAACCTGTCGAGTACGGACAGACACTCATGCGGATCGATCCCAGCTAAGTTGAAAAAGCCAATAATCGCGTATTCTACTTAAGGAGGCTCAACCGCAGCCATTCCTACTGCTTGAGAAAGATGAGTGAGGTTGTTTTGTGCCAATTTTGCTACCAACCCTGTTAAAATTTGCGGGACACACCAAGGCCCTTGATAGATCCATCCGGTGTAAATTTGTAGTAAACTCGCTCCCGCCGTTATTTTTTCCCAAGCATCCTCTGCCGTAAAAATTCCTCCGACTCCAATAATCGGCAGTTTTCCTTGCGTTTTTTGGTAAATAAAACGAATAATAGCAGTAGCGCGATCGCGCACAGGCAAACCACTGATGCCACCGGCTTCCAATTGGATGGAATTGCCCGTTTCTCTGAGAATTTGAGTTGTGAGTCCCTGTCGCTGCGTGGTCGTGTTAGTTGCCACTAAACCCGCCAGATGATAAGTTTGAGATAATTCAACAATCGCTGCGATCGCTTCCCAATCGAGGTCAGGCGAAATTTTGACCAATAGAGGTTTTTTGCCCGGATTGACTGGCGTTAAAGCCGCTAAAATCGTTTCTAGCTGTTCGCCGCTTTGTAGCGATCGCAATCCTGGCGTATTGGGAGAACTCACATTCACCACGAAATAATCTGCCCAGTCAGCGAGAGCGCGAAAACTTCCTACATAGTCTTCTGCGGCTGCTTCTAGCGGGGTTACTTTTGACTTACACAAATTAATACCAATGGGAACGCGGCGAGGATGTCGCTGCCAAGACTCTTGCAAAGTGTGCGCCATCTGTTTTGCCCCTCGATTGTTAGCTCCCAAGCGATTCAAAGCTGCTTTATCTAAAGGCAGGCGAAATAAACGAGGTTTGGGGTTGCCTGGTTGAGGATGCAGCGTCACAGCCCCTAATTCGGCAAATCCAAAGCCAAAATGCGGCCAGATACCCGCCGCTACCCCATCTTTATCACATCCAGGAGCCAGTCCGAGGGGATTGTTAAATTTAAGTCCCCAAAGGGTTTGTTCCAAGCGAAAATCCTCGTAACAAAATGCATGCCGCAGTTGGGAAATGAGCGTACGTCCCCAGAGCGTATGTTGGGTGCGATCGAGATATTTTAAGCTCTTTAATAATTGTTGGTGAGCTTCTTCGGGGTTGCTTTGAGTCGCTTTTAGCAATAGAGGGTAAAGCGGTTGAATTCTCTTAAACATTTAAGATGAGGTAATTTTTAACAAACCGTATTAACTCAAGGCAAACTCTGTATATTGTCGAACATGGGGTGCATGATAAGCTAAAACAATGTCCTGTTTAGATACTCCCTTAGCCACTAATTGATCAGCGATCGCTTCCTCTGTGCCATCATGCTGTACCCAAATTTTGCCTTCTTTAATATCAACGTGCAGGATGCAACCATAGATTCTGGTACTACTGTCTTTCCATCCCACATTCACTAATAGATAGCGATCCTTATTGGTATCAAAAACTGTCTCACTTTGTACAGGATTAGAAGACGATCTCAATTTCGCTCGTTCTGTAAGTAATTCTTGAATATATTGACGATATAAAGTTACTTTATCCATTGAGAAATCTCCGGCTTTTCTGTGTCATAAACTAATAAGGGAACTTGATTTCGTTGAATAACTTTTTGAATGAAAGAATATTGAAAAAAACGTTTATAAATCTCTAAAGGAATAGCAAGATATAGTAACCTTTCTGGGTCATTATCTTCAAGGGCAATCCGATAATTGATAAATTGTCCAAGAGCAGTGTGAAACTCAGAAATAGTTGAAGCAGCCAAAAACGTTTTAATTTCTACCGCGATTTTTTCCCCATTCTTAGTCGCTGCCAGTAACCGTTCCGCCCCCAAATCAATATAAAAATCGACAAATCCTAAATCGATATGGTAAGGATCATCCGTAATTGTCCAACCGTCATTTTCTAGGGCTGCCCTGACAAGTTGATGAAACTTATCTCTAGCAGACATGGTTACGAACCATCCTAACGATACACCATACTGATTATAACAATAAACCCAAAGCACCCCCCTAACTAGGAGAGTGCTTTGGAGAATATTCAGTTTTTAGTGAGTCAAAGGAACTAAGCAGGCAACCTAGCCATTGATGACAGGAGCCGATACCGGTTGTGCCGAAGCCAAATCCAAGGGGAAGTTATGAGCATTACGTTCGTGCATCACTTCAAACCCTAACCCAGCACGGTTGAGAACATCAGCCCAGGTATTAATCACCCGACCTTGCGAATCGAGAACCGACTGGTTGAAATTAAAGCCATTGAGGTTGAACGCCATCGTGCTGACACCCATCGCCGTAAACCAGATGCCAATTACCGGCCAAGCACCCAAGAAGAAGTGCAAAGCGCGGCTATTGTTGAAAGAAGCATACTGG
>JBGTNM010000057.1:0-2640 GCA_041743025.1 Microcystaceae cyanobacterium
GGTTCCTTACACTCCCATTGACGAGCGCGTTTCGGTCACTGGCAACGGACATAAAAAGTAGGGGCATGGCAGTGCCATGCCCCTCCAGCTAAATACCCAGTTTTTTTAAAAAACTGGGTATTTTTATTAAGCTTTGCGCGAGTAATATTCAACGATTAACAATTCGTTAATTTGCAGAGCCACCCAATCGCGGTCAATGACGTTATTGACTTTGCCGATGAGGGTGTTTTTGTCGAATTCTAGGTGACTGGGAAGGTTAGCTAAGCCGGGATATTCCATGTTAGCTTGTACCAAGCCGCGAGATTTATCTTGGTTTTTAACACCAATGACATCCCCCGCACGACACTGATAGCTAGGGATGTCTACCACCCTACCATTGACCAAGATGTGTCCATGATTGACTAATTGACGCGCTGCCGGAATTGTTCCCGCCATCCCTAGACGAAAGATGGTGTTATCTAAGCGCATTTCCAGTAATTCGAGTAGTTTTTGCCCCGTCGAACCCGTTGCCCGACGTGCTTTTTTGACGTAGCGAACTAACTGTTTTTCGGAAACCCCGTAGTTGAAGCGAAGTTTTTGTTTTTCTTCGAGGCGAATGGCGTATTCTGAGCGTTTTTTGCGAGCTTGTCCGTGTTGTCCGGGAGGATAGGCACGGCGGGGGCTTTTGCGGGACAGTCCTGGCAATTCCCCTAGTCGTCTAATAATTCTCAGGCGCGGCCCTCTATAACGAGACATATAAGCAGCTTTCTCCTAGCGTATCGTCTAATAATTCTCAAAGTTATAATTGTACACTATTGCACTGGCTCAAGTCAAATTAAGGGAATCTTCTCGCCATGTATAGCAGAGGGTAGAGGGCAGGAGGCTAATTTTACGATGAAGTTGACCGCGATCGCTGACGAATGACACTCAATCGGCTATAACCGAGGCTGAAGTCCCGATAAGAGAAATCGATGACCTACAGCCTGAGAATTGCCGATCTTCCCAGTAACGAGCGCCCTCGCGAGCGATTAATCGCCTTGGGTGCGAAAAATCTCTCCACTGCTGAGTTAATCGCCATTCTCTTAGCAACCGGACAAGGTAAAGGGAAACTGTCAGCCGTTGGATTAGGACAATATCTGCTTCAGTCCCTAAGTCAGCACCAGCGTGACCCGCTTGATGTTTTACGCGAAGTCACACCCCCAGAATTGATCGACATTCCCGGCATCGGGCCGGCCAAAGCGGCGACGATTTTAGCAGCAGTTGAGTTGGGAAAGCGGGCCTATCAGATACGACCAGCGGAAAAAATGGTCATCGACTCGCCAGCAGCAGCAGCAGCGGCCTTAAGTCACGAACTTATGTGGCAGTCCCAAGAACGTTTTGCGGTGGTGTTACTGGATGTCAAGAATCGCCTGCTCGCTACCAAAGTGATAACCATCGGCACGGCAACCGAAACTCTCGTCCATCCCAGAGACATCTTTCGCGAAGCCATCAAGCAGGGTACGACACGCCTCATTGTTGCTCACAACCATCCTTCCGGCAATGTCGAACCCAGCAGCGAAGACATTCGCTTGACCGAGCAATTACTTCAAGGAGCGCAATATTTAGAGATTCCTTTGCTCGATCACCTAATTTTGGGCAATGGCAACCATCAGAGCTTGCGACAGACGACCGATCTCTGGCAGCGATATCCGCTTTTCAATGATCAATGATCAATGTTCATTGCTGTCGCGCTTGAATGCAACACCATTCTTTGCGTTTCCAGAGAGCGGCCACCATCCAGCCATATTGTTCTAGCGTATCGGCAATCGGTTGGGATTGATCGAGTAAAATACCACTGAAAATAGCCCAGGTATTTGCTTTAACTAATTTAGAAATATCGGGAATTAAATCGACAATCACCTCAGCCACAATGTTGCAGAGAATGCCATCTACGCCATCGGCAACCAGTTCTAACAACTGTTCGACGCTTCCTTGGTTGAGAACGAGGGCAGACGGATGAATGTGGTTGAGGTGGCGGTTGTTGCGAGCGACTTGAATGGCCATCGGATCGATGTCTACTGCATAGACTTTTGAGGCCCCCAACAGCACGCCCCCAATCGCCAAAATGCCTGACCCACAACCAATGTCCGCCAGCACCAAATTGCCTGCTGGATCGCCCAGGCGCATTTCTAATGATTCCAAACACAATTGTGTCGTTGGGTGGGTTCCGGTGCCGAAGGCAGCACCGGGATCGAGGCGGAGGATAATTTTGTCGGTATCTTCAGGCGGCGTTAACCAGGCGGGATAGATGAGGAAGCGATCGCCCACTTCCGTCGGGTGCCAGTGCTGTTTCCAGCTACTGGCCCAGTCTTCTTCGTCAATGAGTTTCCATCGGGTTAGGGGTTGGGGCAATTCCAAGATGAGTGCGTCTTGTCGCAACCACAGCGATAAAGCCGCCAAATCGAGAGATTGAGCCTGCATTTGTGGCAAATAAGCCCGAATAAGGTACGAATTACCTTTGATTTCTCTCGCCGTTCCCGAACAGCCAAATTTATCGAGCCGCCAAGCGATCGATTCTTCTAAATCTGGATGACAGAGAACTTGGACTTCCCACCAACTCAATGACATGAAAACAATAGACTTCTTGCAGAAGTCAGGCAAAAGGCAAAAGGCAAAAGGCAA
>JBGTNM010000058.1:0-35482 GCA_041743025.1 Microcystaceae cyanobacterium
GGCCGGGATTACACGGCTACATGACCCTAGCGCACGAAATTGGACACGCTTTAGGCTTAAAACATCCCCACGATAGTAGCCCTGTCGTCACTCCCGCCCAAGATAACACCGACAACACGGTGATGACCTACAACTTCCTTAACGGCGACTCTAGCACGGCAGCAACTTATATGCCTTTGGATATTAAGGCATTGCAGTCACTTTACGGAGTAAAAGCTTACAATACAGGAGATAATGTCTATAAGTTTAACGATATTGACCAATTTTCGGGCAACAGTCCAGCTTTTCTTGCAGCTACCAATAATTTTAAGCAGGCACTTTGGGACACAGGGGGAACTGATACGATTGATGTTTCGACGCTAGCTGCGACGACTTCTGGCTATCGCATCGATCTCAATCCGGGTGGCTTTATTACGCGCAATAATCTCTACAATGCAACCATTTACAAAGTAAATAACATCAATTATCGCTCGACGGCAAACGGAACGAGAATTGCTTATGATGTTGCCGTAGAAAATGTCATCAATTCTACTAGCAGCGATACGATTTTTCTCAACGAGGCAGCCAATACCATCTTCGGTTACGATCCTATCCGCAGCACGGGGGCTGATGTCATCCACAATGCTTCTAGCCAAGATAAAATCGATTTAATGCTGTTCCAAGAACAGGCTGTCGGTCAACAAAGACAAGTAGACGACTTGGTTTTACAACTTAACAGCAGCAGTTCGATTACCTTAAAAAACTACTATCAAGGGTTCCAACCGCAATTGTTGTTTGAGGCACCACCGCCACCGATATCGCAAGTGATGGGGGAATTCGGCCAATTTCAGTTAACTCACAATACGATCACGGTTACTTTACAAAATCAATACATCAATCCGGTGGTGTTTGCGCTAGTGCCTTCCTATAAGGGGTCACAGCAAGGAATTATTCGCCTTAACAACGTTCAATCTAATCAATTTTCAGCGTTCTTTCAAGAAACTAGTAATTTCGATGCCATTCATTCCCCAGAAAGCGCCAGTTACCTGGTTTTAGAAGCAGGAAAATGGCAGTTAGAAAACGGTACTTTCTTAGAGGTAGGAGAGGTGAATGTCGCGGGCAATTCTGTCCCCAACACCACTGTGCAGCTTGGGTCGAACTTTATCAATCCAGCTGTCCTAGCAGGCATTCAGACTTACAATGAAGCCTCTCTGCCTTATGTCCGACTCGATGATGTCACCGCATCTTCTTTTAAAGTGGGACTGCAAGAGGAAGAAAAGTTGATGAAAACCGGACACGCCACTGAAACCGTTGGCTATCTCGCCATTGAATCTGGGGATGGTTTGTTAGGAAGCATGAAATATCAAGCAGGAGTAGTTTCCCAAGGATTTAATCACAGTTTTCGTCGGCTTTCTTTTAGCGGTGGATTTAGTGCCATTCCTAATTTGTTTGCCTCAATAAGCAGTACGCATGAGGTCGATCCTGCTGCGTTGCGCTATCAAAATCTCCAAGCGGGTTACGTGGACTTGCTGGTGCAAGAAGAAACCACTGGCGATTCTGAGGTCAGGCACGCGCTGGAAGATGTCAGCTACTTAGCCTTAAGTGGCGGCAACGGATTGATTACAGCAACCCAGGTGCCGACGCTCATTTAAGGTTGGTCAGGGCAAATCCAATTGAGGGCGAACGCAATTCGCCCCTACTTTTTTTGAAAGGGAAAGAGACAGAAACGGTGAGATGATTGGGAAAGAGGACGTTACAGAAAGCGGATGGTTGCGTTAGAAAAATGGCGAGCTATAATGTTTTGGTTTCTAGAAAGATATTCACTGTAATCGGCGATGGTATCGAGTCCCAAACCGCCAAGTAGAATTTCAGCCATGACCCAGACAGCGAAGTGAGTGCTTAGTGCTTTCCATTTGACGTTCATCGTTCCCTTTCCTTATAACCGATCTGACTCTGTAGGAAAACTTCAACAGATGGGTTGAAATTCAGAACAAAGTTAAAAAGTTTAGGCAAGAATTTAAAGCGATCGCCTCCGAACTTTAGGAACTTAAGCGCAATGATAAAATGCGAGTAACCTCTTGCGCTCCCAGTGCGAATCTAACGATGACAGCACCTACCCCAGAAATCCGCACCCTACAACTGCGACAACAATTGCAACAGGCGAGTTACGCCTACTATGTTCTCGATGATCCCATCATGGAGGACTCGATTTATGACCAACTGTATCGGGAACTGCAAGACCTCGAAACTCAATATCCCCAACTAATTGTCCCCGACAGTCCCACACAACGGGTAGGAGACACTCCCGCTTCTCAATTTGTCTCTGTTCGCCACAATATTCCGCTTTACAGCTTGGAAAATGCCTTTAATTTGCCAGAATTTAGCAAATGGCAAGAAAGATGGCAGCGTTTAGCCCCTGATGTTCAAGCAGTTGAATATGTCTGCGAATTAAAAATCGATGGGTCAGCGTTGGCATTAACCTATGAACAGGGACGATTAGTCAGAGGCGCAACCAGAGGCGACGGTATCACCGGAGAAGACATTACTCAAAACGTCAGAACGATTCGTTCAGTTCCCTTGCGCTTGACTCTAGATAAAGTGCCGCCTGTTGTAGAAGTGCGCGGCGAAGCTTTTTTATCGCTTGATGTTTTTAACCGTATTAACACTGAACGCCAACAAGCGAGAGGAACTCTCTTTGCCAACCCCCGCAATGCTGCCGCCGGAACGCTACGGCAGTTAGATGCCAAAATTGTCGATAAGCGATGCTTACAATTTTTTGCTTACACGCTGATAGTCGAACAACAAGGGGTTCAAACTCAATGGGAATCGTTAGAATTACTCAAAAAAATGGGTTTTTCTGTCAACCCTCACCGCAAACTCTGCCAATCTTTAGAAGAAGTCGCCGATTACTTTCGCTTTTGGGAAACCGAACGTCGTAACCTACCCTACATGACCGATGGCGTTGTGGTCAAGATAAATCGCTACGATTTGCAAAAACAACTCGGTTTTACGCAAAAGTTTCCCCGTTGGGCGATCGCGCTCAAATATCCCGCCGAAGAAGCCCCCACTATCATTAAAGCCATTACCGTCAATGTCGGCAGGACGGGTGCTGTTACACCGATGGCACTGATGGAACCTGTTCACTTGGCGGGAACAATTGTCCAGCGAGCGACGTTACATAATAGCGATCGCGTTGCCGAACTTGACATCCGCATAGGCGATACCGCTATCATCCGCAAAGCAGGAGAAATTATCCCCGAAGTGGTGCGGGTTCTACCGGAGTTGCGTCCCTCCCAGACTCAACCTTACCAAATGCCCTCAATTTGTCCCGAATGCGGTTCGTCTCTCGTGCGTCCGGTGGGAGAAGCGGTGACGCGCTGTGTCAATAGTTCCTGTCGGGCCATTTTACGGGGAAGTCTGGTACATTGGGCATCGCGTGACGCGCTAGATATACGGGGATTGGGCGAGAAAATTGTCATTTTATTGTTAAAAAATCAGTTGGTAAGCTCAATTGCTGATTTATATGATTTAACCTCGGAAAAAATTGCCGCTTTAGAACGGATGGGACAAAAATCTGCCCAGAAGTTGATAACGGCTATTGAAAGCAGTAAAGAACAACCTTGGTCACGAGTTCTTTATGGGTTGGGGATTCGTTATGTTGGCAGTGTTAACGCACAATTATTAGCTCAAAATTTCTCCTCAGCCGAAAAACTCTCTCAAGCGTCTTTTGCCCAATTAGAATCGGTTTATGGCATCGGTGAACAAATTGCTCAATCTGTCATTGATTGGTTTAAAATTGAAGCTAATCAACTGTTGATAGATCGTTTAGAAAAAGCAGGATTGCAGTTATTTGATCATCGAGAATCAGCAGCTATTACAGAACAGACCAACATGATTTTAGCTGGTAAAACCTTTGTTATAACCGGAACTTTACCCAGTCTAAAACGCAATGAGGCAAAAGATTTAATTGAAAAAGCGGGAGGAAAAGTAACAGGTTCAGTGAGTGCTAAAACTGATTATTTACTTGTGGGAGAAGATGCCGGATCTAAATTAGAAAAAGCGCAAGCATTAGGCATTACTCAATTGAGCGAGGCAGAATTATTGGTAATGATAGAAGTAATTGATAATAGGAATTAGTGAGTGATGATGAGATTTCAAAATAATAAT
This sequence comes from Microcystaceae cyanobacterium, assembly GCA_041743025.1. Classification (GTDB taxonomy): domain Bacteria; phylum Cyanobacteriota; class Cyanobacteriia; order Cyanobacteriales; family Microcystaceae; genus JBGTNM01. Next base: position 4,147 of record JBGTNM010000058.1, read on the forward strand.
ATTATTGTGTTACTATTACTTTTACAAAGCTTGATTTTATTTGAAAGTGCCTTAAGTTATCCTATCGATTTTCTAAAAAATAAAAGTAGGGTCATGACATGGCAATGCTCTTATTTAGAGAGCGATCGCAGTATCATGATGGGACGGTGGCGCGGGTTTCATGAAGTGGCAGAATTTACGATATATTATGGGTATGATTTTCATGCCGATGGTACGTTTCTCGCTCGGCATCGAATTTATCAAAAAGAACTAACCATCCAAGATGAATTTTGGCAAGGTAAATGGGAATTTGATGGTGAGAATTTAACCACAGAAGGTATGAGTAGAAGTGATCCAAAAGCAACCCTAAATCTTCGCTTTCGTTTGACTCAAGATAATTTACTGGTCAACGAACAAGCAACTTCGACCGACCCTTTTCTGCCGGTTCGTTTAAATAAACAGCAGCAGAATTAAAAAGGGAGTGATAATGTTAAAATCTTAACCTCACTAACCCATCGCCGAGCCAATTTAACAAGTAAGGACAATAGCGTTTAAGAAGGCTGGCACTTTTGGCTACCGCATCAGGAAACACCTCTGGGCGATTGCGTCTAATGGCTTGAATGGTTTGGCTGATAACTTGAGCGGGATCGGTTGCTAGGTTTGTGGGGAACTGACTTTCGCTCTTCTGTGTGCCGTAGCGTGGTGACTGAAGGAGAGGAGTCCGACTGAAAAAAGGATAGACGGCTGTCACCTTTACATTGTAAGGCTTTAGTTCGTTGAAAAGTCCCTCGCTAAACCCCCGCAAGCCAAATTTGCTGGCGGCATAATGAGCCAACCCTGCCGGAGCCAACCAGCCTGCTAGTGACGAAATGTTGACAATGTGTCCCTTTTGACGGGCAATCATGTCGGTAGCAAATAGCGCACTCAACCGCATAGGAGCCAGGAGATTGACCTGCATCAGCCGCTCCCATTCTGGTTGAGGAACTTCGTCTTGGCGGCCAGACAGCCCGATTCCCGCATTATTAAGCAAAATATCGAGTGGAAAGCCAAGGGACTGCACTTGACGGTAGAGGCTGTCGCATCCAGAGCGATCGCTGAGATTGATCGCCAGACACGCTAAAATTTCGCCAGTAGCTACTTCTCGCCGAACAGACTCAGCGAGTTCATGCAGCGCGGCCTCGTCGAGGTCGGTTAGAATGAGGCGGCTACCAGCTTGTAATAACTGTCGGGTAAATTCCTGCCCGAACCCGCCAGCAGCACCCGTTATCAGCACGACAGCTTCATCTAAATGGGTCACGTTTCTCCGTTCGCGATCGCGAGTCAATCAATAACTGTCCTCATTTTGCATGATTTTAACGTTTTTCACCTTGTTTCTCAGTGCAGTCGGCCTCTTGCTCAGTCTAGCGATCGTGATTCCAGCCCCGACAAGGTTTTTACTCCCATTGGGTGTTGGGGCCCCAGAGGTCAGTCCTTGGCTGATTGGACTCAATGCCGCCGCGCTGCTCCTGCTCGGCCTCTCTCGACGGCATCCAAGCTGGCTGTCTGATATTGCCCTCATTAGTAGTTTGCTGGGCCTGTTCTTAAGCGGATTGCCTCTGCTCCAGTTTCCAGGCGCTAATGCTCGCATCGCAACCGAGATACAAACCGTGTTGGGAGCCGACTATCAGCGCAAGATTCCGCCGTCTCTCCAAGCGCGAATGCGTCCCCATCCCTTTGTCCTAGCCGATGCTTTTCGAGGAATTCCGCTAGGGGAGGTACGCCTCGAACGGGGCATTCCTTTTGCCAGTCCTGATGGCCATGAACTCACCTTAAATCTTTACCGTCCACTGTCGGTTGGAAAGTATCCAGCGATTGTCGGCATTTACGGGGGAGCCTGGCAAGGAGGCACTCCCAACAACAACGAAACCTGCCACCGCTATCTAGCCGCCCAAGGCTACTCGGTGGTGGCAATTGATTATCGCCATGCTCCTCAGTATCTTTTTCCGGCTCAGCTTGAGGACGTGCAGGCGGCTCTGACCTATATCCGCAACCATGCCGATGAGATGGAAATTGATCCTGAGCGAATGGCACTGATGGGTCGCTCGTCTGGGGGGCATCTGGCGGCTCTCGCTGCCTATCAGCCTGATTCTGTGCCGCTCCGAGCCGTCGTGAACTACTACGGGCCGTCTGACCTGACGCAAGCATACCGCGATCCGCCTTTTCCCGATCCCATCGATACCCGTGCTGTTCTGCGAACTTTTTTAGGGGGAACGCCTGACAATCTAGGTGATCGCTACCGACAGGCTTCTGTGGTTAGTTACGTCCGGCCGGGTATCCCTCCTTCGTTGCTGGTCTATGCAGGACGCGACCACCTCGTACAAGCGAAGTTTGGACGCAACCTCTATCAACAACTGCGAGATGAGGGCAATCTGGCTGTTTGGTTAGAAATTCCTTGGGCGGAACACGCTTTCGATACCGTTTTCAATGGCGTTAGCAATCAGCTAGCACTCTATTACACTGAACGCTTTTTAGCCTGGGCTTTGAAGTCTCCCTAACTGATAATTACCATGACTTATTTTCGCACCGTTTATTTTTCGGATACGGATGCTGCTGGTGTGGTGTATTTCGCCTCAGTCTTATCAATGTGCCACGAAGCGTATGAAGCCTCGTTAGCCGCAGTAGGCATCAATTTAAAAACCTTTTTTCGCAACCCCGAAGTTGCTATTCCGATTACCCAGGCTGAGATAGATTTCTATCGTCCTCTATTTTGTGGCGATCGCGTCACTATTCCCCTCAATGCCTTACCCTTAAGTGAGAGCGAGTTTCAAGTTACCTATCAAGTTCTGTGTGCTACCTCTGCTGACACCTGCTTTGCCACCGCTAAAACCCGGCACGTTTGCATCAATCCTGCCTTGCGTCGTCGAATTCCTTTGCCTGAGTTAATGCAGCAATGGCTAGACGGGATGAGAGGGGGACTAGGGGACGCTTACTGATAACTGTTCACTGTGCTGTACCCATCTTTACAAAAATTTCCATCTTAAATGTGCTAGAAAAGACCAAGCTCGCCTTATAAATAAATACGAATAGATGTTAAATGAGGAGTAACAAGCTTGAAAAAAGTTGAAGCGATTATCCGTCCCTTTAAATTAGATGAAGTCAAGATTGCTTTAGTCAATGCGGGAATTGTCGGCATGACGGTTTCAGAAGTGAGGGGGTTCGGTCGGCAAAAGGGTCAGACAGAACGCTATCGCGGTTCGGAATACACTGTTGAGTTCCTGCAAAAACTGAAGGTGGAAATCGTCGTCGAAGATACCCAAGTCGATATGGTGGTCGATAAATTAATCGCTGCCGCCAGAACAGGCGAAATTGGAGACGGGAAAATCTTTATCTCTCCCGTTGAAAAAATTGTCCGCATTCGGACAGGCGAAAAGGATCTCGAAGCAATTTAACCCAAATTAGGCAATAGGGACTCCCAGTCCCTCGCCCATTATTCTTTTACAAGCCCTAAAAATTGATGTATTCCTTATTGCATGAGTTTTTAGGGCTTGTCTGATGCATGAATTGTTTTGACTTTTTTGGACTTTTGCCGCATTAATTTAGGGAATTCTTTGGTATACTTGATTTTTCGCCGTCATTGTCAATGATTACGTAATTAATCTATGATAATGGTTATTAAGGATTAATATGCCTAAAAATCTTACACATACCCTTATTACCGGAGAATAACGTGATGTCTACCGTTACATACTCATTAGAAGAAATATTAGGACAAATCAATCAGAAGTTAGACAACCTTCAGAAAGATGTGACAGACATCAAAATTGGGCAAACCAAACTTGAGGGAGATATCAAAGTGCTTGATGAAAGAGTGAGTGGAATAGACAAACGGCTTGATGAATTCAATAATCGCTTCAACATCATGACGGTAGGATTTTTAAGCATTATCGGCGTTTTAGTCACGGGAGTTCTCAGAACGATCGCTAAATTAGTTTTTTTCCCAAATCCATGAACCTTGACAGAGCCAACGCCAAACTAACCCGCGTCAGTATTCGCGTCAAGGGAAATCGCCATTTATTCTCAAGACGGAGAAACAACAGCGCGATCGCGTCCTTGCTGTTTGGCCTGATAGAGAGCCTCATCCGCCGCATCGATCAGTTGTTTCGGTTGGATGAGTGCGGAGGGAATCAGTGTTACTATCCCTAAACTCAGGGTGACGTAGGGTCGAACGTCTGAGGCGGCGTGGAGTATTTGCAAGCTTCGTACCCGTTGGAGGACAATTTGTGCCACTTGCAGCGCACCAGAGGCTGGCGTATTGGGTAGCAGGATGGCAAATTCTTCTCCTCCATAGCGAGCGACTAAATCGGCAGGACGGCAGACAGCCTGAGCGATGGTTTTTGCCACCGCTTTGAGGCAATCATCGCCCCCCAGATGACCATAGGTATCGTTGTAGCGTTTAAAATAGTCAATATCTCCTAAAATAAGCGATAAAGGCTGTTCTTCTCGACTCAATCGCCGCCATTCTTGCTTTAAGCTATCATCAAAACAGCGACGGTTGGCGACTTCTGTTAACCCATCAAGGTTAGCGAGGCGATGAAGTTTCTCATTGAGTTCGTGTAGTTCCCGGTTCATCTTGCGAACAGCCGCTTCGTAACGTTGGGTATTGTTAGTCGCTCGGATGCGTTCGGTAACATCGGTTAGCACCCCAATATAGTAAGCGACTTGTCCCGTGCTGTCTTGAACGGGAGATAGCGAGACTTCATTCCAAAATAGAGAACCATCTTTGTGATAGTTACGCAGGGTGACACAACACTGTTTTGTTTCTCGAAGACAACGGCGAAATTCCTTTAATTGTGGCTGTTCTCGGTCAATTCCCTGTAAAAAACGGCAATTTTTACCTTTAACTTCTTCGAGTGTGTAGCCAGTCATCCGTTCATAACCTGGATTGACGTAGAGAATTGGATAATCGCTTTGCGTGGCCTCACAAATGACGATCCCATTTTGCGTCGCAGCGATCGCTTGATAGAGGAGGTAGGCATCAATCGGCAGTGGTGCTTGTAGGTTGCGAGCAGCTTGACTGAGGCGGAGTTGCTGTTGTAAGGCACTATTTTGGCGAGTGAGTTGTTTTTGCAGCAAGCTCAATCGCACTTGTGTTTTGACGCGCAGGAGGACTTCTTGAGCTTGGTAAGGTTTAGTAATGTAATCGACGGCTCCTGCTTCAAAGGCTTTGACCTTTTCCCCAACTTCATCAAAGGCACTCAAAAAAATAATAGGTATTTGTGCCGTATTGGTTTGCGCTTTGAGTCGATAGCAGACTTCATAGCCGTTAAAACAGGGCATTTTAACATCCAACAGTAGCAAATCGGGCGTGAAGGTTTCGACTGCCAGCAAAGCCATTTCTCCATCAATCGCTTGTCGCACTTGATAACCTTGCTGCTGCAAGAGATTAGACAGCAAGCGTAAATTATCTGGCTGGTCTTCAGCGATTAAAATATCGGCTTTGTCGTCGTTTATCATGGCTTTTGAGGGTAAGTTAAATCCCGAATTTGGCGAAACTGAAAGTGATGGACGAGGGTAGTTAAAGCTAGTGCCAAGGCTTCATGTTGCACAGGGATTTCTTGAATTAATTGAGCAGTAGCTCGACCGTGTCCGGCACAAGCGGCTTGATGGACTTGGGCGATCCAAGCAGGCGGCATGACGCGAAAAGCTGCCGATTGTAGGATGAGAGAAGAACTTTCAGCGATCGCTTCTGACTCGCTGATTACCTCGCGGCTTTCGTAGCGAAAGCGCACGCCGAGATAAGTGGCAATCGTTTCCAGCAGTCGCTCAATCGGAAAAGGTTTGCGTAACACTGCATCAAACTCCGCCAAAACATTCTGACGGCTGACTTCTAGATTGCCTGCGGTTAAAGCAATCATGATGGTGCGTTGCTGTTGACTGCGGGCCTTAATTTGTTCGACAGTTCGGTAGCCATCCATCTGCGGCATTCGGGTATCCATCAAAATCAACTGGGGCCGCCAACTCGCCCAGATTTCAATGGCTTCTTCGCCGTTGGCGGCTTCTCTCAGGTAAAACCCCAGGGGAGCGAGGATTTTCGTCAACAACAAGCGGTTGTCTGCTTGATCGTCCACAATCAGAATGCGATATTCTGGCTGGTCGGGGGCAAGGCCAATCACTCGCTGTTGGGATGAGAAAGCAGGAATAGCATCTAATTCCGGTGTTTTGACCGGAATTCTCAACTGAAAGAGCGTTCCGGCTCCTAGCTGGCTGCTGACTTGAATGCTGCCACCCATTAATAAAACTAACCGCCGAGTCAAGTACAGCCCAAGACCCGTCCCTGGTTGCGCTGAGTCGCCCCGCACGAAGGGTTCAAACACGCGCTGCACCAAAGCGGAAGTCATACCCATTCCCGTATCTTCTACCTCAAAAAAGAGCATCGGTGCTGAATCTTCGGACTCATTGTCTAATGTCCAGCAGCGATCGCTATTTTCGAGACGCAAGCTAATGCTCCCTTCGTCAGTGTATTTAAGGGCATTGTCGAGCAGATTTAGCAGAACTTGACGCAGTTTGTTTTCGTCAGCACTGATGTATTGTGGTACTTCCGGCGCGAGGTAAGTATTCACCTGTACGCCTTTGGTACTCGCTTTGAGGTGCAACATCTCGACGAGGTTTTTGATAAATGTCGGCAAGTTAAAGACAATGGGGACAAGGCTAGTAGTTCGGGCTTCTAATTTCGCCATTTCTAAGAGATTATCGAGCAAAACCAACAAATGGTCGCTGCTACGGAGTATAGGAAGCAGGATTTCTCGCTGTTGGGGAGTGAGGGAGCGATCGCCGTTCAACAGTTGCGTAAAGCCCGCCATAATATTGAGAGGCGTTCGTAACTCATGGCCCAGGTGGCTCAGCCAATCTTGCTTGGCTTGGTTAACGGCTTCTAACTCTGCCGTTAGTTGTTGGATGCGATCGCCAAGAGAAGCTCTAGCTTGATGGAGTTCGGCGGTACGTTCGACCACGAGTTTTTCAATTCGTTTTTGTTGTACCAACATTTGCCAAACTGTCCTGCTCAACCATCCTGTCAGTCCCAATCCTGCCAAAAAGACGGCCAACGCTAGCCAAGTTTGCTCTAGTGAGATGGGGGGAGGGATAACAACTTTAGCTAATTCCTGGAGTTGATAGAGGGTCAGGATAACCCCGACAAAGGCTTGACGGCGTTCTGGTTGGCTGTTGGGAAAACTGCCTCGACGATAGAGGGGACGGTACAGGGCAAAGGCTGTCTTGTCTGGCGCAAGGTTGAGTCTGCTACTGGCTGCCATCTTGCCTGAATCTCGCGCTTGTTCGAGCGTAAGGCGCAATGCCTGAGCCGATCCCTCATCCAATCCGATTTCTGACGGGGAAAAGCGCGGAACAAGAGCGAATTCTACAATACCAGGACTTGTTTGCCGCCAAGCGTGAGAAAAGTCCTGAAAATCTTGCCGAGTCATTCCCTCAGACGTTTCGTAAAATAAGCCGAGTGCCTCGGTCATCTGGAGATACTTATTGAGGTGTTGCTGCTGGATTTGCCATTTTCCGACCATTAAGGCCGCGATCGTCGAAAGTATCCCTCCCACGAGGACAATCGACCCCAGGATAAGGTAACGATAGCGGTTTCGGTGCGGTTGAGTCATTCTACCTGGGTAATAGCTTCTATTCCTAAAACAGGCAATCTTATGGGCGAATTGGCTGGTTGAGTGTTATAAACTTCTGTAGACTATCTCAATTAGGTTCCTCAAGCCTTAAGTAATTTTGGGGATTTTCCCAAAATGAAGTGATAAAAAATCAGTAGAATCACAGAATTTTTTGCTGGCTCAAGTTTATGCGGTAATCGGCGGCAGTGTTGTCAGGTTGTCAATCAGCGTTGTATTATATTAAGAATTGTTACTAACATAACATGACGTTATTCAGAGGATTTTTATGCCCTATACAACCGAAGATGGCGGACGGCTGAACAATTTTGCAGCAGAACCCAGAGTTTATAAAGCAGAACCCCCAACCAAAACCCAACAGCGCAATTATATTTTGGGCGGTATTGCCGCCATTATTTTAGTAGGAGGATTGCTGGCAGTTGCCGTTTATGCTTCCTCGAATGCAGGCATTAGCTAAGGTTAAATTCACTCCTAATTAGCAAAATGATCATCGAGCCGTCAGATAGTGAAATCTGGCGGCTAAATTATGTTTTTCTGTCAGTTTCTGTATTCAACATAACGCTTAAGGAGCTTTTATGTAAATTTTTATTACACACTCTCATTTTAGCTTGACAAGCTTGACAGCTTAATATCCAGATGCTAGTGTAATATTAAGGACAGTAAAGTTACTCAAATTTTGCCGTCTAGTACTTGCATCTTCATTAGATCACAGGGAGCAACCTCATGGAAATGTCAGCACAATTGACCTTAGAGCAAGAATTTAAGCTGCAAATCTTGCGAGAACAAGTCAGACAATTGAACCAACAACAGGCACAGGAGTACCTGATTGAAGTCTTTCGGCAGATGATGGTCAAAGATAATTTAGTTAAGCATCTCTTGAAAACTGCCTAAAATTTATCATATTAGGAAATTATGGCTCTTTAAAGCGAGAAAAAACACTCGATCTCCTCACTATTTTATCTATCGGCCCATTATTAACGACAGATTATTAGCGAGCAAGATGCTCGCACTACATAAATACTCTCTTAACTCTTGACTAATTACGGCGCATCAAACCACTCTGGGGTTAAGGTACGATAGTCAAATTCGCCGACTCCCGGATGGCAGCGCAGGCAGCTTTGATGGGTGATCGGTTCAGTAAACTCAACGCGGGGATGAAGAATTTTAAAGAAACGCGATCGCTCGACATAAAACGGGATAGGTGCGTCACCAGACAGAGGACGAGAATACGTTTGGAGATAATTCCACATCAACAGTTGCGTGAGGCGAAGCATACCGGTGATGGAAGTTCCGTAGTGATCTTGTGGCTTTTCGAGCAATCGCTTCCAAGCTTGAGTCGGCAAGACTTCGGGGGGAAGCGCAATGTGACACTCCGAACAGGTATCGACATAAATATCCTTAGCGGCTTGCAAACTACCAGACGTTTGCGCGATCGCTCCCTGTGGAGCAATATCTAAGGCAGCAGGCAGATTGAACGCCTGAGTCATTCCCCAACCGATCCCCAAACTCCAGAGAGCGATCGCCAACAAGGCGTAAAGCGGAAATCGTTTCAGATGGCGGCGGCGAGATTGCTCAGTCAATTTGAACATCAATTAGCTTCAAGCAGCAAAGCGTTCGACTTCAATTTCCTCTAGCAGCCTCTTGACAATGGTTTTGGCTTGCCGTCCGCTCACCGGAATTAGGCGGTGAGAGAGGACGTGAGGGGCGACGAACTTAACATCATTACCATCAGCATAATCCTTTTCTCTCAAGAATGCCAGGGCTTGAGCCGCTCTTTGGAGGGCGACTGTGCCGCGAGGACTAACTCCTAGGGTAATTTCATCGTGCGAGCGGGTAGCGCGAACCAGATCGACAATATATTGTTGTAAAACTGGCTTGACCTTCACTTGAGAGACGAGTCGCTGTAATTCTCTGACCTCATCAAGGGAAATGCAGGGTTCTAAATCTTCTACCGCCTTGCGCTGTCGCTGGAGCATTTGTAACTCCTCTGATCCGCTCGGATAGCCCAGACTCAGCGATAGGGCAAAGCGATCCATCTGCGCTTCGGGTAAAGGGAACGTGCCTTGATATTCAATCGGATTTTGGGTAGCAATCACAAAAAACGGCTGGGGAACCGGACGTGTAACCCCATCGACGGTTATTTGACGCTCTTCCATCACTTCCAATAAAGCTGACTGAGTGCGCGGCGTTGCTCGGTTAATTTCATCGGCGAGCAAAACATTAGCAAAAGCGGGGCCGCAGAGAAATTCAAACTCTCGCGTGCTAGGATTCCAAATATTCGTGCCGGTAATGTCAGTAGGGAGTAAATCGGGAGTACATTGAACGCGCTGAAATTTTCCATTAATCGAACGGGCAAGGGATTTTGCCAGTAATGTTTTGCCCACACCCGGAACGTCTTCTAGTAAAGCGTGACCCCCGCTTAAAAGAGCGACCAAAACAAGCTCAATAGCATCGGTTTTGCCAACAATCGTCCGGCTGAGGTTGTCAGTGAGGTCAGTAATTCGATCTCTCATAATCAATGAATGAGCGCGGTTGAGGTTTCAACCTTAAGGTTCCCGTTCTCGTCGGCAAAATTTACATCACTAACCTGAGAGCGAGTATATTGTTTCCTCTGACTTTTTGGGAATACTACGAGTGAAAACTCGTAACTGACTGCTCTACTCCGTGCAATTACGTGGGATGTAGATCTTCGGATCTGGGATTTTAACAATCCAAGTTCTTTTGAAGTGATTGGTAGTGGCGCATTTCCCGCTAATTCTCATGATGCGTGAGAACATCCTTCCTTTTCAAAAGCTTAACTAAAACTCTGCCTTTGAGAAAACTTCCAATCATTCCACTCAAAGAAAGTAAAACCGAAACCATCAGAAAAATTTGAAATCGTGCCCAGGAACGGCCAATAGAGGTATTCACAAGCGATGCGAGAATAAAACTCATCCAAATGAGGACTGGCCCCAGCAACCAAGCTACGCCACTAATTAATAGTAATGAGTAGCTTGCTGATTGCACATGAACTCGAAGCACGAGCCACTGAACCCAACCTAAAAAGACTCCGCCAATCAAACAGGCAATAAAAGGAAAGATTAAGAAAGCAAACCCTCCTGCTGAAAACATGAAGGATGAATTGGAACAAACTTCTAATAGCGTTAAGTCAGGCTGAGTGAGAAACTCTTTTAGGAGTTGTACATGCTGCGTCTTGTCTTCGATTGTTGAAAGAAAGTTTTAGCCTGAACCAGACTAATCTTTAGTTTGGGCGAATTTTGAAGCGAAAATTTGGGGAAGCGAGTGTAGTATTTTCTCTGACTTTTTGGGAATGCTACGAGTGAAAACTCGTAAGTGACTGCTCTACTCCGTGTAATTACGTGGGATGTAGATCTTATGAATTATCAGCCTTATTTCAAGATTGGTGTATTTTTTGTGCTAGTTTAGGAGATTTTATTATGTCAACCAATAACACACTCCCAAAAAGTCTTTATGAAGTAATTGCTCAAACCGGAGATAACATCACCGCACTTGGCCATTTGACAGGTTTTGGCGATCGCCCTTCTATCAACGATTTGGGGTTAATCGCTTTTGTCGGTCGAGCTAATAACAGCACAGATTTATTGGTTGAGAACAATTTAGGGCATATTACCAATCTTTTTGTTGCTTATCCCAATAGCTTTAGCCAAGCTGTACAGGATGGCAGTAATTTTGTCTTTTGAGGTAACTCCCATGCCAAGACTTATCGTCACAGCAATATTTTGGGTGCAGTGGACGCTGGTGACCTCTCTCTGTTTGGCTTTGCTCTTTCTACTGAGAACACAGTTAGTAGTCGAGTTGGAGTGGAATTTAACTTTCATTAGGGTGATTCTAGCGAGCGTCGGAGCTATCGGGGGAGCGATTAAGGGAGGCGTTCTTGCCTGGTTGTTGCATCAACCTAGAAGGTAATACTTACCATATTTAATATAGAAAGGGGTAGAAATCCCGATGAACAGAAGAGCCATTTGGAGTGCCGTTTTCGCCATAGGCTTGTGCGCTTGGTTGCTAGGTAGAGCGCATCTCATGCAAACCTGGCATCTATCGGGCGAAAGCAATGCTGTAGCTATCAGCTCAAATGGTCAATTTCTAGCTACAACTTCAGGCCCGTCTGAACGGCGCGAAATAGAAAATTGGTCTACTTCTGGAAGTACCAATGTAGAGCTACGCCGTTTGTCGGATGGCTCTATCGTCCGCACTCTAAATGCTTTTTATGTTACTAGCGGCTCTTCCGGCATGGCGAGGGGAAATGTGTACTAGGATACAAATTTCTGAAAGATGGGTTACGACGGATTGATGGTTTCGGGTTAAGTTTGAATGCTTATTGCCGTCTAACCCATCCTACGTTAATTAATAAGATTTTATTATCCCCAAGAGTACGGGAGAGCCGTCCTGAAGTAGCTTTCAGTGACGGTGAATTTTTAGGCTTGAGTTTTTCGTCCCAAGATAGTCAAGTCTCATTCTCGTTCGAGCCTGGCTTTTTTGATGTGAGCGAAGCGTATGATTGCCTATGAAATCATTTCGTCGGGTGAGCCAGGTTTCGGTGACGTAACCTTTGAACAAATCCCTTTTGAACAAGTCCCTGAACCCACTTCAGTTGTTAGTTTATTGGCTTTGAGCGTTCTGGGTTTGGGAGTTGGAGCCAAGCGCAAATAGCACTTGCGCTCAAAAATTCAGATTTCGTTGACGATTTCTCGATAATCTATACTAAACATAGCTTTTAGGTCATGGTGAATCCCGTTGGCAAAGTTTACATCACCAGACAAAGAATTTCTCTGGCTAACTCGCAGTCTGCGGCAATTTGCGCTTTGAGTGCGTCGAGGGAGGCAAATTTCTGCTCTGGACGCAAAAATTTCTCTAGCGTCACTGTTAAAACGCGATCATATAAATCGCCCGACCAATCTAAAACATGAACTTCAACGGTTGGTGTTGTTCCGTCTACTGTTGGGCGGCAACCCAAATTCATCACACCCATGAGAGGAGAGGGGGTTTGTTGATTAAGTTCGACTCTGACACAATACACGCCTTGGCGGGGTAGGAGTTTTTCAGGCGGAAGGTTTAAGTTAGCTGTCGGAAAGCCTAATGTTCTGCCTAATTGCGCTCCCGTTATTACCTTGCCTGTCAGACTGTAGGGATAGCCTAGCATTCGATTGGCGCGGTCAATTTCTCCTTGGGCAAGTGCTTGGCGGATGCGAGAACTGCTGATGCGGTCAAGTTCACCTTCCAAAGTCTTTAATGAGGCAATATTGACTTGAATACCAAACTCTGCTGCAATTTCTTGTAAAGTGTTGGCGTTTCCTGTTCTTTGACAGCCAAAGCGGAAATCTTCACCGACACTGATAAATTTTACCTGTAGTCGTTCGATCAATATCTCGCAGACGAATTCTTGCGGACTGAGGGCAGCTAATTCGTGGTCAAACGGCAATAAGATTAATTGTTCGATGCCTAACGCTTCTAAGCGTCTTGCTTTTTCGGGAACAGGTGTAAGCAGTTGTCGCCTAGAACCGCTAAAAAATTCTTGGGGGTGAGGCGTAAAGGTGACAGCCGTGGCGTAGAGGCGTTCTGATGATTGGGTAGTGTGGTCTAAAATAGGCTCTAAAACCTGCCGATGGCCACAGTGAATGCCGTCAAAGTTGCCGAGTGCGATCGCTATTGGTTGCCAACTGTCAGTCGTCGATGAAATTATCCGCACGCTGGGATGTCTATACAAAAAAACAGGTTCAAGTTAGCGATCGCTTTACTGATCGCCTTCATCAGTTTATTCTAATTGATGGCGATAAATTACTCCCCAGGGAAAGCGGGAAATAGATCGCGAGGAAACGCTTCGGCAGACAAACAAGTTTCCATTGCTTGTACGGGTGTGGTATTCGCTACGTCTCGACTCAAGGCAATCACGCACTCCGAATGGCGACCGGGTAACAAACTCTGGCGACAAGAATTAAGTAATGCCTCTAGCGGCGTTTCTGGTGGCGTTTCTGGCGGCGTGGCAGTATCGACAGGCTCAGTGGGTTCCGTTTTTGAGTCAGCATTAGCCAATGAAGCAATCGGTGTCGCCCGGTAAATATCGGAAACGCAGTTGCTCAGATCGACAGGTCGCCGCACTTGATAGCAGGATTTGAGGGCATCTAGCCCCGAAATTGGGGTTGTACTGTTAATTTGCGTCACACATTCAGATAATTCTTTAGGAATCAAGGCATCAGAGCATCCGACGGCTGCTCCTTGGGCAGGAACGCCACTTCTGACAAGATCGTTAACACAAACATCGAACTGGTTTTTTGCTGTGGGGTCGAGTTCAGCTTGCACCGGCAGGGATAGTCCCCACAGACTGAGCGAGAGAGCAACCGAAGACGTAAGGCGAAGCAGGCGATTAGTAGGAGTTAACATAAGCGATCGCAGCATGACACGAATAACATCTGGATTTTAACAAAATTCGGCTTAACTGCCTAAAGATTTACTGGATAAACCGTCTCTGAGATTGGCGATTTACTCCTTTTGGCCAGGTAATGTTCATCAAGAGAACGTCTGAGCATCATTTTAATGACAGCTTCACGATTAATAGCGAATTTCATAGATAACAGACAGAAGATTGCCTCCAAAATAGCCAATGGCAATAAATTGTTCTGGAGCATCACTTTTCATCCGTTCTACATAATAATCCTCGAAAATTATGGCAACTTCTTTGAGAAAATATCCTCTCGTCTGTTTTAAAAGCTGGCTTTTTCGGTCATCCCAATCAAATCGCATGATTTTCTTGATCAACGAAGATCAAGTTAACTGATTGAGAGAGGCTAAGAAGCGGTCTTCCAAAGAACCACAGTTAACAGGGGGACTGGCAGATTGAGAGGGTGTGCTAGAGAGTTGCTGCTCTGTTGAGTTAACCGGCATAGAAGCAGAGAATTGGGGCAATTTAAGCACTTTTTTCGTTTTTGGGGCAGAAGTAGGAGCGCGATCAAGTTTAGGCGGCAACACTTGACCCGAAGCAGTACGAAATATAGGGAGGGGGTGAGTAGCGCAGGGTAAAGCCAAAGAAAGCGGAGATGCCGTTTTCGTTTCGCTGACTTGGAAATCAAACGTATAAGAAGCATCAGCTTCAGTGCTGAATAATTCAATGGTGTAACTGACAGGGGTTGCTTGGGGAACCGCCGCGTCTGCCGTCTCAACGCTCACTTCGCCTGCAATATCTTCTCCTTCAATCGGTAGAGTTAATTGTGAGGTGGGGTTATCGGGAGTCACGTCTGAAGGGGAGTCATTTAATTTAGGCTCAATTTCTTGTCTTAACAATTGCTCTAGCTGCTTGAGGTAATATTGAGCATCAGAAGCAGAGTGATTCATATTAGTGCGATTTTCCTGAGACATTTCCTGATTAAGGGTCACTGGTAAAGCAGCAGAGGCACTCAAAACGTGCAAAGACAACTTTTCTTGCCAAACTTGGCCGAGTAATTCCGAAAAAATATCGCCACAGCAGCGAATTTCCCAAATTCCGGGGCATAATTCGCTAAAGGGTAGAATCATGACCAAGCCTTCTTCATTGGTACGGCGAGTCAACTGTTGGCTGTGGTGGTGTGTCTCTGTTACATCATGAGTTTTCCAGACAATCCGCACGTCAATATCCGTATTCGTGCGGTGAGTATGCGCCATAATGCGGTAATTGCCAGGAGGGATTTCGAGGGAGGGAGTATCAATGGAATGCCAAGCGCGATCGCCTTCTTGTTGTATGAGGAATTCCCAGGATTTCATAGCTTAATGATCATTGCCTTACCCGTTATTGAAGTTTATGTCTGTCAAGCTGTTGCTTAAGTTCCCCAAGCTGAGCGAGGAATTGACTTTGCGGCAGTTCTTGCTGTTGAGTGCTGTCCAACCACTTGAGTTGGAGGGTTTGCGCCTCGGCTTCGGTTTCTCCCAAAACGAGGCAAGCGGCGGCCCCACTGCGATCGGCCCGTTTCAATTGTTTGCCAAACGCGCTACCACTGAGGTCTAATTCCACGCTAAACCCCTCATTCCGCAGCTTTTGCGCTAAAATCAACCCCTGAGCCTCCGCTTTTTCTCCTTTAGAAACCAAGTAAAGATCGGGGGAGACAGTGGGAGGGCTTTGCAGTTGTTTTAACAGAAGGAGCAAGCGTTCCATGCCAAGTGCCCAACCCACCGCAGGCGTTTCAGGGCCGCCCAATTGGGCAATCAATCCATCATAACGCCCGCCGCCACAAACGGTAGCTTGCGCCCCCAAATCGTCTGATTGGATTTCAAAGGCGGTGTGAGTATAGTAATCCAACCCCCGTACTAAGCAGGGATTGAGGTAATAGGCAATGCCCAACTCAGTCAGTAAAAACTGTACGCGGTCAAAGTGCCGTTTTGCAGTTTCTCCCAAATAATCGAGAATACTCGGCGCATTTTGGCTAATTTCTCGCGCGCGCGGGTCTTTGCTGTCGAGGATGCGTAAGGGATTGCGATCCAGGCGATCTTGGGAATCGGGGTCTAATTCGGCTTTGTAGGGCAGAAAATAGTCGATTAAGGCTTGCCGATAGCGCGAACGGTCTTGGCGATCGCCCACTGAGTTGAGATCGAGTCTCAAGTTTGGCAATTCCAAGGCTTTTAAAATATCCGTTGCCAGGGCAATGACTTCTACATCCGCCCTTGCATCACCGCTACCGATTAACTCGACCCCAATCTGGTGAAACTGTCTTTGCCGTCCTGCTTGGGGGCGTTCATAGCGAAACATGGGGCCGCCATACCACAGTCGCTGCACCCCGCCAGCCGCATAGAGGCTGTTTTGTAAGAAGGCACGAACCGCGCCAGCCGTTCCTTCTGGTCTTAGGGTGACTGAGCGATCGCCTCGGTCGGTAAACGTATACATTTCTTTGCCCACCACGTCGGTCGCTTCGCCAATTCCCCGTTCAAAGAGGCTAGTTTGCTCAAAAATGGGAGGGCGAATTTCTTGATATAAGGCCCTGCCTAAAACTTGGGACGCGATCGCTTCTACTCGCTGCCAGTAGCCAATTTCCTCTGGTAATATGTCTCGCGTTCCAGGTAGTGTCTGAATGGTTGTACCCATCGGGATGTTGTCTTAACTCCAAAACCTTGATGATGAAAATGTTAGTCTAGAAAGAAAGGTAACGTAATTAGACTTTAACTGTTTCTAGGGTCATGAATAAAATTGCTGTCGGCTTGTCAGGTGGGGTAGATAGTTCGGTTGCTGCCGCCATCCTGCACCATCAAGGCTATGAAGTGGTAGGTTTGACCCTTTGGTTGATGAAGGGAAAAGGACAGTGCTGCTCGGAAGGGATGGTTGATGCAGCGTTTATTTGTGACCAATTAGGCATTTCTCACCACATTGTCGATAGTCGCGACGTATTTCAAACCAATATCGTTGATTATCTCGTTTCTGGCTACGAAGCAGGCATCACTCCTTTGCCCTGTTCCCAATGCAACAAAGCGGTAAAGTTTACCCCGATGTTGAATTATGCCAGAGAAGAATTAGGTTGCGATCGCATTGCGACTGGACACTATGCCCGCATTCATCACGACGCAGTAACCGGACGCTATCAATTATGGCGAGCAGTAGACCGCCATAAAGACCAGTCTTACTTTCTTTATGACCTTTCTCAAGACTTGTTAGCAGGTTCAGTGTTTCCTTTGGGCAACCAAACTAAGGAAGAAACCCGACGCATTGCCAGCCAATTTAAGCTTAAAACCGCCGATAAACCCGACAGTCAAGATTTATGCTTGGTTGAAGCCCACGGATCGATGCGGGACTTTCTGGATCAGTACATTACACCCAAAGAAGGGGAGATTGTCGATCTCGATGGCAATGTGTTGGGTAAACATCAAGGTGTCCATCACTACACCATTGGGCAACGCAAAGGAATCGGTGTTGCTGCCGCCGAACCCCTCTACGTGGTGCAACTCGATCCCGTGCTGAACCGAATTGTTGTAGGCAACCGCACCAATGCAGGACGCGCTGAATGTACGGTAGGACGCATGAACTGGGTTTCGATGGCTGCGCCTTTTAGTCTCCTTCGCGCCCAAGCACAAGTGCGCTACCGCACTCCAGCCGTCCCGGTAAATGTCATTCCTTTGGCAGAAGACCGCATTAAGTTGGTCTTTGAAGAACCTCAATTTGGCATCACGCCAGGACAAGCGGCAGTTTTATATGATGGGGAAGTGCTACTAGGCGGTGGCATTATCGAAAAATCCGACTGAAATTTGATCTCCCTAAATCCCCCTTTTTAAGGGGGACTTTGAATAGAGAAATTATTCCCACACCCCTTACCCAAATTGGGTCAAATCCACATATCATAAAAGCCCCACAACGGGCCAAAGCCGACCGCTTCTTGTTCCCACGCTCTTTCGTCGTCTTCATCAGAATTGAAAGTCTTTTTGGCAACAACTGCCCTTTGTTGTGCAACTCGTTCGTTATTAGAAGGCTTGAAAGATGAGGATTGTTGCTCTAATGTAAACTGATGTAAGTGTGATGATTGCATTAAATTACCTTGAATGCTTTGCTCAATATTCAAACGAGAAATAATTTGTTTAGCAATACCTCACACCTCAGCTTGACTGAATCAATATGACCCATCTAAAACTAGAGTAAACTGCGAAAAACGTCTTTTTCATCCCCCGAAAGTAAGGAGAAATAATCCTTCTATCGAGAGTTAAAACCCCTTGTCTCCAGTTACACAAATCTTAAGTGTTATGATTTAAGAACTCAGTCTCACTTTCAATTAGTCACCTATTTTATTGGTTTAGTTCGCAAGCATTCATCTCAAAGGCTCAAAGGAAACAATTCAATGCTCAAAATAATCGTTTTAGGAGGATTGGTCGCGGTTTCACTGCTGATAAGCGCAGGAGAGGCTCGCGGACAGGCGGGGCAATTAACGCCTCAATCAGCGACTCAAGCTGCCCCGCCAGCAAGTATTTCCCCCTTGGAACTTCGGCAATTTGCCCAGGTACTCAAACAACTCGAAGCGATTGAACTAGAAATGCAACGAAAAATGGCTCTAGTAATCCAAAAAGAAGGATTAAGTCCCCAGCGTTTCATCGAAATTGACCAGCAATTGCAAAATCCCTTCTCACCATCGGCAGCAGAAGTAACGGAAGGAGAGCGAGAGCAATACAAAGCAGCAAGGGTTAAAATTGAGGAAATTATTCAAGAAACTAAGCCTAGACAAGAACGAGCGGTCATTGCTCAAGGATTGGAACTACAGCGTTTTGCTCAGATTGGGCAGAGGGTAAACCAAGACCGCGCTCTCCAACAACGAGTTCAACAGATGTTGGGCAAATAAAGGGTTACGTCAGTATCAATCTACTGTAGGGGCAAAGTCTGAGAAACTTGGCGTACAAAGGAGTGGGGCATCTCTAGGAGATGCCCTTGCCCGTACTTTTTTCTGGGAGATTTTCTACCTTTACATCCAGTTTAGATATAAAAAGAGGTTGAACAGTCTGGTTGACTTATTCCCAGTGTGCGCGTCCATTGGCGTATCGGTATCATTCGCGGGGGGGTTATGGCTCTGCGGCCGGGACAACCTTAGCATTGACTGTGACACTTTTAACGCCTTTAATCTCTCGCGCTAAAGGCTCAATTTTGCTAAGTTGATCTTGAGCAACGACTGTTCCCGCGATCGCAACGGCTCCATCTTCTGCCTCAACGGTCAGTTCACTAGCGGGTAAGTTTGCCTCCAATTTCGAGCGCACCTCGCTTTGGAGGTCACCATCGGCTCTTATGGTGTCACCGCCAGTTATATCATTGCGCTGTTCACGAGAGCGAATGTCAGAGTCAAGCTGCCTTTTGCGTGATTCGGAGGAGGCATCGTCTTGATTCATTTCGGCTCCAGACTCTGTCAAATTACGATCGCTATCGGTGACAGAATCTGGCGAACTGGTACTGGTTTTGGCAGCACAGGCCACGCTCCCGAATAAAAGCAGGCTGGTTAAGAGAATATGAGTAAGTTTTTTCATGATTTTGTTAAAGTCGTAAATTGAGAAATAGGATTAGGACTTACGCAGTAACGCTTAAACGTAGGATGCGTTGAGAACGCATCCCTACTATCCATAGTGTTTTGCGTAAATCAGTGTCGAGGTTAGAAGCGATCGCCTGAGCGTTTCGGCTGAGCAATATCTTGCTTTGGCAAACCCTGCGTATCAATGTCAATTTCTTCTTTACGCAGGGTTTCTTCGGCACTAACGACTTTCTGGTCGACTTCTTTGCGGATAGTCACTTCTTCTCGAATAAACGCTTCTTTATGGATGTCAGCCGTTTCTTCGTAGACCTCCATGCGGACAGTTTCACCCGCTTGAAATGTTGCTTCACCCGGAGCGACAGGTTTCCCCATATCCGTTGAATTCACCCGCTCAATCACCACCCGCTCCGTCTCAACGGGAACAGAAACGCGGGCCGTTTCTGTTTCAACGTGCTTGCCGAGGGTTACTTCTCCGACTTTAGCGCGGTCTTTGTCCGCCATTAGGCGTTCTTCATACAAGGGAATCGATTGAGTATCAGTCGCACTCATCGGCTGATGGGGGGTAGGCGCGACAACCGGGCGATCAACCGTATCGGAGAGAGTTGTTTCTGTGCCAGCATCATAAATGCCCCACTCTTGAATTCCTCTACGACTCAGAATTGTCTCTGCCTGAGCGATTTCCTCATCGCTACCGTCTACCATGACCAGATATTCACCACGAGACACGCGATCATTGTAAACTTTAGCGCGATCTTCAGGAATGCCCAGGCCAACTAAGGCCCCCAGCAATCCCCCAGCCGCCGCACCAATCGCTCCTCCTGCCAGCGTCGTTGCCAGAGCGGTTGCTCCTGCACCTGCCAGCATGACTGGGCCAATGCCAGGGATAGCCAATAGACCAAGACCGACCAGTAAGCCAGTAATGCCTCCCAAAGTCCCACCAGAGACAGCACCAGCCGTCGCGCCTTTGTCAGCTTTATTCCCTGCATGACGGTCGATCTGGGCACCAGAGAGATCCTCTTTGCGTTCTGCATCTCGTGCGATGACAGAAACGCGATCCATGGGAAATCCTGAATCTCTAAGTTCTCGCAGTGCCTGCTCTGTCACCTGAAGATTAGGAAACACGCCGACTGCCCGCTTGCGACCCATTCCTACTGAATTAGAACGGTTTAGAGCCATCGTTTTATTTTCCTCTTAAGTACTTGTAAATTTAGATTTTCAAATTCGTTTGATATCTACTTTCCATTGACTCATTTTTTGCAGCAAAAACCGTCAGTCCCAGGTATTAAGCTCACAACGCTGATAACCCCTATCTTGAGAGTGATAAACGAGTCAGGGCGGTAAACCCGTTTTATCTAAGAAAACGGGTTTCTGCCAGGGTTTAATGTGCCTGTAGCTGAGGGGCAGATTCCTGGAGAGGAGCCGTAAACTCGATTGTTTCTGACGTAGAATCTAGGCGCAACTTGCCCATCAGTTGGTTATTGTCTACCGTGCCTTGAATTTGCAGGTTGCCCTGGCAGGCGTTGAACTCCTTGAGTGATCCCGATAGTGTGAGTTGCTGTCCATCCCACTTGCCAGTTAAGGAGGGGCGTTCTTCGGCGATTTTGGTGGTTTTTTCGCTACTCCCTTCGGCAAGTAACGAACCCGTCAAGTAAACTCCTGATTGCTGGATGCTGAGAATTAGGGGGCTGTCTTTGAGGCATTCGGGCAGATTGTCAGCCTGCATTGCATAGCGACCGCCCACTTTACTCGGCGCTTGGAGATGAGCTTCGCCATAATTTGTCGTGATGACGAACAGAGCGACAACCGAGCCGATCGCGATGGCATAGAAAGCAATAGATCTAAGATTGAGATGATTATTCAACGATTGACTCCTTTGAGATCGTTTTCGCTCTTCAAGTCGCTATGGGGACTGGTTGTCAAGGTGGCAATATGGGAGGTCACTTGGCCTTTGCGTGCCAGCAACAAGGAGGAGTGGCACTCAACCGCGAGGTCATCAGTATAGCGGCCCAGCGTCTGTCGTTCTACTCCCCATTCCCGACTGATGCCTGCAATGGTCAAATCGACACTTTTCGAGGCTTCTACAACGGCTTGCAAGGGATTGTTAGCCTCAACCGTCGGCAGAGTAATGCGATCGCTTACCGTTGTGGAAAACCCTGCTAAAAGCCTCTCAAGCTCGTGAGTCAGTTCGTCGGCGGGCCGGCCGGGTAGGGCTACGCGCAAGATAGTTAGCTCAGACGCTGGATGGTTAACTAGCAATCGTAAGGCGATTTCCAACCCCATGTCATTGTGGATGTTAGAAATGTAGGGTACGAGCAATTTGTCGAGCTGGTTGAGTTGGCGATCCACAAAAACGGCGACATCCACCCGTGAACGGCTGAGGATCTGTCCGACTCTGCCGCCCAAGCGATTGCGGCTAAACGCAGGGCGATGCCAGCCTAAGAGAATTAAATCGAAGCGATCAAATTCGGCAATACGGTTCGTTTCTTGCGCTACATCGGTTGTGGCTGCGACAATCGGACGAACCAGCGATCGCATTTGAGGCGGTTCTAGATTGTCGAGCAGGGTTTTAAGTTGGGCCCGTCGTTGAGCAATTCGCCGCTCGACTTCTCCGGGTGTACTTTCATAGGCTTCTGCGTCGATTTCAATCAGACTCAACGGATAAACAGCAGCCGAGGGCAAAAATGGTGCGTTAGGGGCAGGATTTCCCGTCGCGATCGCCAGTGCCAGTTGAATTAACCCTTGTTGCGTGTTGGGGTTGGCGATGGGGACAAGCAAGCGATAGGTCGGTTCAATTTTATTGAGATCCGGCTCGACCATATCCTGCCGAATTAACCGTTTGGGATACGTCCATTCTAGTAAGGGTGCGGTCATAAAGGTCGTGACCAAAGCCATAATGACCAACATCGTAAACAGTAATGGAGAAATCACGTCCAAACTCAGACCGATGTTGAGGACGATTAGCTCGGTCAGTCCTCGCGTGTTCATCAGCCAGCCTAAAGCAGAGGCTTCTCGATTGTCTATGCCACACACCCTAGCTGCGATATAAGTGCCAAAATACTTGCCGACAATGGCAATGATGACGATGAGTCCGCAGAGCAGCCACAATCTGGGACTGTTGAGTAAGCCGATTTGCGTTCGCAAGCCACTGTAGGCAAAGAAGATGGGCAAGAGGAAGGTGAGGACGAAATCTTCGGTTTTCTGGGCTAATTCTCGCGTCAGGGCTTCCTGCTTGGGCATGACCGCTCCCAATAAAAAGGCCCCAAAAATCAGGTGAATGCCAATCAATTCCGTAATGAGAGCCGAAAAGACGACACCCATGTAGATAGCCGTCAGCATGAACTGAGTCAAGCGTCCTTGACGCTCGTAGTAATTGCCAAAACGGGTCAAAAATCTGCGTCCGACAGTGACCATCAAACCGATGTAAATCAGTGAATAGATAATCGTCGGGACGGCACCCGCCATACTGTCAGTTTTGGCCACAGCGATCGCTAGTGCCAGCAAGCACCAAGCGGTTACGTCATCCACCGCCGCACAAGTTAGTGCCAGTGTTCCCAGTCGCGTCCCCTGAAGGTTGTTCTCGGTAATAATTCTCGCCAGCACGGGAAAGGCGGTAATCGACATGGCTGCCCCTAAAAATAGGGCAAAAGCAGTAAAAGAAACGCTAGCATTGGAAACCAAGGGATATAACAAAAGAGAACTAACGGTTCCGAGGGAAAACGGTACGAGAATACTCACATGGGAGATCAAGACCGCCATGTCAAGCTGACTTTGCAAATATTTAGGATCGAGTTCTAGCCCGATGAGAAACATGAAAAAAATCAGTCCCACCTGCGATAAAACGTTGAGAAAGGGAATGGTTTCCGGTGAAAACAGCGCGAACGCCCAATCAGGAGCCAACAACCCAAATAGAGACGGGCCTAGCATAATTCCGGCAACAATTTCTCCAATCACTAGGGGCTGTCTGATGCGACGGAACGCCATGCCGACTAATCGCGAGAGGCCGATAATAATTAAAATTTCGATGAGAACTAAAACAACCGTATCGAATTTCATACTTCCCTCAATCAACATTTAAAGCCTTAAATAGCGAGCGGATGGCAACTCCCCCAATACTTTCCCCGATTCCACTGATTATTTTAGCCGTCGCACCCTTCCCTTGGCAGAGATCTATCAGAGGGAGTAGTCGTTAGGGGGCAAAAGACGCGATCGCTCTCTGATGACCAAGATATACTTAAAAACAATCAAGAGATTGGTCGTGTCATGAAAGCTGTCACCTTCAACCGCTACGGGTCAGTGGATGTCTTGCAAGTTCAAGAGCTAACCGAGCCTGTTCCCAAACCTGACGAAGTTTTAGTCAAGATCGCAGCCGCCAGCATTAATCCGATAGACTGGAAAATCCGTCGGGGAGACTTGCGCTTGCTTTCAGGATTCAAGTTTCCGCATCTGTTGGGCAGTGATTTTGCGGGAGTGATTGAAGCCGTAGGAGAACAAGTTAGAGACTTTCAAACGGGCGATGAGGTTTATGGTTCGCTCAGCCCCCTTGTGGGGGGAGCTTACGCCCAATACGTGAGTGTCCGAGCCGATGTTATCGCGCTCAAACCCAAGACAGCTACTTTCGCTCAAGCGGCGGCTGTTCCTATTGCTGGCTTGACTGCTCTGCAATCTCTGTGTGATTTAGGACATTTAGAAGCAGGGGACAAGGTACTGGTTAATGGCGCATCGGGAGGAGTCGGGACGTTTGCCATCCAGATTGCTAGCGCATTGGGAGCTACCGTCACTGGGGTTTGTAGTGCCAAGAATCTTGAATTGGTCAAACAGCTAGGGGCTGAGCGGACTATCGACTACCAAGCGCAAGATTTTACCACCAATACCACTCAATACAACATTATTTTGGATGCTGTTGGCAATCACAGTTTCTTCGAGTGCCAAAAAGTTCTAGCAACCGATGGCATTTATATCACGACGCTACCCTCGCCTGAAATTTTCGGAGCTTTCGTCCTTTCTTCTTTCTTTCCCAGGAAGAAGGCTAAATTGGTTCTTGCTCAACCGCGCCGCCCCGATTTACAGGTACTAGCACAACTCATGGATGAGGGTAAGGTTGTCCCTGTCATTGAGCGCATCTATCCGCTTAGCGAAATTGCCGAGGCCCATCGCCAAAGCGAAAGTCATCGCAGTGTGGGGAAAATTGTTCTGTCTGTGGCTGAGGATTGAGCGATCGCGTCAATTAAAAAGCGTTATTTTAAATTTATTTCGACCGTGATTGAGTTCATACAAACCCGCATTCTGCCCTCGAAGACAGCCCAATTGTTTATTCGCACTTTTCTCAAGTGGCACTCAGATAACTGTGCAGAAATGGGGGCAGCACTAGCCTACTACGCGCTTTTTTCTTTATTCCCGATTTTCTTAGTTATTCTCAGTATTTTCGGCTTTGTACTGGGGCCAGATAGCCAAGCCGCCCAACAACTTTTAACCTCTACCCGCAGCGCGTTACCCAGCGAAGCTTACAACATTGTTCAAGCCACTTTAGTCAATCTCAATCAGAGTAGTGTGGGAGCAGGATTGGTTGGCTTTGGGTTGCTATTGTTAAGTGCCAGTCAACTTTTTGGGGCACTCGCTCGCGCAGTGGATAAAATCTGGCAAGTTGAAGTTAATGAGGCAAAAGAGCGGCGTTTGGCAGGCAAGGCATTAGACTTCGTTAAAGATAAAGTGCTTGCTTTTTTGCTAGTTCTGGGGACGGCTGCTATTATTTTGCTGTCTTTTGTCTCCAATATTGCCATTCAAATTGTTTTGGAGGTATCCAAGCAGTTCAAAAATGCCATCACCTGGCTTCAATTTGACGACGTGCTGCTGATTCAAGGGCTACAGGTTGTCATTTCCTTCGCTTTACTGACGTTAGCGGTCATGGCTTTATTCAAAATACTTCCTTCAACCAAAGTCTGGTGGCGGGAT
The DNA here is from genome assembly GCA_041743025.1 of Microcystaceae cyanobacterium. Classification (GTDB taxonomy): domain Bacteria; phylum Cyanobacteriota; class Cyanobacteriia; order Cyanobacteriales; family Microcystaceae; genus JBGTNM01. The sequence continues at coordinate 29,702 of JBGTNM010000058.1, forward strand.
ATTTGGTTGGGGGCAATCGTTTCTGCGGCGTTATTGAGTCTCTTGCAACGTCTGGTAAGTAGCGGTATCGTCAGCATTGGGGAGCAATTTCGCGCTTATGGAGCGATCGGCGGAGTTATGATTCTGCTACTGTGGCTTTACCTTACCTGTCAAATTTTCTTTTTAGGATGCGAATTTACAACGGTTTACGCACAACTGTTTGGCAGTCGCCGCCACCGCCAAGGAAATTAACCAGAAGCTTACTTTAGGAGAAATCGGCTGAAGAATCGTCGTTATGGCGATCGCTTTCGGGTCGTTCCCCATCTCGCCGAATCAAGTAATCGATAATCCGGTCTAAGCGTTCTACTGCCGCCGTCGTGGAACTCAAACGTGCTTCAAAGCGTTCGGCGATCTGAGTCAGTTGCATTTGAGCGTCAGTCATGCGCTGAACCACATTGGTCAAGTTAGCGTGACTTTGAGCGATCATTTCTTGCACTTGAAACAGTCGTTCTTGTCGATCTTCGAGTTTGCTGACTCTGGCGCTCAAGTTTTCTAGGCGTTTGGTTGATTCATCCATCAGGGCCACACCAATAAAATAAGGCTTTATTCTCCCATTAAGCTTAACCAGAGATCAAGATTCAAAGCGAGAAAGGAACAGACATTTATTCGCCCGCAGCATTAGTATCTGGTGAAGGAGATGCGCTTGGGGATTCGCTGGGAGCTTGCTGCTCTTTAATAGAGGCAGGCGGTGCTGGCGGGGCGTTTTGAGAAACGGGAGCAGGAGTTGACGCTTCTGGCACGGGAGAGGGTGCTGCTTGAGGCGGTGTAATAATAGCGGCTGGCAACTCTTGGGGTTGGGGAGCAGGTTGGGTCGTTTCAGGAGAAGGGCTAGGCTCTGGTGGAGCTAGGCGAGTCTTCGTGGGTGCTACGCTGGGATTGACAGCCGGTTGAGGTGTAAGGGGCGCACTTTGAGGAGCGGGAGCCGTTCGCCTAGCTGCTGGGGATTCTGTCGGTTTAGGTGTTGAGGTTTCGTTCGGTTGAGTAGGTTGCGTCCGGGCAACAGCCGGACAATTATTGGCATCAAATTGGAAAGGCACTGAGACAGTGTAGTGTTTAGGGGAACCTGTTGTATTGGGAAAGCGGTATGAGCGGATTTGTTGTAAGGCTTGGTTGTCGAGGAAGGAATAGCCAGAACCTCGAATTTTAGCGGGGTTTGGAGTGACATTGCCTTGAGCATCGACCGAAACGCCAAAAACGGAAGTTCCTTGTAGCTGTCCGTCGCAAGCGGCTCTGGGGTAAGCTCCTGCCAGCGTTAGAGATTCTGTATTACTTTTTCTGGCTCCCGTTTGCACCATCCAGCGAGCGCTATTGACGGCAACATCTCGTTCTGTCGTATTTGACGGGTCATAGCGTAAACCAGAAGCATTTACCTGTTCTTGCAAAGCTTGCTCAGCCGCCGTCGAATTGGCAGCGAGTTCTGGGGGGTCAGATTTGCGGTTAATTAATTCATCGGCAGGAATGGGGTCTCTAAGCGGGTCGAAATCCGGTCGAATCACACTGTCGGCAGCGTTCGGCGACTGCGGTAAGAGAGTATTCGCGGGAGGGGCGGGAAGTCGGGATTGGCTAGAAGGGGGGGGAGCTAAAGGCAGCGATCGCGGTGCGAGGGCAATGGGAAGTCGATTGTTAAGGGTTAACGGCGGCAGGGAAGGGAGCGGCGGTAGGGAAGTCAAAGGAGCCGAAACAGAAGGCTCAATCGCATTAAAGTCAGTAATGGGGAGATCGCCCACCGCCGCATCCGGCAAGGCGGGGACATCGACGGGAGGTGGCGACAGATCGGGCAAGCGTGCTTGTTCTGCTTCAGTCAATTCAATGACTGACACATCACGCGGAGCCGTCGATGGCGTTTCCGTTGACCAAGATTGATAGTTGGGAAGGGCAAAACCGAGCACTAGAGAGTGAATGCCAACCGATGCCATGATTGCTAGGCTGCTGGGGTTGAACAATCGGATGGGCATGGGTTGAAGGAAAGAGGGGGAGGACATGGCCGTTATCGCTTTGCTCCGCAGATCTGCTTAGTTATTTATAGCAAAAGTCGTCGAGCGATGGCAGCCCAATCCTCAAATATTAATCTATCCGTTCGAGTTGCCAGAGAATTTGATTGCCTTCTCGCCTGACTCGCGATACTACCCAGTTACGCCAAGACCAATGATCGCCCCGACTCGTAACCGCGCTGGCATTGATGTCCATTAAGTCTGCCAGTTCTGAGCTAGTAATGAGATAGCCTTTACTTGCGATTTCATCAGCAATGCGTAAAGTTTCTATCAAATTTTGAATCTGGATAACTCGTTCCTCACGGGGTAATTGGGATTCCTCGATCGCACTGACAGATGATTCAATCATAGTTGTCTAAACGTCAATTTTTTAGAGACTAGTCCTGAGTAAACAGGGAGTTAAATAGCACAGATCTCAGGAATCTTGCTAGTTTTATCATAGCGAGTTTTTCTTCAATTATTCAGTTATGTCTGGTGAAGTTATCAAGAATAACTGACTTTTGGCACGCTCTTTTCACTAACGCAAGTATTCTAGGATGCCATTGGCGATCGCTTCTGCGAGTTGAGAGCGATAATTCGTCTTGGCTAGATTGCCTCTGTCAATGCTGCCTGTGACATAACCGACTTCGATTAAAGCAGCAGGCATTGCCGTTTCCCGTAGGACGTAAAACCTCGCCCGCCGCACACCGCGATCGCTGACATTGACTTGCCGTAAAAGGCTACGGTGGAGCGTTACGGCTAGACGGTAGCCAGTCGCATAATAATAAGTTTCCAAGCCGTTAACCCCAGAATTGCCTCCCCCAACGGCATTGGCGTGGATGCTGACAAAGACGGTGGCATCAGAACGCTCGGCCAGTTTCACACGACCTGCTAGAGAGACGAAATAGTCACCATTGCGCGTTAAAACCGCTCTAACCCCTCGTTGTTGCAATATTTGTGCCACTTCCTGGGCAATCGGCAGAACAACGTGTTTTTCCTGCAATCCGCCGATACCGATCGCCCCCGGATCTCGACCGCCGTGACCCGGATCGATAACGGCAGTGTAGCGACCCGATGCGTTAGTTGAACGAGAAAAGGGAACAGCGATCGCGACAGATCCTTCTTGGGGCGGTAACGAGTAAATGTGGTGAGGCTGAAATTTGGCGAGTTGGACGAACCAGCGATTGGGCGCGAGGCTGCGGACTTTTACCTCCCAAGGGCGCATGGAATACGGCGCGGTCAACTCTACCACAATCCGCGTCGTCAAGCGAGTAAACTGTCCTACGCGAATTTCGCGCACGTAAGCGCTAACCCCTGCTTGGCGCATGAGAGGCGATCGCGACTGAACGCCTGGTAGATCCACAATCAAACGGGTAGGATTAGCCATCATTTGCGCTTGAGGACGAACGCCATTTTCGGTAATAATTTCCAGGCGGCTTTGCTCGACGTTAAAATCCCAGTAGTCCAAACTGTTGGCACTGACGGGAATACAGGCTACTCCAGCGAAGGTAACTCCCAAAACAACCCCGTGAATTCTCAGCATTTAGCACTACCTCACTCACACCCATTTGCTATGGCTAAAGTTAATCATTGCTAGCTACCCCATAAGTTAAAATCTAAAAGGAAAGCCGATACATCAATCATTAATTTGCCCAAATTATTATGCTCCGATACGCATATTTTCCTGGCTGTGTCGCTCAGGGAGCCTGTCGAGAACTTTACCAATCGACCGCCGCACTCGCCCAAGCCCTCGACATCGAACTCATTGAACTCAAAAAAGCGGCCTGTTGCGGTTCAGGAACCTACAAGGAAGATTCTCAATTATTAGAAGATACCGTCAACGCTCGCAACATTGCCCTGGCAGAATCGCTCAATCTCCCTTTATTAACGCATTGCAGCACTTGTCAGGGAGTAATCGGTCATGTTGACGAACGCCTAAAAGAGGCTAAACAAAACAACCCTGACTATTTAAACCAAGTCAACGAATTGCTCAGCAATCAGCACTGTTCTCCTTATCAGGGAACCAGCGAAGTCAAACATTTATTGTGGGCGCTGGTGGGGGATTACGGACTTGATAAGTTACAACAGCAGGTCACTCGCCAGTTAGCTGGGTTAAACTGTGCTGCTTTTTACGGCTGCTATTTGCTACGCGCCCAAGATCACATCCCCTATGACAACGTTTTTGCGCCAGAATCTTTAGAAAATGTCTTTCGTTGTGTCGGGGCTAATCCTATTTACTATAAAGGACGGACGCAGTGCTGTGGCTGGCCGCTTTCTAGTTATGCGACGACCCAATCGTTTAAAATGGCAGGGAGGCAAATCCAAGATGCGATTGAGGCTGGGGCAGACTGCCTAGTGACTCCCTGTCCTTTGTGCCACCTCAATCTCGACTCCCGTCAGCCAGAAGTCGAAAAAGTCATCGGCAAACGCTTGGGATTGCCCGTGTTACACTTGCCTCAGTTGGTCGCTCTGGCGGTCGGAATTACGCCCGATAAACTGGGATTAGACCGCCATGTCGTTTCTACCAAGTCCGTTCTAGACAAATTAGGGTTTTAGTGGGCAATGGCAGTCAAACGCGCCCATGTTTTGGTGGCGGGTAAGGTGCAAATGGTGGGGTATCGCTACTCCACCGTCCAGCAAGCCAGCAAATTAGGCTTAAACGGCTGGGTGCGGAATTTAGCAGACGGGCGAGTTGAAGCTGTTTTCGAGGGAAATCAAGCAGCAATAGAACAAATGATCGCGTGGTGTCATCGCGGCCCAACGGCCGCCGTCGTGACAGATGTTGCAGTTGAAATGGGCATTCCAGAAGGGATTGAGGGTTTTGAAGTCAGGCATTGAAGTTGAGAAGCGCGATCGCTCTAAGTAAGCTTATTAATATTCCCAAATTTGAATAGTTCCATCTTGACTTCCACTCGCAAAATTTCTAGTTTGAGTATTAAATATTACCGATGTAACTGCTCCTTTATGGTCATATTTTAAAATTTCATGTTGTTTGTCTACATTCCATATAATTACTTCTCCATTTTCCTTTCCAAAAGCGATAAGATTACTATCGAGACTAAAAGCAACCGTCTTAATTTGAGTGTATTCAGTGAATGATTCAATTTTTTCACCTTTCTCAAAATCCCAGATTTCTAAACTTTCTTCACAGCCAGCAGCTAGCAGTCCATTTTGACTAAAAGCTAGTGAATTAATCGGGGAAAGATTCTCTGCAAAAGGGGGTATATTTAAGTTATCTTGCCATCGGAGAATATTTCCTTTTTTATCCCCACTTATTAAAAGAGAACTATCAGGACTAAAAGCAATTGTTGTGATTCCAGCTTCTAACTCTTTAGCAACGATTTTTTTCTTATAAGAAGACATAGACCAACGTAAAATACTATGTTTTAAAATACTAGGTTTTAAAATACTACGATTTTTAGTTACAGTCGCTAAAAACTGTCCGTCAAAGCTAAAAGCAAAGGTAAGAATAGAGCCTGGTTCAAAGTCTGGTTTAAAATTTTCTTGCACATATAATTTATACTCGTTACTATTTTCAAAGTTTTTCAGATAGACATAATTTCTGGACTCCAGATAACAACCTATTGCTATCCACTCCTGATCAGGACTAATGATTATTGAACTATTAAAAGAATGTAATTTATTTCCTTGAATTAAGTTAATAGGTTGATCAGGGTTTGATAAATCCCGTTTAATAACTGTTTGATCATCATAGCGACTATATAAACAGTTTTTTCTAAAAGCAATAGAAGTAACAGAAGTAACAGAGTTT
>JBGTNM010000059.1:0-9340 GCA_041743025.1 Microcystaceae cyanobacterium
CTATCTGTGTCGTAACTTTTCCATTGTTAAAAGACTATTTAAGCTTTTCTTTGATTACCAACTTTTTAAGATTCCTAATCTAGCAAAATATGATGCTTTTGTCCAATTCATTTAGGCTTGCTATATATAATTAACAAGCTAGGCCATTTCACATCCTCAACCCCATTCAAGCTGAAACCTTGAGTTTTTCATATAGCAAACCATAGGTCTGAATATAAAGGCGGTTTAAATAGTGTAAAGGTGCCTTTCCTGTTTAAACACCTAGACCCTTGCTAAAATTCACACTTTGTCTATTGATGGAGATAACAAGCACCCAGTACGAGAGATAAATGACGAACGGACTGAACGGACAAAACGGACACAAGAAAAAGCTAGAAACCCAGCTTTGGAATATTGCCGACTCGCTTCGGGGCAAAATGAATGCTGATGAGTTTCGGGATTATTGCTTAGGGTTTATTTTCTACAAGTACCTCTCTGAGAGGCAGCATCTTTATGCCAATAAAGTGTTAACGGAGGATGGCATTGACTTTCTAGAAATTGATGAATCTTCGGAGGAGGGGCAAGAATATTTAGAGGCGATTCGGGAAGAGTCGATCGCTACGCTGGGATATTTTCTGAAGCCGTCAGAGTTGTTCAGTTCTTTGGCAGAACGGGCATTAGGGGCGAAAAAAGCCGATGAGGAAAATTTGAGGGATGAGGATTTTGAGTCGTCAAATTTTATTTTGGATGATCTCGCCCAGGTGCTTAACAGTATTGAACGCTCCACAATGGGCAAGGAAAGTGAGGAAGATTTTGATCATTTGTTTGAGGATCTGGATCTGAATTCAACGAAGTTGGGGCGGACTCCGAAGGCGAAAAATGCTTTAATTGCCAAGATTTTAGTGCATCTGGATAAAATTGATTTTCGGTTGGGAGACACCGAGAGCGATGTTCTGGGGGATGCCTATGAGTATTTGATTGGGCAGTTTGCCAGTGGTGCGGGGAAAAAGGCAGGGGAGTTTTACACGCCGCAGCAGGTTTCTAAGGTATTGGCGAAGATTGTGACGACGGGAAAGAGTCGGCTGAAGTCGGTTTATGACCCGACTTGTGGTTCGGGAGAAGTATAGCTATCGCGCACCGTTAGCGGAGATTGCCGAGAATGATTTTAATTTAAATATTCCGCGTTATGTGGATACGTTTGAGGAGGAGGAGGAGATTGATCTGGCAGATGTAGCGGCAAAGTTGAGGCAGTGCGATCGCGATATGGTGGCGATCGATGAGGCGATTAAGGGGTTTTGTGATGAGTTGGGGATTGATCCGCCGTTATGAGTAAGAAGTTAAATAAAAATGTTCCTAAGTTGAGATTTCCTGAGTTTGAAGGTGATTGGGGAAACAAGTCACTGCAAGAAATTTCAGTTAATGGTTTTTCAAATGGTGTTTTCAATGATCCTCAAAAAGTGGGTAGTGGTTATCGCTTAATTAATGTTAAGGATATGTATAGTGGCGAATCAATTGATGTTGAGTCCTTAACTAAATTAGAATTAGATGAAAAAGAATTTTTTAAAAATAAAGCTGAATATGGAGACATTTTTTTTACTCGCTCATCTTTAGTTAAAGAAGGTATTGCATACTCAAATGTTCTTTTAGAGAAAGCAGAAAATATTACTTATGATGGACATTTAATTAAATTCAGTCCAAATCAAAGCAGTTATTTGCCTGAGCTTATAGCTCTAGTTTTAAAAACTGACACCTCAAGAAGACAATTTGTTGCTCGTGGCAAGACGGGAACAATGACTACAATTGGTCAAGACGATGTTGCTACAGTAAAAATATTTTGTCCATCATTAAAAGAACAAGAAAAGATTGCTAGTTTTTTGGGGGCTGTCGATCGCCGTCTAACCCAACTCCGCCGCAAGCAGGAACTCTTGCAAACCTACAAACGCGGCGTAATGCAAAAAATCTTCTCCCAGCAAATCCGCTTCAAACAAGCCGATGGCTCCCCCTTCCCTGATTGGGAAAATAAACCACTGGGAAAACTTGCCACTAGACAAACAAAGAAAAACGAAGATCAAGCCATAATAAGAGTTCTTACAAATTCGGCTATACGGGGAGTTATAGATCAGCAAGATTATTTTAATAAAGATATTGCCAACTCTGAAAATTTAGCTGGCTATTATGTTATTGAAAAAGGTGATTACGTTTATAACCCTCGAATTTCAGTAAACGCACCTGTTGGACCAATCAATAAAAATAGGATCGGTCTAGGTGTAATGTCTCCTTTATACACAATTTTTCGTTTTAAGAGTAAAGAAAACACTTTTTACGAGCAATACTTTCACACATCGCTATGGCACAAGTATATGTGTAGTATTGCAAATTACGGAGCAAGACATGACCGAATGAATATCGCTACATCTGATTTTATGAACTTATCTCTTCCTTGTCCAAGTTCTGAGGAACAACAAAAGATAGTCAATTTCCTGACAGGCATTGATCGCAAAATTGAAACCCTCTCCCGACAAATCAATTTAACTGAACAATTCAAAAAAGGCTTGCTCCAAAAAATGTTTGTTTAGGTACTAAAATCAAGGCTAATTTCTATGGAAAAAATCATTTACAAAACCACCACAAAACAACAAACAAGTGACTTTCACTACTGGCAAAATCAGCCCCCCATTAAACGCCTCGAAGCCCTAGAACAAATCCGCAGCGAATACCACCAATATAAATACAATGCTGAACCCAGACTTCAAAGAATTTATACAATTATTAAACGCCAATCAAGTTAAATATCTGATTATTGGTGGTTATGCCGTTGCCATTCATGGACACCCTCGCTACACCAAAGATATAGATATTTGGGTAGAAATGTCATCAGAAAACGCCGATAAAATCATAACTGCCCTCGATCAATTTGGTTTTGGTAGCCTTGGCTTATCTGCCCAAGATTTTCAAACCCCCGACCAAATCATTCAACTGGGCTATCCTCCCAACTGCATTGATCTAATTACTACCCCTGACGGCATTGATTTTGAAACCTGCTATAGTTCAAAAACTGAAATTATTATTGATGATATTCCCGTGCAATTTATTGATTTAGACAATCTTAAAAAAAATAAAAAAGCATCTGGTAGACTACAAGACCTAGCCGATATAGAAAATCTTGAATAACACCGTAAAACCAAAATCTAAATCCTTACCCGTCAAATTGAACAAACCGAAAAATTCAAAAAAGGCTTACTACAAAAACTGTTTGTGTAGATTGTTAAAATTAAATCAACTAACCCAGAGCCAAACTGACCCCAAGCAACTGCAAACCGTAGGAGGTAACGAACCATGATCGTAGCCAAAGAAAATTTGCCCACCCTAACCCCAGAAGAATACTTTGCGTGGGAAGAACAGCAACTCGAAAAACACGAACTGATCAACGGTCAAGTTTATGCCATGAGCAACGGTCAAGCTTATGCCATGAGCGGCGGTAGCAAAAACCATAGCTTACTTGCTGCCAGATTCATCACATTGTTTACTAGTCATTTAGAAGGGAGTGGCTGCGACACCGCGACTTCAGACCTGCGAATTAACATTGTAGAAACCAATAACTACACCTATCCCGATGTCAGCGTTACCTGCGACGATCGCGATAAAACCACAACCCAATATATTACCTACCCCTGCCTCATCGTCGAAGTCCTCTCCGCCAGCACCGAAGCCTACGACAGAGGGGGCAAATTCCGAATGTACCGCCAAAACCCAGCCTTAATCGATTACCTACTAGTCAGTTCCACCAGCATCGAAATCGACCTGTATCACAAAAACGACGCAGGCGACTGGTTGATTATCAACTACAAAGCAGGCGACACAATCGAACTCAAAAGCATTAACCTCAATTTCCCAATTGAACAAGTCTATCGCGGTTTAACCCTCACCCCAGAAACCCCAACAGACATCATTAGGGAATAGGTAGTAGGTAATACTTTTATCAAAAGATTGGGTTAAAAACCCCGCCGTTCTAGGGCGGCTTTAATTAATTTCGACATCTTACAGACTATCTGATACAATGTAAGAATGCAAAAAGCATTCAAGTATCGCTTCTATCCAACGCAGTCGCAAGAAACCTTGCTTAGACGAACGATGGGTTGCGCTCGACTTGTCTATAACCGCGCACTCGCTGCAAGGAATGAAGCATGGTACGAGAGGCAAGAACGAGTTGGGTATATTGAAACTTCTGCCATGTTGACTGAGTGGAAAAAGCAGGAAGACTTGCAGTTTCTCACCGAGGTTAGTAGTGTTCCTCTTCAACAAGGATTGCGACACCTTCAGGCGGCATTTACTAATTTCTTCGCAGGACGGGCAAAATATCCTAACTTTAAGAAAAAGCATCATGGCGGGAATGCTGAATTTACTAAGGCTGCTTTCAAATGGAAAGAGGGTAAAGTATTTTTAGCAAAATGCCATCAGCCTTTGGACATCCGATGGAGTCGTCATATCCCAGAAGGAGTAGAGCCGTCAACGATTACGGTGAAGCTCTCGCCTTCTGGACGGTGGACAGTTTCTTTGCTGGTAGATGTTCAAATTGAAACATTACCTAAATCTTCCAATCAAATTGGCTTGGATTTAGGTATTACTAGCTTGATTACTTTGAGTAATGGCGAAAAGGTTGCTAATCCTAAAACATTTAAAGCTAAGCGTCGTAAATTGCGTAAAGTTCAAAAGGCACTTAGTCGCAAGCAAAAGGGATCTAATAATCGCCATAAAGCGCGTCTTAAAGTTGCTAAAGTTCATGCAGAAATTAGCGATGTGCGAAATGATTTTCTTCACAAGTTGACAACTCGATTGGTACGTGAAAACCAAACGATTGCTGCCGAGGATTTAGCGGTGAAGAATATGATTAAGAACAGGAAACTCTCTCTAGCTATCAGTGATGCAAGCTGGGGTGAATTAATCAGGCAACTTGAATATAAGTGTGGCTGGTATGGTCGAAACTTTGTCAAGATTGAGCGATGGTTTCCCAGTTCTAAGCGATGTGGTAATTGTGGTCACATTGTTGACAAATTGCCATTAAATATTCGGGAGTGGGATTGTCCTAAGTGCGACACACATCACGACCGAGATATTAACGCAAGTAAAAATATTCTTGCCGCAGGGCTTGCGGTTAATGTCTGTGGAGCGACTATAAGACCCGAACAGAGTAAATCTGTTAAGGCTAGTGCTATGAAACAGAAACCTAAGTCGTGAGTCTTAGGAATCCCCGTCCGTTTTACGGCGGGGTGGATGTCAACCCATTCCCCATTCCCCATTCCCCATTCCCCTATGCCCCAAACCGAAGCCGAACTTGAACAAAAACTGATTGAACGTCTAACAGGATTAGGCTACGAACCTGTCACCCTTCGCAATGCCGAAGATTTCAAAGCCAACCTGAAAGCCCAACTGGAAAAACATAACCACATCAAACTCAGCGACACAGAGTTTAAAAGCATTCTCAACCACCTCGACAAAGGTAACGTCTTTGACCGCGCTAAACGCCTGCGCGACAAAATGGAACTCAGCCGCGACGATGGCACAACCTTTTACCTGGAATTCCTCAACACCGAACATTGGTGTCAAAATCAATATCAAGTCACCAACCAGATCACCCAGCAAGGCAAATACAAAAATCGCTACGACGTAACCCTGCTGATTAACGGCTTGCCCCTCATCCAAATTGAACTGAAACGCCGAGGGCTGGAACTTAAAGAAGCCTTCAACCAAATCAACCGCTACCAACGTCATTCCTACGGCGCATACAATGGGCTATTCCAATACGTCCAAATTTTCGTCATCTCCAACGGTGTCAATACCCGCTACTACGCCAACAACCGCAAACAAGAATTTAAACAAACCTTCTACTGGGCAGACCAAGAAAACAACCTGATTACCCAACTGGAAGACTTCGCCGACAGCTTTCTGGAGAAATGCCACGTCTCCAAAATGATCTGTAAATACATCGTCTTGCACGAATCCGACAAAGTGCTGATGGTGCTGCGCCCCTATCAATATTACGCCGTAGAAGCCATCATTGAGCGAGTCAAGGATACCGATAAAAACGGCTATATCTGGCACACCACAGGATCGGGCAAAACCCTCACCAGCTTCAAAGCTGCCCAAATCCTCACCCAACTACCCAAAGTGCATAAAGTGCTGTTCGTAGTCGATCGCGCTGACCTTGACTACCAAACTAGCAGAGAGTTTAATTACTTCAGTCCCGACTGCGTAGACACCACCGACAACACACGCCAACTGGTAGAACAAATGGCTGGGGATAATCCCCTCATTGTCACCACTATCCAAAAACTCAACACCGCCATCAAAAAGCCTCGCCATGAAGCCGCAATGGAGAGTCTGAGAGATAAGCGCATTGTGTTCATCTTCGACGAATGCCACCGTTCCCAATTTGGCGAAACCCACAAAAATATCGTTAAATTCTTTACCCAAGCCCAAATGTTCGGCTTTACTGGAACTCCCATCTTTGCCGATAACGCTGCCAGTAATCAACACGGTAAACGCACTACCAAAGACCTATTCCAAGAATGTCTGCATAAATATGTGATTACCAATGCGATCGCCGATGAAAATGTGCTTAAATTTTCCGTCGAGTATTGGGGCAAAATCAAACGCAAAGACGGCACGCTGATCACAGAGCCAAAATTAGACCGAGAATTCTTTGAAAATCCTGACCGAATTTCTCTAATTGTCGATTGGATTATTGCCAACCATAACCGTAAAACCCACGGTAGAAAATTCTCGGCGATGCTCTGCGCCAGCAGCGTAGACACCCTAATTACCTATTACGACACGTTCAAAAACAAACAAAAACAGGGATTACATGACCTACGAGTGATCACAATTTTTACCCCTGGCTATAACGAAGAAGACCAAGACGCAAACGGCTTAATTGGAGAACCCGATTTTAATATCAGCACAGATCCGAGCAATCGTAGCCATAGTCGCTACAAATTTTCTGGGAAAGAACCGTTAAGGGAAACCGTGTTGAATGCTTGTAACGAAAAACCGAAATTATTAGAGCGTAAAAAAATCTTTGCGCGAGTCGTATCAAAATTACTCGACATCATCAGCAAATTTGATGACGCTCTTGGTGAGCTTGGGGAGGAAGAATAAAACAGTTCTCATAGCAGGCGATCATCAAATCAGTTTTTATCCCTATGCAGGGTTTAAGGTTATCTGCCGCCACTGATTTGAGTCGTTATCTTGCTTAAATTCTCTTAATTGACTTGTTAAAAAGCGTCAAACTATCCCATAAGCGTTGATGGATCATCTCCCCTGAAAACGGCACTAAGGGCATAGCCTGACTATTAATCCGTAAAAACGCCTCTTCGGGGTCATAATCTGCCAATTCTAATTTATTTGGACTTGGTAAAATCATCAAACGCTTCAAATCCCCTGGCAACGCATTCGCTTTCAATAACTCAGGTTGTTCCTTCCTCAACATTTCCAATGATTCCTGCGCCGTTTCAAAACTCAACCCCACCGACAGCAAATACTCCATCACCATCAACTCCAACAAATCAGACATCGAATAATAGACATTACGCCCCTTCCCACTGGCATTAACTGTAGGTACAACAACCCCTTTCTCCCGCCAGTATTGTAACTGCCGACGAGAACACCCCGTAATTTTTGATGCGTCTGTACTGGTAAAAAAAGTGTCTTCCATATATTATCGATTATACAGAAGACCCTTCAGAAAAATATTATCCCTTTTAAAAACAATATGTGTTAATATGACTACCGTTGATTTATGTATTAGATAATGATTCCATGAGTCAGATCACAATCCAATGTCGTCTAGTCGCCACAGAAGCCACTCGTCAAACTCTCTGGCAGTTGATGGCAGACAAAAACACCCCCCTAGTCAATGAACTATTAACCCAGGTGGCGCAACATCCCGATTTTGAGACTTGGAGACAGGAAGGTAAGCTAAAAGCCGGAATTATCAACAAAATTTGTCAACCCCTGAAACAAGATCCTCGTTTTAGCGATCAACCTGGACGGTTTTATACATCAGCGATCGCCCTAGTCAATTATATCTTTAAATCTTGGCTTAAAGTTCAACAAGGGCTACAGCGTAAACTAGAAAAACAAAATCGCTGGTTAGCTATGCTTAAAAGTGATGAAGAATTGGTACAAATCAGCCAATCTAGCCTAGAAATAATTCAGGCAAAAGCTACTGAAATCTTATTCTCCCTTCAACCTGACATTCAAGACCCCCCCAAAAAAAGAAACCCAAAAAAGGAAAAAAATTAGAAAATAGGAACAACAGCCTATTTAATAAACTCCATAAGCTGTATAACGAAACAACCGATAATTTGGCTCATTGTGCTATCCGCCACCTTCTCAAAAACGGTTGTAAAATTCCTCAAAAACCTGAAGATACCGAAAAATTTGCCCAACGTCGCCGTAAAGTTGAAATCAAAATTGAACGCTTGATTGAACAAATAGAAAGTTCAATTCCCAAAGGAAGAGACTTAACAGGAAATGCGTGGTTAGAAACCTTAAATATTGCCTCGAATACCGCACCTCAAGATGCAGCAGAAGTCAAATCTTGGCAAGATAAGCTTTTAACTCAATCAAAATCAATTCCCTATCCCGTCGCTTATGAAACCAATGAAGACTTAACATGGAGTAAAAATGAAAAAGGTCGTCTCTGTGTTCAATTCAATGGCTTAGGAAAACATACTTTTCAAATTTACTGTGACCAACGCCAACTTCAATGGTTTCAACGCTTTTACGAAGATCAACAAATCAAAAAAGGTAGCAAAAATCAACACTCCAGTGCCTTATTCACCTTACGTTCTGGGCGTATTCTATGGCAAGAAGACACTGGTAAGGGAAGCCCTTGGAATATCCATCATCTAGCCCTACATTGCACTCTAGACACTCGTTTTTGGACACAAGAAGGTACAGCACAAATTCAACAAGAAAAAATTGCTGAATTAGCCAAAAATAGACTAAGAATGAAGCCTAATCTAACTTTTGGTATCTTTTTCCGTTCACAGTTACTCGAAACCCACTTAAAGCTTTGGTTAATTATTACTGCCTATCGAATTCAGACATTCTTAGAAAAAGGCGATTTATCCAAAGCTTGCCAGGACTTTCAAACTGCCATTAAACGAACAGAATCTTGCTTAAAGAAAATTAATCTTTCTTATAATCGTCCCCAGAAACCTTTATATAAAGGTCAATCTCACATTCTCATAGGTGTTGCAATGGGATTAGAAAAACCTGCCACCATTACTGTTGTTGATGGAACAACTGGACAGGCGATCGCTTATCGTAGTTTAAAACAACTTCTAGGAGATAATTA
>JBGTNM010000060.1:0-7088 GCA_041743025.1 Microcystaceae cyanobacterium
GCAGGATTTAGGCGTAGGGCCAGAAGTTTTAGTGGGAATTTGTTTAGAGCGATCGCACCAGATATTGATCGCCCTGCTGGCTATCCTCAAAGCAGGCGGTGCTTACGTCCCCCTCGATCCGCAGCTACCAAAAGACCGTAAGGGCTTCATTTTAGAAGATACTCAGGCATTAATAATATTAACTAGGCAGTCATTAGCCTTCAATCTTCCTGAACACAGAGCGCGTGTGGTTTCCCTGGATACAGATGGGGAAATCATCGCTCAAAAAAGCAGTGAAAATTGCTTCAATGAAGTTAGCCCAGAAAATATGGCTTATGTAATCTACACATCTGGCTCTACAGGTAAGCCCAAGGGAGTCACCATTGAGCATCAGCAAGTGTTTAACTACCTCAATGCTATCCTGGAACGACTAGAGCTTCCTGCGAATGCCAGTTACGCTTTAGTGACTAGCTTTAGTGCCGATGCAGTTTATACAGGTATCTTTGCTGCTTTGTCTACAGGTGGCTGTCTGCATATAATTTCCCAAGAACGAGCCTCAGACGCAGATGCGATCGCAGATTATTTTAGTCATCACGGCGGTATCGACTTTCTCAAGATCGTTCCCAGTTACCTCCAAACTTTACTGAGTTCCTGCCAACACCCTGAGCAAATCCTACCCCGTCACTGCTTAATGCTGGGTGGTGAAAGCTCTAGTTGGGACTTAGTTAAGAAGTTGCAAGTGTTAGCCTCTAACTGCACCATAGTCAATCACTATGGACCGACAGAAGCCACCATAGGAGTACTAACCTATCAACTAGAAAATGGTCAAACTGCTAATTATACAGCTACTGTTCCTCTCGGACGACCCCTAGCAAACACGCAAATTTTCATCCTCGATGAGCATCTACAACCTGTACCCATCGGTATCCCCGGACAACTGTACATCGGTGGTGCTAATTTAGCGCGAGGATACCTCAACCGCCCAGATTTAACGAGAGAAAAATTTATTTCTCATCCTTTTGAAGATATAGAAGGCAGTCGTCTGTACAAAACTGGCGACTTAGCACGTTACCTCAGCGACGGTAACATTGAATTCCTCGGTCGCATCGATAATCAGGTCAAGATTCGCGGTTTCCGTATTGAGTTGGGAGAGATTGAGGCAGCACTAAGACAACATCCAGCCGTGCAAGAAACTGTCGTTATCACTCTCGATCATGATCCAGGGGAGAAACGCCTAGTTGCCTATATTATCCCACACTCTAATCTTGTTGGGAAAGTCTCTACCCCTGAACTACGCACTTACTTACACTCTTGCCTACCCGACTACATGATGCCTTCTGCCTTCGTCATGTTGGATGCTTTGCCTCTGATGGTTAACGGTAAACTGGATCGTCGAGCATTGCCATTACCCGACTGGACTCACCAGGGACTAGAAGCAGCTTTCATGGCGCCGCGCACTCCACAAGAGCAACTCTTAGCTAATATTTGGAGTCAAGTACTAGGTGTGGAACAAGTGGGAGTGCAGGACAACTTTTTTGAGTTAGGTGGAGATTCTATCCTCAGCCTTCAGATTGTTGCCAGAGCCAAAGAAGCGGGACTTGGACTCACTCCCCTACAGCTATTCCACCATCAGACAATTGCGGAGTTGATAGCCGTAGCCACCCTTACCCCCAACAGCCAAGGCGAGCAGGGGTTAATAACGGGTAAAATACCCCTGACACCCATTCAGCACTGGTTTTTTGAGCAGAATTTCTCCAAGCCTCAGCACTGGAATATGTCGATTTTGCTGAAAACTCCCCCTAATGTTGACTCAGACTGGTTGAGACAAGTGATAGAGCATTTGAACCAACATCACGATGCCTTACGCCTAAAATTTGAGCAATTTGGCGCAATTTGGCAGCAAAGTCACGCTAATAAGGTGTTAGCTCCCTTTTCTCAGGTAGATTTGTTAGATATATCAGAGCCAGAGCAAGCTGGGAGAATTGAGATCGAGATTACCAAACTCCAGACGACACTCAATTTGTCAACCGCACCCCTAATGCGAGTTGTTCTGTTTAACCTGGGTGCTGACCAACCAGGACGTTTAGCGGTTATCATTCACCATCTAGTCATGGATGGTATCTCTTGGCGCATCTGGCTAGAAGATTTCCATCGAGCTTACCAACAGCTTAGTCAGGGAGAAACCATCCAACTTCCCCCGAAAACAACTTCTTTTCAGCATTGGGCGGAGCGTCTTGTTGTTTATGCTCAATCCACAGCACTTAAGCCGGAATTAGATTATTGGCTAGCTATTTCAGTCCTTAATCAAGATTTAGACAAAACTTCTGCTGGCAGGAAAGCCCCTGATAACTACCAAAAACAAGCGTTTCGATTGCCTAGAGACTATTTTGAGCAGCCTAACACCGTTGCCTCTGCCAAGACTGTCTCAGTCTCGCTTAATGTAGAAGAGACCCAAACCTTATTGCAAGAAGTCCCAACCGTCTATCAAACCCGAATCAACGACCTATTACTAACCGCTTTGGGACAATCCTTGAAACAGTGGACTCAAGAAAACACTTTACTCGTTGATTTAGAAGGTCATGGACGGGAAGCACTTTTTAATGATGTGGATGTGTCCCGCACTATTGGCTGGTTTACCACCCATTTCCCCGTACTGCTGGATTTATCTCTCAATGCTGAAGAAACAGAGCTACTTATTCAAGGCAACAGGGAACAGGGAACAGGGAACAGTGCGGGCGTTTGGCCTCTCCCGAAGGCAGTTGAAAACAGGGCAAAATCTCAGACTACTGGCCCAGTTTTGCAATCAGTTAAGGAACAACTACGCCGCATTCCTAACCGAGGTATTGGCTATGGATTGCTGCGCTATCTCAGTAAAAATCCAGAAATCGTTCAGAAACTCGAATCTCTCCCCCAACCTGAATTATCCTTTAACTATTTGGGACAATTAGACCTTATTCTCCCAGAATCAACACCATTTCGATTAGTTAAGGAGTCTTTAGGCTCTGAGTGCAGCCTTACCGCAACCAGAACTCATTTAATTGCGATCAACGCGCTTATTCTCAAGGGTAAACTGCACCTGAAGTGGACTTACAGCGAGAATGTGCATCAGCGATCAACAATTGAGAATCTGGCAAATAATTTTCTGGTTGCACTCAGAGAAATAATTGATCACTGTCTTTCTTCTCGTAGAGGCTACACCCCTTCTGATTTTCCCCTAGCTAAATTAAATCAGCAACAACTGGCTCAACTTAGCCATAAATTTGCTGATATTGAAGATATCTACTGTCTCTCGCACCTACAGCAAGGCTTACTCTTCCATAGCTTATACACCCCAGAGTCGAGAATGTATTGCCAGCAAAAACTCTTCACTGTGCAAGGAAAATTGAATGTTTCCGCCTTCAAGCAAGCATGGCAAAAAGTCCTTGATCGTTATCCCAGTTTACGTTCGGCTTTTATCTGGGAAGATGGGGATGAACCTCTGCAACTGGTACAAAAAAACTTAGAAATACCTTGGCAGCAGCAAAACTGGTGTCATTTATCGACAAATGAGCAAGAAGAACATTTGTCAGCTTATCTTCAGGCAGATTTACAGCAAGGCTTTCCCTTGAGCGATGCACCGTTAATGCGACTCATGCTCAGCCAAATCGCTACAGACACCTATCAACTTATCTGGAGTCATCACCACTTGCTATTGGATGGTTGGTGCAATTCTATCATTCTCAAAGAGGTCTTGAGCCTCTACGAAGCTTTCTCTCAAGGACAAGATTTATGCCTGAACAACAGCCGTCCTTATCGTGATTACATTGCCTGGTTGCAACAGCAGGACTGGTCTGAGGCGGAAAAGTTTTGGCGGAAAATGCTTAGTGGATTCAGCCACCCAACACAATTGGGGGTAAAGTGGGTTTCCGATAGTTTACCTCAGCAAAATCAGGGATATGCCCAAGCAGAAATTCAGCTATCAGCCGATGTTACCTCGTCCCTACAGTCCTTTGTCAAACAGCAGCATCTGACGCTCAACACTCTCATCCAAGGAGTTTGGGCTTTACTTTTAAGTCGCTACAGTGGAGAGGAAGACGTGGTATTTGGGGTCACTGTCTCTGGTCGTCCGGCGGAACTGTCGGGAGTTGAATCGATGGTGGGGCTATTCATCAATAATCTACCGATGCGGGTGCGACTTATTTCCCATGTCTCCCTTCTCTCTTGGCTCAAACAGTTACAACAACAACAGGCTGAGTTGCTTCAATACCAATACAGCCCACTATTACAGGTTCAAGCTTGCAGTGAAGTACCATCAGGAATGCCCTTATTTGAAAGTTTTATAACCTTTGAAAACTATCCAGTGGATGCTTCTTTACAAAAGCAAAGCGGTAGCCTAAAATTTGCTCATGTTCGTTGTTTTTTCGAGACAAATTATCCTCTCAGTGTAACGGTAGAACCGGGTTCAGAGTTATTAGTAAGGATTGAATATAATCCTAATCAATTTGATATCGTCACCGTTCGCCGGATGCTGGAACAGATTCAGACTCTGTTAGAAAATATTCCCATAAATTCAGATAATCCTCTCTCCAGTATTACCCTAGTCACTGATGTAAAAACTCAGCAATTAATTAATGCTTTTAATGCTGATCTTGAAATGAGAAATATCTAGCGATCGCTAAAACAATAAACCTGAAACCTGAAACTTGAAACTTGAAACCTGAAACCCAAAGCCTAAAACTTCTATCATTAAATAATTAAGGAAAGTCTTATGTGTGGTATTTGCGGATACTTTGATATTTCAAGAAAGCGAAATCCAGAAATAAATGTGTTAGTAACTATGGCAGATACAATAACTCATCGAGGGCCAGAATCATCGGGCTATTTTCTGGGAGAGTACGGAGGAATGGGCTTTCGTAGATTGAGTTTTATTGATTTAGAAGGGGGTAATCAGCCTCTTTATAATGAAGAAAAATCAATTGTATTGGTTTGCAATGGAGAGATATTTAACTATCTTGAACTCAAGGAAACTTTGCACAAAAAAGGACACAAGTTTCGCACGGATACAGATGTAGAAGTTATATTACATTTATATGAAGAATACGGTTATGATTTGTTAAACAAATTAAATGGTCAATTTGCTTTTGTTCTTTATGATAGTCAAGAACATAAATTAATGTTAGCCAGAGATCCTATGGGTATTTGCCCACTTTTTTACACGATTGTAGATAATGTTTTGATTTTTGGTTCAGAAATAAAAGCAATTTTAGCCCATCCGTTAGTGGTTCGGGAAGTCGATCTTACTGGTTTGGATCAAATACTAACATTTCCCGGATTAGTAAGTCCAAGAACTATGTTTAAAGATATACAAAGCTTAAAAAGTGGTAACTATATCACTATTCAAGATTGTCAGGTGAAAATTACAGAGTATTGGGATTTAGATTACCCTAAAATTAGTGAAAACTCTGCTTATTATTCAGAAAGCTATTATACAGAGAAATTACAAGAACTTCTGATTCAATCTGTTAAATATCGGTTACAAGCTGATGTCCCTGTAGGAGTGTACATTAGTGGTGGATTGGATTCGTCATTAATTGCGGCAATAGTCAATAAAATTAGTCCTGAAACTCAAGTAGATTCTTTTTCTATTGGGTTTACAGATAAAAATATCTGCGAGGGAAAATATCGTGATATCCTGCTGAAGCAACTCAATTTTAGACATCACAATATTAACTTTGATTGGCAGGAAATTAGTGAGGGTTTGGGGAAAGCTATTTATCATTCTGAATGTCCTCTTAAAGAAACCTATAATACAGCCTCTTTAGCTCTTTCAAGCTGTGCCAATCGTAACGGCATTAAAGCTATTTTGACTGGTGAAGGGGCAGATGAACTGTTTGCAGGATATGTGGGTTATCGTTTTGAACAATTACGACATAATAACCTTTCCCAGAACCAAAATAATTATAATTGGGAAACTGCGTTAGAGGATGAGTTAAGGCTTAAGGTATGGGGAGATAAAAATATTTTTTATGAAAGAGATTTATACGCTTATCGAGAAACTAAACTGGCTTTGTATTCCTTGGAACTTAATCACAGATTTAGTGAGTTTGATTGTCTCAATTTTGCATTAGTTAACCCAGAAAAACTCCGAGATAGACATTTTATTCATCAAAGGTCTTACCTTGATTTTAAGTTAAGGTTATCAGATCATTTGGTTGCTGATCATGGCGATCGCATGGCTCTAGCTAATTCTGTTGAGGCTCGTTATCCATTTTTAGATATTAATCTTGTTGAATTTACCAGAGAAATACCTGCTGATTTAAAATTAAATGGCTTGCGGGAAAAATATATTCTTAAACAGACAGCCAAAGACTTAGTTCCTTCAGAAATTATTGAGAGAGAGAAATTTGCTTTTCATGCTCCAGGAAGTCCACACTTGTTAAAACAAGATATTGAATATATTAACGATTTATTGTCAAGCAACTTAATTAAAAAACAAGGTTATTTTAATCCAGTAGTGATCGAGAGTATTAGAAAAAAATATCAGCAAGATAATTTTCAACTCAATCTTCCTTTTGATCTAGACTTATTAATTGTTCCCCTCACTTTTGGCATATTTTTAGAGAAATTTAAAATGCCTAATCTTAACTAACATCATTAATCAAACCCTGACTGTTGCCTCTTCCTAATTTTAACTTTAATGATGCCTACTTACTGAGAAAAATGGGGTTCTCCCGACATCATGAGGTAAAATGTTTGTATTTGTTGCAAAATGTCAAAAGATGGGTTACGACGGATTGATAATTTCTAGCTGAGTTTGAATGTTTACTACCGTCTAACCCATCCTACATTGATTTATAAAATTTTATTATCACTATAAGGACGGGAGAGCCAAAAAATGTTAACTACAACATCAACATCTGAAACAAATAGCACTCTTTCTCACCTCGAATGTGCAAGGTGTTATCAAATTTATGACTCAGAACAACTTAACTAGGACCAGCCCTTTCAAGGTCTTGTGATTCTCAAAAATTTCTAGTTAGGTAAAAGAATCCATTGTGCGTATTGGGGAAGGAGCGAGAATGATTCTAGGGCAGGTATTTGAGCGTTTTGTCGAAGAAAGTCCCGTGTCG
>JBGTNM010000061.1:0-10175 GCA_041743025.1 Microcystaceae cyanobacterium
TTAATAGTTAATAGTTAATAGTTAATAGTTAATAGTTAATAGTTAATAGTTAATAGTTAATAGTTAATAGTTAATAGTTAATAGTTAATAGTTAATAGTTAATAGTTAATAGTTAATAGTTAATAGTTAATAGTTATCAAGCCCTGTTCCCTGTTCCCTGACAATTCTCGTACCTTAATTACGGCATTTCAGTAGAGGCGATCGCGAAAACATCCCAGCAAACGAATTTAGATAATCCTTTTCCCAACCCCGGCGAGAGTTAACGCTTGATTCGGCGGTGCATTTCACAATGCTTGAGTTGTTTGAGTTGTTGCAAGATACGGCGATCTTTTTGAGAGATTTGGTAGACGACACAGTTAGGCTGACGTTGACATTTTTGGCAGAGCATAGCAGATGACCCATTACATCACCTACTATTAAAGCATCTGCAAGAATTTTTGGCGTGTTAGCCAAACGACAAAGCCTTAAAAAACCCTTAAAAGGGACAATCATCTTCATCATCATCTAACTGCACGTCCCATTTAGCGGCTAGCACTTGTGTGACCATTTCTTCTAAAGTAGCAGCATCAAGATCGTGGCTAGCTGCCTGAGCTTGGAGAGAACGTGCCAGAGGAATCAAGCGCAGTCGCCGATGATCTTGAATGAGATCGAAGTAAGTTTCTCGCGTTTCTGCTTGATGCAGTTGTAAGTAATCAAAACTTTGAACGTTAATATAGAGAGTCTGATTAGCCACAATAGTCGCTTGTTGAGAATCGCTAAACACTTCTACAATCCAACCCTCTCCTTCACTTTGTAGTTGTCCATCTAGGGTATGAATATAACGAATTTGCCCAAGATCGTTGAGCAATCGCCGGATATCTTCTTTATTGATGATAATACCAAAATCAATAATACAGGGAGCAGGAGTTTGGCGTGAGATAGGGTCTTGTGTCATGAGAAACTGCCCTCATGGGGGTGGTTCAATCCAGCTTCGGGATAGCGTTCCTGTGTCCAATTTGCTTCAATCGTTCAGTAGGCTACGACACAATCTTAACCCATGATCCCGCTTCTAGTCTCTAAAGTTTTGATGAGTTAACATTCATTTAGGTATTAATGCTGAAAAAGCTTTTCATCGTGTTTCAAAATACCCTGAGTTCCTACCTAGGAGCAATTATTTTTTATACCTCAATTCCTTTGCCTAAACACTGGACTTTCAATCTCCAAAGCGTTGCACGCTGGGCCCCCTTAATGGGGGTATTAATTGGCGGATTTTTAGGAATTTTTGCCAGTATTTTAGAAATTGTGGGTTTTTCTCGGAGGACTTGCAGTGTCGTCGCGATCGCCTTGTGGCTGTGGCTGACAGGAGGGTTACACTTGGATGGGGTTATCGATACAGCAGATGGCTTAGCTGTCACCGATCCCCATCGGCGCTTAGCAGTAATGCAAGACAGTGTGGCAGGTGCGTTTGGGGTGATGGCGGCGGTTGTCGTACTGGGATTGAAGTGGGTAGGGTTGAGTGAAATCGAAAGCGATCGCACGTTAGGGATGATGGTAGCAGCAGGGTGGGGACGCTGGGGACAGGTGTTGGCGATCGCTTTGTATCCCTATTTAAAACCTATGGGAAAGGGGGCATTTCACAAGCAAACTATCCGCTTGCCGCAAGATGTCTGTTTAGGGTTAATCTGCCTAGTGGCAGTCAGTGGGGTTTGGATGGTGTACAACCGGGATCGCTGGTGGGTAGGAGTGGGGACAATCATAGCAGGCAGTGCGATCGCCAGTGGGGTAGGATTTTGGTTCAATCGGCGTTTGGGAGGACAAACAGGGGATACTTACGGGGCGATCGTCGAGTGGACGGAAGCGTTGCTTTTGTGTGTCCTCAGCAGTTGGATGTAATATTAGTTAACATAATAGGCAATTTAGCTGTACAACAGCTTAGTACACCTTACATTGCCAGGTAAATCATAAATCACTATTTTCTACGCGATACTAGCCATAAGCCTTACTGCGGGTCTATCGGCACGAGTTGGTAGACGGAAACAACTCATGGGTAATGTTACAATTGCTACAGTATTGCCCAGCATATCGAAAAATTCAACGCTGTAGCCTGTTTCTAGTCCCTGAACATCATGTTGTTCAACGACTGTCCCAATATCTCCAGCGTACACACCTTCTTCAGGCAGATCGCGCAAGAGAATTACGTCTGTGTAAAGGGGAAAATTCATTCTTAGCCTCCAACCTTACTAATCGGGAACATGTGTAGAATGTTTAAATCCCTAATAGGGAATTAAGTTAATTGTGACTCGCTAAAGGCCTCATGTGTAAAGAGGAAAATTTATTAAAGTCTCCAACATTACTAAGCGGGAACCAAGGTAATCAAACGGGGAGAGTTTGTACCTGTGTCTATTTGCCAGACTGTTTTAACGAGCAGTTGTCTGTTGCTCGGAGTCAGCAGATTTGCACTGACTTCATATTTCACACCATAAGCCGTTTCTTTAACTACATTAACATCTTCGCTAAGGTGAAACTTACGGATATCTGATTCTAGCTGTTGCCAATTTTCTAGATTATATCCGAACTGGAGTAGCAGCTTTGCTTTTGCCCCACCGCGTTTATGTTTAGTATTGAGCAAATACTCAGTCAGTTTTGATAGCTCAATAATCGCGCGATCGCTATTGGGTATTTTCATCGCTTTCAGCCCTTAAAATTACTACTTGTGAACACACGACTAGCATAATAAAAGTTCTAAGCTGAGCGTTAAAAATGTCTGAAAATCGAACATTTTTAACAATCAAGCCTTCGTCAAGCGTGAAAAGTTTCATACGGATTAAGGAAGAAGCTTTTTCGTAAGGGAGGTATCGGTAAAAGGAAAAGGAACAACGACGACATCGAACTGCTTATAAGTCCCCGTAAGCCGCTTCATCTTCTGGAGAGAGCCATTCATTCAAGGTTCCCGACACAGCCTTGAGGTAATCCCAATCTGTGGGGGTAATTTTCTTCAAGATAACTTGGCCGTTTTCGACTTCAAAAGAAACACAATCACCACTTTTGATTTCAAGTAATTCCCGAACCGCAAGGGGAATCGTTGCTTGGTATTTCTTGGTTACTTTGGAAATAGAAGAAGGCTGACCCATAAAAGCTGATGAAAAGGGAGCTTGACTGAGTATCTCTCATCTTACCGTAATATCGGAATACGATGTACCCGTCCAAAGTTTTAGGAGACAACTTGTACCTGTACCCTTTTTAGGGATAAGCAGTCTCTTAAACAGACATCACTTCAACAAAGTCCCCGGTGTTAATCGCAGTCGTTCCCACTGGTAATACGGCTAAGGCGTTGGTTAGAGCAAGATTGATTAAGTTGGCTGAATGCTGAGTGCCGCCAGCTAAGTGAAATTCATAAATTCCATCTTGTAGCTGTAATTTGCCCCAGAGGTAGGTTTCTCGCCGTCCATCTGAGTGCAAATTGTGATGCGATCGCGCTTTAATAAAATTAGGTTGCCAGTCTCCTGAGAGTCCTGACAGTTTTTTGAGAGCAGGTTGAACGAACCGCCAACAACTGACCAGGGCTGATACCGGGTTGCCAGGAATGCCAAAATAGACGCATCCGTTGCTAAATTTAGCAACAGTCAACGGTTTACCAGGTTTGACTGCTACGCTACGAATGTGGATTTCTCCACCTAACTCGGCCAAAATCTGCTCAACATAATCGTAATCTCCCACCGAAACCCCGCCCGTAGACAGAACGACATCGGACGAATGAATCGCCTGTTCCATTTTGATTTTAAGAATGTCGGGATTATCAGGCACAATGCCTAATTTATGCGGAATTGCATTTTGTAACGCGATAAATGAGCTTAGCGCGTACTGATTGGAGTCTACAATCTGTCCGGGTTGCAAAGGTTGTGTGGGAGTGACTAATTCATCTCCCGTCGAGAAAATGGCAACGCGGGGACGGCGATAGACACTTACTTGAGGGCATTGTGCAGTGGCTAAAACTGCTATTTCTGGTGGATTGAGCGCAGTTCCAGGCATGAGTAACGGGCTACCTGCTTGATAATACTCCCCTTTATGCCTGACGAAAGCTTGAGGAGAATCTGGCGGGGAGAAAATTTTAACTCTGTTATCTTCTCGTTGGGTATTTTCCTGAATAACGATGGTATCTGCACCTTTAGGTAACATCGCCCCCGTAAAAATTCGCGATGCCTGTCCCGCTTTAACCGTCATTTTAGGCGCAATTCCGGCGGGAATTTCTTCTAGAATTGCTAAAATTACCGGATTTTCTGAATTGCAAGTAGCGACATCCGTAAATTGTACGGCATAGCCATCCATTGCCGAGTTGTCCCAATAGGGAAAATCTAGCTGACTGATAACAGGTTGTGCCAGAATGCGCCCGGTTGCTTCTTCTAGCGTAACGGTTTCGGTGTCGCTGAGCGGCTCGATTAAATCGAGAATGATGGATGCTGCCTGTTGAACGGAAAACATATCAGTCAAGCGATCGCTTTATTTATAACGCATTTTGCGAAAATATTACCCTTTTTGTCGGGGCGCGATCGCCCCTATCGACTGACTTAAACAATCGCAACGGGAGGATGGATGGCTGAAGGACGGCGCTCGATCACTTGATCAATTAAACCGTAGTCTTGGGCTTCTTCGGCTGACATGAAAAAGTCCCGTTCCGTATCGTCAGCAATTTTATCCAATGGTTGCCCCGTATGGCTAGCCAGATGTTGGTTGAGCAACCCTTTGAGATAAAGAATTTCTCTGGCTTGAATTTCGATATCGGTGGCTTGTCCTTGTGCGCCGCCGAGGGGTTGGTGAATCATGATGCGAGCGTTGGGGAGGCTCATGCGCTTGTTTTTGGCTCCCGCGCTCAGGAGAAACGCACCCATGCTAGCCGCTAATCCGATACAAATGGTACAGACATCGGGGCGAATTTGGTTCATCGTATCGAAAATGCCCAATCCCGCCGATACCGAACCTCCAGGAGAATTAATGTAGAGGTAGATGTCTTTTTCAGGTTCTTCTGCTTCAAGAAAAAGCAATTGGGCTACAACGAGATTAGCCGTCTCATCTCTCACTTCTGATCCCAAAAAGACAATGCGTTCCCGCAGTAGTCGAGAGTAGATGTCAAAGGCACGTTCGCCCCGTCCAGAGGTTTCAATTACAGTAGGAATCATGGAGTCCGCCGTCAATATCCTTGGTTTCTTTGATTGTAGCGATTGCAGGCAACTCATGCAGGTAGTAGGGGCGAATTGCGTTCGCCCTATTATCTTATGACCGCCCAATCAAATAAATAAAGCGATCGCATCTTTGGTTAGGGAAATCTTTAAGCCATTATTTCTGCGTATCTGAGGGGGCTGACTCTAGGCGAGAGCTAATGTCTTCGGGGATTAACACGCGATTGACTAAATGAATGACACCATTGTTGGCTTCTAGATCCTTTGCCACGACTGTCCCATCATTGACAACGACATTATCTTCACTTACTTGCAGCGATAAACCACCACCGAGAGAGGTTAATTCCCCGCTTGAGAGATCTTTTGACATTATTTTCTCTGAAACAACATGATACATCAAAATTTGCCGGAGAACTGGTTGATTTTCCGGTTGCATGAGGGTGGTGAGAACGTCTTCGGGCAATTGTTCAAAGGCGGCATCAGTTGGCGCGAAAATTGTATAGGGGCCGTCTTTTGCCAGGGTTTCCTCTAAATCTGCTGCTTTGACAGCTTGTAAGAATAAGTTTAACTGCTCGCTTTGCGTTGCGACGGCTATCAGGGTATTGCTTTCGCTTGCTTGTGCTTCTGAGTTGGGCGTTACATCGCTTTGAGATGGCTCAGTTTGTTCGAGCAGTTCAATGACGGAGGGTGAGGGAGACTCAACCGATTCTTGAGCAGTGATTGGCTTAGAGGCGATCGCTTCTAAGCCCAGTATTATTGATAGAGAAGCTAAAACCGCCCAATTTACATTCCGGATCATAATTAATCTCCTGATATCTTGGGAATTACTTAACGTTAAGGAACCGATGTAAAGGTTTTGTAAACTTATCTCTCAATTAAATACCTTGTATAATTCTGTCAGTAGGTAGGAATAGAGAGGCATCAATACAATGCGTTGGCAACTCGGTCGTCGGAGCGAAAATGTTGAAGATAGGCGAGGAATGCGGGTTTCGCGGGGTGCGGCAGGAGGAGGGCTGGGAGTTATCGTCTTGGCGTTGATTGCAATGGCACTCGGCATCGACCCTAGAGTAGTTTTAGAAGGAATGCCCCCCGCCCCCGATACTGGCTCTTATACAGAGACTCCTACGACGGTTTCCCCAGAAGAAAAACAGTTGTCTGAGTTTGTTTCGGTCGTCCTAGCTGATACCGAAGACACCTGGCATGGCATTTTTCGTCAGATGGGAGAAACTTACGTTGAGCCAAAACTCGTCCTTTTTTCAGGAGCCGTTCAATCAGCTTGCGGTTATGCCAAAGCAGCAATGGGGCCGTTTTACTGCCCTAGCGACCAAAAAGTTTACATCGATTTGAGTTTTTATCAAGACCTCAAATCCCGCCATCAAGCCCCCGGTGACTTCGCACAAGCTTACGTTGTGTCCCACGAAATAGGGCATCACGTCCAAACCCTTTTAGGCATCTCTGAGCAGGTTCAGGCGGCACGCAGTCGCGTTAGCGAGGTACAGGGCAACCAACTTTCGGTCAGGCAAGAACTGCAAGCTGACTGTTTTGCGGGTATCTGGGCGCACAACGCCCAACAGCAACGGCAAATTCTCGAACCAGGCGATATCGAAGAAGCGCTTAATGCCGCCTCTCAAATTGGCGATGATCGTTTGCAAAAGCAAGCTCAAGGTTATGTCGTCCCTGAATCTTTTACACACGGCAGTTCTGCTCAACGAGTCTATTGGTTCAAGCGGGGATTTACGACAGGCGATTTAGCAGAGTGCAACACCTTTAAGATTGCTCAACCGTAAATTGATTATCATTTAATTGAGTCTAGTGAATACGCTATTTCATCTGCTTCATAAGCATTTTCAAGCCTTTTTCCAGATAGATAAAGCCATGCTTCACGTTCAGCATCATGTTTTGGCAGCACAGTAACAATTAGCTTCGCGTTTGGTTCTAATTCAACTTCTTCATCTAAAAGAATATGCTCGCCATCAAAATGAGCAAGAATTGAGATAGAATTCATAAATTTCATTTCCTGACTAAATTGTACTGTTTTTCTAACGAAACCTAACAAAATTTTGTTAATGAAATATCTTATCAAAGAGTTCGGTAATAGCTGGAATTAGTTGATTGCATCCTTTTACTAATTCTGTTGCTGGCGGTAGTGTGCCTGCAATTCCTTTTAATGCAGCAATCGCTGTTTTGACGGGTTTAAAGCCTGACTTATTATCAGGTTTTTGCACCTCATTTTCTAAAACAGCAACTTGTTCTAATGCGATTTCTTTATCATCTAGAGTTAATTTCGCTTCAGACTCAACTAATGTTTTTAGTTGTTGTAAAAGGTTCAATACCTGAAAAATATCTGAATTGTTAGCCGATTGTAGATTTGTGATTGTATTAGTCACTGTGCCACTGATATCGCCACCTGTTAATACGCCGCTAATATTAGTATCACGTCCTGCTTGAATATTCATTGAGCGATCTTCAGACATAGTTAAATCTCCATGTGGGAATTGTGAATGCGTTACCTGATTGATATAATAATTAATATTGTAGTTTGAATTAGCGGCAATTTCTCGTTCTTGCGATGAAAACGTCATCCCCTCACCTAAAATGCCATCTTCTTCCAATTTTAAAGACCAATTAAGTATTATTTTCCTAACGGAAGCTAAAATTTGCTTACAGCAAATTGAGATCAAATCAACTACAGATGAAGCTCTCTAATTGACTCAAAAAATAAACCACAATGATTAAACCAGTTTTGAGCATTCTCAGAAGTAATAGTATGAATAGCTTGAGTAATCGCTTCATCTAGAGCTTTTGATGTGTGAGCAGCAATGGATCTGAGAATTGCTTTTAACTTTGACGAAGTCATCGCAGGCTCCGGCTTTAAAAGCCGGAGTACCGATGACCAACACAATTCAATGGGGGATAAATCAGGAGAGTAAGGGGGTAAAAATTTAATAGAAGCTCCTACAGATTCAATTAAATTTTTGACAGCGACCGCATGATGAACCGGTAAGTTGTCCATCACTATAATGGCTCCAACCCATAACTGAGGTAGTAATATTTGCTCAACGCAACAATGGTTATGTAGTGACATTGGACGAAAAGCACTGAGGGAAGCGATAGAAAAGGTGAGGGAAAAGTATCCGTTTTTGATTGATGCTTTTGTCTTATTACCCGATCATTTTCATTGTCTTTGGACGTTACCTAATAATGATCATAATTTATCAGTAAGGTTACGATTAATTAAAACCTATCCGACGAAACATTATGGAGATAGTTTAGGAATTGATCAAGCTGTTTCTCAGTCAAGACAAAAGCGAAAAGAAAGTAATCTTTGGCAACATTGCTTGAAATCGGTCAAGTAAATCCATGCGCTCATCGGTGTCAGAGTTGCCTTTTTTGTCGTTTATAACTCGACTCCATTTTGGCATGACTCCGAAAACCTGCCGCTAACTCTACCAAATTTATTGTTTTCACTCTTAACAGAGCGATTAGGAATAAAGCGAGGAAACTTAGACGTGCGCCATGCCACCCAAGATGGGGTTTCAAGGTGTCGCGCAGTAAGTTAATCTGGTTCATAGGGTTTCCTCGATTGTGTGGTAACTTTCTATGAAACCCTTTTTTTATCACTCTTTGCAACCCTTCTCTCTATTTTTTGTCCTGTACAGAGGGGATGGTCAAGTAGAAATACCTGAAGGAATTGGGGATGAGTGATAATTCAATGCTACGTAGGGTGGATTAGCGTAGCGTAATCCGCCATCAAACAGATAAGATCAATAATTATAAATTAGGTGCGTTACATTGCATTAACGCACCCTACACTCTGAGGTTACATCCAGCTAATCAGATCAAGTTATTAGTAAAATGTAGTGGACTGTCTTAGCTAAAATGGTGCGTTACGGCGGATTGTTAAATCCGAGTTATATCAAAGATTGTAGCCGCCTAACACACCCTACCTAATCTACCAAATTAACTGAAACACTCCAGTAGGATGGATTAGCGTAGCGTAATCCGCCATCAAACAGACAAACAGGTAAGATTGATGATTACAAATAAGGTGCGTTACATTTCATTAACGCACCCTACAAGTTAAACTAAGCCAGAGAGTCGCCTCTCTGACTCGTCTTCAGAACCGGACTTGAGACTTTCACCTCATCCGGCTCCTCTCTAATTAGGCTCGTATGAGTACCAGACTTTTCTGATTTATACTTTTTAATCATTTCTAAATCGTACTTGGTTTTTTCATCGTGGCAATAATTGTGTAGAACCTGAAGATTATCTCTTTTATTCCTACCCCCTGCTTTTTTGGGGGTGATGTGGTCGGTTTCGAGTATATCTCCGGGTTGAAAGTGCAAACCGCATTGGGTACATTTACCTTCTTGTTTTTTGAGGAGTTTGGCTACTGAGTCATTTACTTCTGGGTGTTTACCCATTCTACTTGCCCAGTAGATTGTTTCTCCATCGTAAGGACTTCGGGTATTCTGTACTTTGATGTGTCGGGCTATTGGAGTTTTGGAATGTTCCATTAGGTTCATTGTTTTATCTCCGAATGCCCAGTTTCTTAACCCATCTGTGTGCCAGTATTTCCTAACTATCCATGTTTTGGATTTGTTGGGATGTCTCCTTTTTGCCCATCTCCTTAACCTTTTGAAAAGTAGGTCATCTAACTTAGAGTAAGTTTTTTGACTGCATACTGTCCGATAGTAGTTTGCCCATCCTCTGATGACAGGATTTAGCCTGTTAATGAGTGCAGTCTGGGGTGCTGCGTTGTGGGTTTTGATGCTATCGGCTAGGTTTTGGTAGTGTTGTTTTACCTTATCATCAGAAGGCTTGATGATGGTTTTAAAACCGAGTTTTTCTCCATGAGTATTTTTTCCTGATTGGTATTTTCCGACTGGATATTGTCGGATATTGAACCCTAGGAAATTGAACCCTGGTTTTTGTCCTTCATGCTCGTTTAAAGTGTGAGCAATTCTGGTTTTGCTTGGCTTTAATTCTAGGTCAAACTGGGCTAACCATTCTTCTATTATT
>JBGTNM010000062.1:0-2518 GCA_041743025.1 Microcystaceae cyanobacterium
AACAGTTTATCAATTAGAGAATAAAATAAAATTTACAGCTGATGATAAAATATTAACAGAAATAGAAAAAATTAAGAAAAAAAGACCCACGTTATCTAAAAAATTTGCTAGTGATCTGATCTCACAAGAAAATCATGAAAATATTAATGGTTGGAGCGACTGGCAAATATGCCAATCATGTCCTACCCGAACTCAAGCAGCGCGGTGTCACAGTTCGCGCATTGGTGCGAGACAAAAATAAAGTAGACGCAGCACGGCAACAGGGCGCGGACGAGGCAGTCGTCGGCGATCTCCGCGACGCAGACAGTCTGCACGCCGCCGCTAGTGGCGTAGAGGGTGTTTTTCACCTCAATCCTGCCTTTGCGCCCGATGAAGCTGAGTTGGGTGTAGCGATGGTCGAAGCTGCCAAAGCATCTGGGGTGCGTAAGTTCGTTTTCTCCAGTGTTATTCATCCGTCGCTTTCTAAGCTCAGTAATCATGCAGCTAAACTTCCGGTCGAGGCAGCATTGTATGAGTCAGGTATGGATTTCACTGTCTTGCAGCCGACGATGTTTATGCAAAACTTTGACAGCGGCTGGAAGGCAGTAGTAGAGAAGAAGTTGTTCGCGCGGCCTTACTCTAAACATCCCAAAGCATCGTATATTGACTACCGCGATGTGGCAGAAGTAGCAGCAATAGCACTGACGAGCGATCGCTTAGACTATGGCACTTTCGAGCTATGCGCTGCTGGTATGGTTAATCGCGTGGAACTAGCAGCGATGATGAGCGAGGCAATTGGTCATCCGATTGAGGCGGGAGAACCGACCTTCGATCAGTGGGTACAGGCGGCACAGATCCCTGATGATTCCATCCGGTCGGGCTTGAAAACGATGTACGAGCATTACGATCGCTATGGTTTTCCTGGCGGCAACGCTTTGGTACTGCGAGCCATCTTGGGGCGAGAACCCCGTTCGGTGCGACAGTACTTCTACGAGTTAGCTAGCCGCTAGTACAGTGCGGCGTAAGTTAATGAACCATTATGATGAGATAATAAGTAAGTACAATTAAAGTTGTTTTGAGCTATAAAAAGGAATCAGCGTGTGACGAGATTAGCACCACAAACATTAAAACTGAGGGATGATGAACAGTCAGAACTAGAACAGTTGATTAAGCGACATAACACGCCACAGCAAATAGCACTGCGGGGAAAAATAGTCCTATATGCCAACTTGGGCAAAAATAACCGAGAAATAGCTCGAATATTAAATATTAGTCGAAATATGGTGATTTTATGGCGAAACCGATGGTTAGCCAGCAGTGATAGTAAGTTATTGATCAGTCAAAGGTTAGAAGATTTAGAGCGTGTTGGCACACCTGCGAAGTTTAGTATGGAGCAAGTAGTCGAGTTATTCGCACTTGCTTGTTCTCCACCCGAAGATTATGGAAGACAGATAAGTCATTGGACTTCCCGTGAATTGGCCAATGAAATTATGAAACAAGGGACAATTGAAAGCATATCTGCTCGCCATGTAGGAAGATTATTAGAAGAAGCAGAATTAAAGCCCCACCAGAGTCGCTACTGGTTAACCCCCCCCTGTGGATGAAGAATTTGATAGCAAAGTCGAAAATATTACTACTTTATATACCAAAGCAATTGAGCATCACCAAAACGGGGAGAGAACAATCTCTATTGATGAAATGACAGGTGTTCAGGCGAAGGAACGCCTCGAAAAAGACCTACCCATGCGACCTGGAAAAGTGCAAAGAAGGGAATTTGAGTATATTCGTCATGGCACACAAACGCTCATCGCCAATTTTGATGTTGCTACAGGCAGGATTATTGAAGCAACTTGTGGAGATACAAGGACTGAATTTGATTTTGCTCAACATATTCGTCGCACAATCGAAAGTGATCCGAATGCTGGGAAATGGAATCTGATTATGGACTGTCTGAATACTCACCAATCTGAATCATTAGTTCGTTTTGTCGCTGAAAAAGAAGGGTTAAATATTGACCTTGGTATTAAAGGTGAAAGCGGTATTCTCAAATCCATGAAAACAAGAGCCGCTTTTTTTAGTGACCCCACACACCGGATTGTTTTCCATTATACCCCAAAACATTCTTCTTGGTTAAACCAAATTGAAATTTGGTTTAGTATTTTGGTTCGCAAGCTACTCAAACGTGCCAGTTTTCTAAGTAAGGATGATTTAAAAAATCGCATTTTTGAATTTATTAACTATTTTAATCAAACAATGGCTAAACCTTTTAGGTGGACATACACAGGTAAAGTTCTGGCTATTTAATGGCCATTTCATTTACGCCGTGTTGTACTAGTTCTTCGGCAAAATCTTTAATTCCTTGGGGGAAAGATGCCAGCAGTTGGGAGATAGACATCTGACCTTGTTGAGATTGTGCTTTTTCAGCTAACCAAATATTTTGCTGATATAATCCTGGTTGAATTTGAGGTTTAGTAGGGCCTTTGGGTCTATCCTTGTCTGTTCCCTTAAAACTGCTTACGGGAAGAATTATATCGATTTT
>JBGTNM010000063.1:0-6654 GCA_041743025.1 Microcystaceae cyanobacterium
AAAATGTTCAGCAGGCGGTTAGAGAGTTCCTGTGCGACTTGTTCGAGGGTCATCCAGTTGCCTGAACCGGTCGGACACTCGACGGTATAATCGTCCCCTAAATAGGCATGAAATTGCAATATTGACTCAATGAGGAGGTAATTGACTGGCATCCAGATGGGGCCGCGCCAGTTGGAATTGCCGCCAAACAGTCCGGTACTCGACTCTGCGGGTTCGTAATCGACGCGGTATTGCTGTCCGTCGGCAGTAAATAGATAGGGATGGGGTGCGTGATATTTCGACAAAGCCCGGATACCATAATCGCTCAAAAACTCGGTTTCGTCAAGTAATTTTGTAAGAATGCGGCGGAATTTATCATGATGACTTATCTGATTGGGAGTAACGTAGCATAAGGCTAGCAGTCTCCTCGCACCTACGCCTCGCGTTTCCATACAGGCAACGTTGCGTTTTAAATCGGGACGGTGTTGAATGAACCATTCGAGACGTTTTTTAAAATTAGGCAATTTCGCTAATATTTCGGGTTCGAGGTGAGTAATCGCAAATAAAGGAATCAATCCGACCATTGATCGCACTTTGAGAGAAATGCGTTCCCCGTCGCTTAGGTGCAATACATCATAGAAAAAGCCATCTTCTTCATCCCACAAGCGCGTTCCTTCACCGCCAATATTGTTCATGGCATCGGCAATGTAAAGAAAGTGTTCAAAAAACTTGGTGGCAATGTCTTCATAAACAGGATTGTCTAAGGCTAATTCAATGGCAATTTGCAGCATATTCAGACAGTACATTCCCATCCAACTCGTGCCATCTGCTTGTTCGATATGTCCGCCAGTCGGTAAAGGTGAACTGCGATCAAAAACCCCAATATTATCTAATCCTAAAAACCCGCCTTCAAAGATATTCTTGCCTTCGGTATCTTTGCGATTGACCCACCAGGTAAAATTGAGCAAGAGCTTTTGAAAAACTCGTTCAAGAAAAGCGCGATCGCCTGACCCATATTTTTGTTTTTCCAGTTGATAAACTCGCCAAGTTGCCCAAGCATGAACAGGCGGGTTAACATCACCAAAGGCCCACTCATAAGCCGGAATTTGTCCATTGGGATGCATATACCATTCCCGCGTCAAGATGTCTAGTTGATGTTTGGCAAACTCACTATCAATGAGGGCTAAAGCAATCACATGAAAGGCTAAATCCCAAGCGGCAAACCAAGGATATTCCCATTTATCGGGCATTGAAAGAATGTCATCTGTATAGAGGTGAATCCACTGACGATTTCTGCCACATTTGCGCTCTTGCGGCGGTTTGAAAGTAGCGGAATCGCCGTTCATCCATTCTTCGATAACGTAATGATAGTATTGCTTGCTCCACAACATTCCGGCGAGTGCTTGACGCTGGATATTTCGCTCGTCTGCTGAAAGTGTTAATGGGGTAATTTGGTTGTAAAACTCATCGGCTTCTTGTTGGCGAGATTGAAAGATTTGCTCCCCATCTTGAACGACGTTTAAATCGGTTATACTTTCCCGACAGAGGCGTAGTTGAATAGTTTGGGTTTCTCCTCCTTGGATATTTAGAATGTAGTAAGATGCGGCTTTCGTACCAACGTGATTGGGATTTACGGCATCTATTTGTTTGTTAATAACACAGTCATTAATGCCATCTTTAACATAAGGAGAAGCATTCTCTACACCGAATAAGCGTTGGTTGTTGGTTTCGTTTTCAGTGAATAGTAAAGACGGGGTTCCCTGACAGTACAAACTGTATTGTCCGAGGGTGGGATGGGTAGCTTCAATACAGCTTGTATCTACTTGTTTAAGGGTTGGTTTTTGAGTGTTACTTCCCCAAGACCAAGTGTTGCGGAACCAGAGAGTAGGCAGCAGGTGTAATAAACTAGCTTGAGTGCTTCGATTTGTGACGCTAATTTTGATAAAGATATCTTCAGGAGAGGCTTTCGCATATTCCACCTGCACGTCAAAATAATGGTTATTTTCAAAAATTTGAGTATCGAGCAGTTCAAATTCTCGTTCTTGCCGACTGCGCTGCCTATTTTCCTCAACTAACTGAGCGTAGGGATACTCAGCTTGCGGGTATTTGTAGAGCATTTTCATATAAGAATGCGTCGGCGTATTGTCGAGATAAAAATAGTATTCTTTAACATCTTCTCCATGATTTCCTTCATTACTTGTCAAGCCAAAAAATCGTTCTTTCAGAATCGGATCGCGTCCATTCCAAAGTGCGATCGCAAAACACAATCGTTGGTGATTGTCAGAGATGCCTGCAATCCCATCTTCTCCCCATCGATAGGCACGAGAACGCGCTTGATCGTGAGAAAAATAATCCCACGCCTGTCCAGTTGCACTGTAATCTTCTCGCACGGTTCCCCATTGCCGTTCGCTAAGATAAGGCCCCCATTTTTTCCAATGAGCGCTGCGATTGCGGGATTCTTCGAGTTTTCTTTCTTCGGCTGTCATCATGTTTACTTCTTGTAGTTAGGTTGAAACGGTTCGCACATTTATAAAGTAAATATAAAAAGAAACTCTAACGTTGCCCATCACCCGCCGCAGATCATCTCTCGGCGGTCGGCGTTAAAACGATGTTAGTACCGTCGATCAAAATTTCAAATGATGTTTCCATAGAATCACAGGAGAAAAATGCACCCTTGTTGCATCTCAAATTCATTGATCCTTGCACTGCTCAGCCATCAATTGATTAGCTTGCTGTACGTTTTGAAGCTGTAGGGAAACAGACGAACTAGGTGCGCTAGTATCAACAGCCTCAACAGCATTCTTAACATTTTCTATAGCGTCATCACAATTTTGTGAAGCTTCAGGATGAATTGATTGAGAATGTTCATCTGTTGAAGAAGATCTGGAATCAGTTTGATCAGGATTCTGCCTTATCCGACGTATTAAGTCATATTGAACAGGCACAAGAATATCTATAGGTGCTCCAAACTGCTGTGCATTGACTCCAGAAGCGGTTAGTGGTGCCAAAGCTACCAGGATAATCCAGAAGTGTTTGAACTTGCTCATGGTTGGCTCCTTTTGTTACTTTGCAGTCTCTCAAAAATAACCTCTCAACTTTCCTCCCCAAGGATTAAGGTCTAACTATTTACTATACTGAAATTTTCCGTATAGTAAACCCATGTGGGATAAATTAAAGAATTTTTCGTATATTCACCCCATAGAGGATGATATCCTATACCAAATAGTCATACTATCAAGAAACATTCTGGATATTATTCTATGGAACAAGTACCCCAAGAGCTTCCTTTCAAAATCAGGCTTTAAGTGCTATTTTATTTCTGTATAAGGAAGTTCTCAAACAAGAATTAGATTTACAGGTTGATGCAGTACGAGCAAAGAGAAGTCGATATATAAGTACCTAAGCAAAATTAATTACCAATTTTTCAGGACGACTGAAATCGCTGTATTTCTTTTCTGTTCCCTGTTCCCTGTTCCCTGTTCCCTCTCTCAACTCGAAAATTTATTTTGCACTACTACTTACCAACAGTCTTAACAAAAGAAGAAGTTTTGGCTATCATCTGTTAAGCGTTTATTAAGTATTGCAACGCCGCGACTGAGAAGCGGTAGACACCCGATAAGATAAGAAACTTAACATCCTTTATTCATATTTTAGGAGAAATCAATGTATTCGACCCTTTTGTTCGCTGCTGCTCAAGTTCCACCGACAGTCGAGTGGAATCCTAAAGTTGCGATTGTCATGATTGTCTGTAATATTATCGCGATCGCCTTTGGCAAATTCACCATTCAACGGCAAAATGTCGGCCCCAGTTTGCCTTCCTCCGAAATGTTTGGCGGCATGGGTTTGGGTGCTGTGTTGGGAACCACCAGCTTCGGTCACATTCTCGGCGTGGGTGCTATTCTAGGACTGGCGAATGCAGGATTACTCTAAGATAAAATAATTGTAGGGCGGGCAACGCCCACCCTACACAGTCTGGCTTTGCTCTAAAATGTCTTTTAGCTTAATCGTTGCCAGTCACTTGATTGACCAATTCTTTTGCCCCTTTTAGCAACCCCCCTTGATCAGGATTCTCCTGTTTGTATTTTTTAAGATTTTCTTCATATTTTTTCTGCTCTCCCATTTTAGGATCTTTACTAACGTCGAGAGCTTCTTCATACATCTCTTGCGGATTTTTTCGTTCTAAGTCTTTTCTGATATCATTAAGTTCTTCCTTGGGGCTAGAAACGGCTGCATAGCTCGGTTGATTCACAAAAATGAACCAACCTGCTAGATTAAACAAACCCACTAGAACAATCATTAAAATAACTCGGCGAAGCACTTGCCAAAAAGAGAAAATTGTTGGTAACATATTTAGAACTCCTAGCTAAGAATTGATTGATTTCAACGGTTTAAGTAATACAGATCAATTAGAAACCTGCATCAATAAACGGTAATGATTGAATAATTGTATACAGCAATTTAATCTAAATCTTCCTCCTTTAGATACATCTGTCCTTAAAATTGGATGTTTAATAAATGTTTCTGATGATAAACTATCGCGTCATTTAAACGACGTTAACAGAATCGCCTTTATTTTCAAGCTTACGATTCCACTTAATAACTAGTTGTCCTTCATTTAAAAGCCGATACAATAGAAACTCTAGCTCTTCAATTGAGGTAAAAAAACGATTAGCAATATACTCTTTAGCTGAATGCCAGACTAATTCAATAATGATCACGATTTTCGCTCCCTTTTCGGAAAAATCTTCCACCTTATTTCCGGCTTCTATCCACTCATTTACCAGTTCTTTATAGAAGCCTTTCATCACCTCATAAAAATTTTCTGAGTTGCCTTTCTTGATAAATTCCACCCATCTCTTTTTGTCGGAATACCTTAATCCTCTCATGACATTAATTCTTCCCTTCCTTTTTGACTCCAGTTTTTTCTTCTTATCACTCTTAAACTAAAGCCACTTTCATGAGGGGCTGTGTGGCGAAGTGAATTCGCTACCTTGAAAGCCCCATACCAAAACCATACCTGTAAGCGGTCTGGACTCTTCTTTTTCTTTGAGTTGTTCACTCAGTTCAAACCTTTCCTCGAATGAGAGTGAGGCTTTGCCGTCAATACCCGCCGTTTTCTTACCATCGTTTAGCTGAGTAACTTGCCGTATATGTAATTCCTTCCAACCGTAACGGATGTCTGATTGTTAGAGTCGATGCTGATGTTGCCACCAGACACCTCTCCTGCCAAACCGTGCATGAAGCTTTCGCCGCACACGGCTTTAAGTTTCATAAGTCTCTCGACTATCTCCCAGATTTACCTTGTTTTAACGAGTGTATTGTCTGGTGCTGATGACAGTGACGGTGTAGTGCCACCAAATTGCTTGACTTCCAATGATTATGGTTGCCATCAACGTGATGTAACTCGATTAGGTCATCAGGCAAAAAAGACAGGTTGCAATGTTGGCACTTAAACTGCTGCTTGGCGAGTGTTTTAGCTGTGGCTCCGTCATATAACACGGAGTTACGTTTTGACCAGTAGAGCAAGTCTCCGTCATATGGGCTTTTATTTCCCTTGACTTTGACAAATTTTGCTGCTGACCAGGGAACCGTTGGAGCTACTTCTTTCATAATTCCATTGGTTTGCCATCGGTTAAACCGCCCCTGTTTGCGGATGAATTTCCATGCCCAGTAACTTGTATGCCACAGTGCGTGTTGGCTCATATCGCAGTATTGATGGTATTTTCTCCAACCTCTGATGATGCTGGATACCCTCGCTATGCGTTGCTCAAGTGTATAATTTGAGTCCTTTAGAGAGGATTTGATTTTGACTTTGACAGTTTTATAGTTCTTATCAGACGGGGTACATAAGAATCTACCATCTTTACGAACAATGAATTTCCAGCCCAAGAAATCAAACCCTTCTGTACTCTGCACTAGTTTGGTTTTGGCTTCTTTTACGTTTAGTCCTCTAATATTCAGAAATTCGTCAATGGATTTTCTAAGAGCATTAGCATCATCTTGTTGTTCCAGGATGAATACGCAATCATCAGCATATCTAATGCCTGTAAGTGCGTTTATCCAACCCTGACCATTTACCACTTTGTATCTTAGTTTGTGTCCAATATCTTCTAACCCGTGAAGGGCGATGTTGGCTAAGAGGGGGGAAATGACACCACCTTGCGGGGTTCCCATTTCGGTGACTTGACGCTCCTTAAGAACGCCTGCTTTAATTGCTCTGTAGATACCTAGTTTTGCAGCTTTGGGTAATGAGATTTGATTCATTAAGTATTGATGGTCGATTCTGTCAAAACACTTTTCGATATCCAGTTCTAGTATTCTTTTTAATAAACCTTTGGCATTACTGTTGAGGTTTGAGAATAGCATTTTTTGGACATCATGAGTGCATCTGGCAGGTCTAAAACCATAGGAGTTTGCATTGAAGTAGGCTTCACAAGCAGGCTCCAAGGCATACTTAACGAGACATTGATATACCCTATCGATAATGGTAGGTATGCCAAGTGGTCTTTGCTCTCCGTTGGTTTTTGGTATCCATACTCTTCTGAGCTTGGCGTGCTGCCAATGGTTGATATTTAGTTGTGTGGCTAGTGTCAAGCGTTGATGGCAGTTGAGGTTTCTCACCCCATCTATACCCGCCGTATATTTGCCTGTATTAAGCTGCGTTATTTGACGAAT
>JBGTNM010000064.1:0-10323 GCA_041743025.1 Microcystaceae cyanobacterium
TTAACTTGAGGGTTTAAAAAGTTCAGTTGCAGAAAAGTAAATCCTTCTTGCCCATAACCAGTGAAAACAGTCACATCGGGTAAATTTAATAAGGCATCTAGATGAAAGTCCATTTTTTTAACGGTGGTAAAATGTAGCTGCCGCTACATTTTACCACAGAATACCGAAAGAGCCTTAATTTCAAATCCGTGCGGACGAGAGGTGAGGATAAACTGAGTATTGTGATACGCTTTCATCTGCTTGTCTGTCCATTCTCTCACCGCTTGCTGCTGCGCCTTGGGAACTTCATCCAACCCATCCAACATGACTAAACATTTTCCTTGCTTTAAATTTTCTTCCAACCATTGACGAGAGGGTTTGAGGGTTTGGAATTCTGCTTGTTTGGCAAAGTGTTGGAGAATGAGATCGGATAAAGTCAGTATTTTTTCTAAATTCTCAGGAATAGGACGAATTAAGACATAGATTTCTCGAAAGCGCAACAAAATTGGCAGAGAAAAAGGTGTATTTTTCGGCGGTTGAGTCAGGAAAATATAAGCTAAATAGCGCATCAGAGTAGTTTTGCCGTAACCAGGTGCAGCGACAACTGCAATGCGGCGATGAGGAAAATTATGAGCAGTTTTAGGTAAAAAATGCCAAATGTCTTTAGGAGTTTCTAGTATAAAGCGATTTTCTTCTGATTCAATACGCAGGGGAACGTATACGTCTCTCAGCGCAATTCCTGGCAAAGTTTGCAACCCTTCAATTTCGACTGAGTAGCAGTAGGTTTTTAGTGCTTCTCGATATAATGAGGGAAAATCAGAGAATCTATCGGCAATTCCGGTAATTTTCTGCTCAACTAGCTTTCCTGCTTCTTCTCCTACCGTTTTAGCGCGAGGATTTAACCTGCCACCGAACCCTTCCCAAAAATTGGTCATCAAGCTTGCGCCAAAAGCTACCACCCCAGCAATGACTGCTTTGGCGATATCGTTTGCAACGAGATAATAAAGGGTAAATCCACCACTGCCTGTTACTAATACTTTGGTCAACAAATCCGTTATCTTTTGAGTCAGTTCAGGGGTTGATTCATTAGGGGGTGACATGGGTTAAATTGTGAAGACTTATGAGGACTATTCTAAGGATTGTTGCTAATTTCGGCTCTCCCGACATCATGGGGTAAAATGTTCATATATGTTACAAAGTCTAAGAAGATGGGTTACGACGGATTGATAATTTCTGTAGGGGCGAACGGCCGTTCGCCCCTACTGCCGTTTAACCCATCCTACATCTACACCAATTTATAAAATTTGATTATCTCCACAGAATCAGGCAAGCCAAAATCGGCACACTAGAAGAAGAATGGCTTACTATTATACAGATGTAGCCCAAAACACACACAAAGAGTTATGGAGCCAGATTCACTGCCGACAGAGGTGTTTTTGAGCCATCCACGCCGATCGCTTGGCAAAGCTCGATTGGACTGGACACCTCAACCAGGCAATTATCTAGAATTTAAAGGCAAAACTTACGCCGTTTTAGAGCGCCACCACCACTATCACTATAAGATTAATGGTTATTATCTCAGTAAAATTTCTCTCTACGTTCAATCAGCCCAACCCCTTTTAGAAACCAGCTTTCTCGACGGACGGCAGATTGTGGGAGATGCCAGTTGTCGGTTTAATGCGCGTTCGGAAATTCTACGCTGTGCAGTCCATCCCATCGGCCCTTGTGAGGGATGCCGCCTCTACGAACCGTCGAACCTCAATCGCCAATTACCGAAGTAAAAAGCAATGATACGCTTAAAACTGTGGCAGTGGGTTATTTTAGTCCTCCCAGTCGCTACGATCGCAACTTTCCTCTTAGTTGCGGCAGGCTGGCAGATTCACGAGTGGCGACTCAATTGGATTTGGGCGGTTTTCACCCTCGTATTTGTCGGGTGGCGGTGGCTGTTGGTGAAATGGACGCAAAGCGAAATCGCGACGGTGGAAGCTGCTGTCGCTGAAGCTAACAAAGAACTAGAATTGATAACAAGTGAGAGCTTAGAGCCGTTAGAGGGTAATAATGCGGCTAAACAATTAGAAAACGCCATACAAAAGATTCTCAATGCCGCCCAAGACGATCGCCCACTTTGGGAAGACTGGCAGACGTTTTGGCAGCGCTG
Source organism: Microcystaceae cyanobacterium (assembly GCA_041743025.1). Classification (GTDB taxonomy): domain Bacteria; phylum Cyanobacteriota; class Cyanobacteriia; order Cyanobacteriales; family Microcystaceae; genus JBGTNM01. Next base: position 2,138 of record JBGTNM010000064.1, read on the forward strand.
TCAGTCGGTGGTGGTTGCGGTTGCCCAAATCTACCATCCAGAGGTCAAGTATCCTCTGCTGAACATCTATGTTCCCCAAGCTTACGGACTGATTCGCGGAACCGTAGACGATCTTGATCGCTGGATAGGTCAACTTTCCCCAGCCCTCAATCAGGTGACAGTAGGACAAGCTTATCAAGCTTATGAAGTCTATCAAAAATTAGAACCGTCTGCTCGCCAACTCTGGAAAGTCTGGAACTGGGCGCAGTGGATTCTCAATCCCGCCGCAGCCATTGCCAGAACTGCCAGTCAGGGTTCGGGCGATCGCGCTACTCAAGCCCTTTTGGTCAATTTGAATCAAATGCTACGAGAAGCTGCCTTACGAAACTTGTGTCGGCAAGCGATCGCACTGTATGGTGGTGTTTCCCTGCCGATGGACGAATCGCGCACCCCTGTCCCAACCCAGACGCAAACCCTACGAGACATTCTTCTCAAAGCCGAACCCGTCGAAGCAGTTGAACAAAAACCCGTTAATATCTTACTGGCCGGGCGCACTGGGGCGGGAAAAAGCAGTACGATCAATACTTTATTTCAAAGCGATCTCGCCGAAGTCGATCTTCTGCCTAGTACCGACCAGATTCAAAGTTATTACTGGCAGGGGACAGGCGGCGAAACTCTAACCCTTCTAGATACTCCAGGCTACGAACAGGTCAACCGTCCCGACTTGCGCGAACAAGTGCTAGATTATGCTCGAACGGCTGACGTGCTTTTGTTGGTGACACCTGCACTCGATCCCGCCTTGCAAATGGATGTGGATTTTTTGAAGGCAATCAAAGCGAACGTAGAAGACTTGCCTGTGATTGCTGCCGTTACCCAAGTTGATCGCCTACGCCCTTTTCGCGAGTGGGAACCGCCCTATGACTGGCAGACAGGCGATCGCCCCAAAGAAATTGCCATTCGCCAAGCCACAGAGTACCGCGCCGAACTCCTAAAAGACTGCTGCCGCCTGGTTTTACCCTTGGTAACAACAGACGTGCCAACTGAACGTCAAGCTTGGAATGCCGACGCGCTATCATTAGCCCTGATTGAAGCTATCTCGCCTGCCAAGCAACTCCGCTTAGCCCGCTTTTTACGCAATCGAGAAGCGCGAACGATTGCCGCCGCCAAAATCATTGATCGCTATACGTTTCAAATGGCGACCACTCAAGGACTTGCCGCTTTACTAAAAAGTCCCGTCCTCCAGTTTATTTCCATCCTAACCACCGGACAGCCGACGTTAGCTTACTTGCTAGCACAACAGATTCCCGTCGAACAGTTGCCTGTTGTCATCGGCAAGCTGCAAATGGCTTACGACTTGTTTTCCCTCTTAAGCGAGAATTCTCCCAATCTCCTGACATTTGACTTACCCGCTTTGTGGCCGCTACTCCTAGAAAACTCGGCAACCAGCGATCGCAATGCTTGGGCTTTCGGCCACGCACTTGTTGAATATTGGACACAAAATTTGACCGCCGCACAATTGCGGGAACGTTTTGAGTTTTATAGCAGGGAATAGGGAATATGTCCAGGTACTGATGGCTTTTGACTTTAAATTAACCGTCTTCTAGAAAACTGGCTAACAAATCATCAAATTCAATGGATTCTTGCCACTGTTTCCATAATTCTTCCCACTCCTCGGCGTTGAGTTCTCTCGCAGAGTCTGTCACTAATAACCCTTGACTGTTGAGGTTGAGGGAAAGACCACTCTCTAAACGTAATGCTTTAAAATTGTCCGTAAGCCAGCGTTTAAATCGCAGTTCCTCGTAAATCGTTCGTTTAGCCACAGTAAACCTATGATAGGCGTTTGCCAACGATTAATAAGTATCAGTAATCTTTCCCTCCTATTTAGGTCATCATCGTGTTATTAGCAGCGATTTAGACCTTTTCTTAGAATACCATGCGATCGCTAAGCTAATACGCATCTAAAGTACCGATGAGTAACACAGGCTTCTAGCCTGTAGCAAGCACCGATGCTTATTCTACATAAGTCGTTTAAATGTGCGACAGCTTACTGTTAAATCTAACACCTTTATTTGTAACTTTCATCATCACGTTCTACGAGTTGAACAAGATACTCCAAAGCTCCATAAAGCCTTGGTAATTTGTCAACGGTAAAGTTCTCTAAGTTTTGTGTAAATATGTCTTCTACTAATTTTCCAAACTGCCATAAATTACCATCTGTAACAATTCCATACACTGGCTTCTGCGGATTTTCATTTATTTTTTGGGAAGCGACTAACTCAGCAAGACACTGACCCCAACCTTGCTCAAAATCATTTTTCTTGGCTTCAACAATAATAACAATGGGTTTTTCTAAGACTGTTTTTCCTAGCTCAGATTTTTTAGAGAAAATATAATCTGGAGTCCCTGATAGAAGATTGTCATAAACAATACTTTTTTGAATCCAAAAAGAATATTTTGTATAGTGTTTTTTATAAATTTCTCGCAAGAGTGGTGAAATAACAATCTCACTACGAGAAGCTTCTGACGTGAAAATGTCTATGTTTTCTTGATAAAATTCAAAGTCTTTTAAAAAAACTTCAGGAGGAAAGAGTTCTTGCGCTAAAATAAAAGTACCTTCTTGATACTTAATCCTATATCTTTTTTGTACGTCAGCAATATTCTTAAAGTCACTAAATGCCATAGCTATTCCAAATATTAACTGATTAATTGTGCGCCATTGTCTTGTAGGATTTGAGCCACTCTTTCAATTTTATCGGCATTTCCTTGAACAATTAAAAGATAATTAATCGGTAAAAGATCGCGATCAAGGGATTCTGCATCAGTGCCTTCTTTAGGAGTACCCACTCCAGAAATAGTAGCGATTAGCCCAAAGCCGGCTGCTCCTACCAACATTCCCAATGCCGTTACTGCTACAATAAAAGTGAGAGATTCGCCCGTTAAATCAGGCGATATTGCCGGGCCAGCTTCAGGGGTTAAAACATTAATAAAACTGATAAACAGGACTACAATTCCTCCCAGCAAAGCTCCAGCAACTGCCGTGTTTTTGGCATTGTCAAAAGTTTCAGTTTGATTGATATCTGCACGCGGCTTAAAGGATTGAGTGGTAATACTAATGGTTTCTGGAGCAATTCCAGCCGATTGAATCGCGTTACGGGCATTTTGGACAGCTTCTTCACTGGTAAATACGCCCTTAACTTCTACGTTAGCCGTTGGCTGAGGTTTGTTAGTCATAGTTTCATCGAATTGCGATCAAGTATATTTATTTCATTAATAATGATCCTAAAAACAAATAAATTTATTAAACCTCTCTCTAAAAGCTTAATTTTCTATGATAACTTTCCTAGATCGAATGAGGTATCGCTACACTGAAAGCTATATGAAGGAATAGTACAAATCCTATGGTCATTCTTCAAGAAAATCCTTTTCGCATCGGACTAAGCCAAGAAAGAAGTCCAGAACCCCTAATTTTAGTTATTTTTGGGGCTTCTGGCGATCTAACCGACCGCAAACTCGTTCCTGCTCTCTATAACCTCAAACAGGAAAGACGGCTGCCACCCGAATTTACCATTGTCGGTGTAGCCCGGCGCGACTGGAGTCACGAATACTTCCGAGAACATATGCGAAAGGGAATTGAAGAATTCTCGACGGGCATTGGTAACGAAGAATTATGGAAAGATTTCGCCGAAGGGCTGTACTATTGCGCTGGGGATATGGATGACCCCGAAAGCTATCAAAAGCTCAAGGCGTTTTTAGAAGAACTCGACGGTAGGCGAGGAACGCGGGGCAATCGCGTTTTTTATCTCTCGGTTTCTCCCAATTTCTTTCCGCCTGCCATCAAAAACCTCGGTCTGGCGGGAATGATTCAAAACCCTCAAAAAACTCGCGTCGTCATTGAGAAGCCTTTTGGCAGAGATTTAGGTTCTGCTCACGCACTCAACCAAGTGGTGCAAAAAGTCTGTCATGAGGAGCAAATTTATCGCATCGACCACTATTTAGGTAAAGAAACTGTCCAAAACCTCTTAGTTTTCCGCTTTGCCAATGCCATTTTTGAACCCCTCTGGAACCGTCAATTTGTCGATCACGTTCAGATAACAGTAGCTGAAACCGTTGGTGTCGAAGACCGAGCGGGGTATTACGATAAGGCTGGGGCATTGCGAGATATGGTACAAAATCACCTTCTGCAACTGCTTTGTCTGACGGCAATGGAAGCTCCCAACGCGCTCAATGCTGACAGCATCCGCAATGAAAAAGTCAAAGTTTTGCAGGCAATGCATCTAGCAGACATTCACAATCTTGATAAATCGGCAGTGCGCGGCCAGTATAAAGCCGGCTGGATGAAAGGGAAACCCGTTTTGGGATATCGAGAAGAACCTGGAGTCAACCCCAATTCGACCACGCCTACCTTCGTCGCCATGAAGTTACGCATTGACAACTGGCGTTGGCAAGGAGTTCCTTTTTACCTCCGTACAGGGAAACGCCTGCCCAAAAAAGTCAGCGAAATCGCCATCCAGTTTCGCGACGTTCCTTTACTTATTTTTCAATCCGTTGCCCACCAGACTGATCCTAATATCTTGAGCCTGCGAATTCAACCTAATGAAGGCATTTCTCTACGGTTTGAAGCAAAAATGCCCGGAGCAGACTTGCGGACGCGCACCGTTGAGATGGATTTTAGCTACGGGTCATCTTTTGGGGTAGCGACAGCAGAAGCCTATCAGCGCCTCCTGCTCGATGCCATGCTAGGAGATCAAACTCTGTTTACTCGCGCCGATGAAGTCGAAGAAGCTTGGCGAGTGATTACCCCGGCTTTATCAGTTTGGGACGCGCCTGCCGACCCTGCTTTGGTTCCGCAGTACGAGGCAGGAACCTGGGAACCCACCGAAGCCGAATTTTTAATCAACCGCGACGGTCGCCGTTGGCGCAGACTGTAAACTGATAACTGGTAACTAATAACTAATAACTGACTATGACTGTACAATCTCCGCCGCTCGTGTCCTTACAAGCCCCCAAAGATGTCTCGATTGAAGCGATCGAGGCAGAATTACGCGCTATTTGGCAAACCTACGGCAGCAGTGAAGACGGACTGACCGCCACTCGGGCCACGACATTTACCTTTATTGTCTACGAACCAGAAGTTACCCAGCATTTGCTAGCCGCTTTAGGGTTTTATACTGGCCCGATTGACGGCATTGCTGGCCCTCGCACTACTGCCGCTATTAAATCGGCTCAAAAAACTTATGGCATAGAAGTAACAGGCAACTCCAACGAAGCTTTCCGCCAGCGTTTGCAATCAGAATTTCAAACCGCCAAAAATGAAGGGAAATTAAGCGAAACTGAGCAAAAAATCGCCAAGCAATACGCCCCCGACTTAGAAGGGATGGGACTGGCCGATACGATCGCTGCCTCTAACCCCTGCCGCATCATCACCCTCTGCCCGACGGCGGAAGAAGACGAAGGCGTTACGGCTCAAGTATCCGCCTACTGTCCCGTTCAGAAACGCAGCCACGCGCTCGTCTGCTGCGAATACATCACCCTGCGAGGGACGGCGACTGCCCTAGAGCGCGTCGGCGGTATCATCTCTGAGTTGACCATCGGCGGACTGCCCAAGTTCCTGTGGTGGAAAGCCAGTCCCGAACCGGAATACGGGCTATTTCAACGACTCGCCGACCAGTGCGATCGCGTGATCATTGACTCTAGTATTTTTAGAGACCCGCAAGCCGATCTCCTGCAAACTGGCAAAATGCTCGACCGAGAGATTACTCTCGACGACCTCAACTGGGGTAGGCTAGCGGACTGGCAAGAGTTGACTGCCCAAGCCTTCGACCCCCCTGAGCGCCGCAGTGCTGTTAACGAGATTGACCGCGTAACGCTCGATTATGAACAGGGCAATCCCGCCCAAGCCTTGATGTATTTAGGTTGGGTCGCCAGTCGCTTGCAATGGAAACCGGTTGCTTACGAACACGAAGGAGGCGATTACGACATCCGGCGCATTCGCTTCGTCTCTGCTGACCAGCGTCCGATTGAAGCGGAATTGGCAGGCGTTCCCCTCACCGACTGGGGAGAGGTTTTAGGAGACTTAATTAGTCTTAAATTAAGTTCGACTAACCTGCAAGCTGACTGCTGTACTGTCCTGTGTTCAGGAACGACTGGCTGTATGCGAATGGAAGCAGGTGGCGGGGCCCAAGCTTGCCGCATCCAACAAGTCACTCCTCTCGACGACCAAAAGACCGAAAATCTCTTAGGACGGCAACTGCAACGCTGGGGTCGAGATGTACTGTATGAGGAAAGCATGAAACTGACCCATCAAATACTCAGTTTAGGATTTCAACTTAATTCCTAACAGTCGGAAAATTGGGTACAAGGGGGAAGGGGAAATTTTTATCCCTTTTCCCTTTACCTCATCCCCCATCTAAGGGATGAGCATCGCTTGCCTGGGGAAAAAGCATGAGGCGCAATGGATGAAACTGCACGCGCCAAGGAAAGGGACGCTCTTTTAATTTAACCCATTTTTCTTTAAAAATTTCTGCTTGGCAGTGGTAATCTTGAAGGTTAGTAGAAGGTGTATTAAGCTTCAAATAGAGAGTCATGCGGTGTTGGGTTTCGTTGGTTGCTGCTAACCAACAAGGGAAGATATTTTGGGAACTCACTTTTTTATCTATGTCAGGAAAGATGAATTGATGAGCGCGAATGCCGACGTAACCTAGTGATTCGGGAATAGGTTCGATCACCTCGAAAGTGCATCCCCAGTCGGTTGCTGCTATCTGTTGAGGAGAAATTACCACTGCCCTTGAGAAATTCTTACATCCTGTGATTTGGGCAGATCTAGCAGTGGCAGGACGCTCGAAAATCTCTACTTTTGGGCCTTGAGAAATGATTTCGCCTCTATTGATGACTAATAAGCAATCGCAAACTCGGTAAGCTTCTTCTAGGTTGTGGGTGACAAAGAGCGTAACACCGGCAAACTGGGAGAGACTGACTCGCAGGAGTTTTTCGAGGCGATCGCGTAAATAAGTATCTAAGGCAGAAAAAGGTTCGTCTAAGAGTAAAATATCGGGATAGCTGGCTAAAGCTCGTGCTAGCGCGACTCTTTGCTGCTGTCCGCCTGAGATTTCGTCTGGATAGCGATGAGCTAATTCTGATAATTGTAGGGCAATGAGATGAGATGCAATTTGTTGTTTTTTGAGTGGGGAAGACAAGGTTTTCGGCAACCCAAAAGCAATATTTTGCGCGACAGTTAGATGGGGAAAGAGGGCATAATTTTGGAAAAGAAAACCCACTCGGCGATCGCGACTGGGAACATTAATCCCTCGCTTAGCATCAAATAAAACTCGACCATTTAAGACAATCTGTCCGCGATCAGGGGTTTCTAAGCCAGCAATACAGCGCAGTGTCATGCTTTTACCCGATCCAGAGGCTCCTAACAAGCCTAGCGGTTTATTTTGGTTATTAAAAGCAATATTAAGTAAAAAGTCCGATAGTTGCTTTTGGATCTCAACCGTTAATTGCGGTTCGCCTTGAAGTTGAGAAGCGATCATGAGAGAAGGAGAATCAAGCAGAGAAACGGTGGAGGGTGGAGATTTAACATTGCGTCGTTTTGGGGTAATTTTGCGATCGCGCAGCGCCACTTCGTGATCGCCTGACCAATAATCAATCGCCGTTATGACACCAATCGAGATGGCTAAAATGATTAAAACCCAAACTAATGCTAGATCCATCTCTCCGCTTTCTGCCGCAAAAAAGATAGCGATGGGAATTGTCTGCGTTTTGCCAGGGATACTGCCAGCTAGCATTAAAGTCGCTCCAAATTCGCCTAATGCTCGCGCAAAAGAGAGGAAAATACCAGCAATTAAGCCTGGTTTAGCCAGAGGTAGCAAGATTTGCCAGAAAATTCGCCATTCGGATGCACCCAAGGTTCTCGCACAAGCAATGAGGTTGCTATCAATTTGCTTGAATGCACCTAATGCTGTTTTATACATCAGGGGAAAAGCGACGACAGTAGCAGCAATAACGGTGGCAGACCAGCTAAAAATGACGGTAATATTAAATTGGTCTAGCAGTTGACCGACTGGCCCATTTTTTCCTAACAAAAGTAATAATAAAAATCCTATCACTGTCGGCGGTAGCACTAAAGGTGAGGTAAAAAGTCCATCAATTAATCCTTTTCCCTTTCCTCGAAACCCTAACATCCAACGAGCAGCAAAAACACCCCA
>JBGTNM010000065.1:0-8299 GCA_041743025.1 Microcystaceae cyanobacterium
AGACTATGCAGTCAGATTGTCCCGTTTTTTTGGCATTAGTCCCGAAGAAGGGCAAACGATCAGTCTAGATGGAAAAACCCTTAGAGGTTCTTATGTGGTACAAGATAACAACCCTAACAGCGAGCCTCATCCGGCGATTATTTTAGTAACAGCTTATGTAGTCGAGAAAGGCTTAATTTTGCCACCAAGACAAGTAGATTTTGGGAGTAATGAGATAACAGCACTACCCGAACTAATTAAGGATTTAGCCTTAAAAGGAATGGTTTTTGCCTTTGACTCCCTCAATACTCAAAAAAGCGGTGCAGGGCGGTCTTGGGGGTTTCCCCCATGAGCCACTGCACCCAGAAAACAATTGATACCATTATAGAAACGGGAAATCATTACATTGCTGCCGTTAAAGCTAATCAACCGACTCTTTACCATGGGATCTGCCAGATTTTTACCCCAGTCGAGACAGTAACTCAAGTCAATAAAGGACATGGACGACGAGAGAAACGCACTGTCAGCACGATGAAGTTGCCCCCAGAACAATTTCCCCAATGGAAACAATCCCAGACTATTATTAAGGTAGAACGAGAGAGAAAACTCAAACATAGAACAGAAAGAGAGACTTGCTACTACCTATCAGACTTATCCGAGTCAGCGACCCAATTCGCTAATCGAATCCGCAATTATTGGGGGGTGGAAAATCGTGTTCATTATATCCGAGATGTAACGTTTGGAGAAGATAACTCTCGAACACGGACGGGAGTTTTGCCGTCTCTATGGGCGATTACAAGAGATTTAGCCATAAATCTCTACCGAGAAGCAGGTTTTACGAATATGGCACAAGCACAACGATTATGCAGTTATGGACTAAAGCATATTTTGGCACTTTTTAGAATGAAATAGCCCTGCATTTAAAGCTTGACAAAGGGCAGGAATTGCTTTTTCACTGCTCAGATCAGCTAGAGATTTAGCAGCTTTGATACGAATTTGAGCATCGGGAAATTCAAGGAGCTTTTTTGAAAGTGCGTTAATTGCTATCCGTAGAAATTTTGGAGAAAGTGCCATTTCATGCTATTGCATAACGTGCGCCGATTTTACCAATTGCCTCAACCGCATTAAGACGTACTGTATCATTAGTATCAGAGAAGGCATTGACAAGATCGGGAATGGCATCTTCAGAACCAATTTGTCCTAATGCCATAGCAGCAGTCGCACGAACGGATGCGTCTTCATCAGATAGAGATTGAATGAGATAAGAAATTGCTTCATCGTTGCCAATTTTGCCGAGTGCTGCGGCAGTAGCGTTACGGATGACGGGATTAGCATCTGTCAGAGGATACACAAGATTGGGGATGGCAGTTTCGCTGCCAATTTCACCTAATGCTTGAATAATGTTGAGACGAACGGTTGTGTCAGTTTCTGTTAATAAATGATTGACTAAGGCAGGAACAGCAGTATCATCGCCTAGTTTCCCTAGAGATTCTGCGGCTTTTGCCCGAATTTCAAGTCTAGAGTCGCCTAATTTGCTACTAAGCGCTTGAATTGCCATTTCGGTGTAGTATTGTTTTTGGATCATGGATGGTTATGAGAGGAATTAGTGACACGGCGATTGATTTAGGGAAGTTTTTGAAATCCTGCTTGGATAAAGTGATTGTCAAAAGTTAAGGCGATACTTATCCCTAATTGTTTCATGACTATAAACGAAATACAATCTGTTAGAGAGTAAGATTTATCATTATGTTGTTTGAAGTATTCCCAAGCTCGATTGAAGCGATATTCGTCAACTTGTATAAATTGCAGATTAGAATCGTATAAGATACGTTGACCAATTTCGACAGCCTTAGCATGAAAATTTCGACTATTAAAAAAGGTGACGATTTCATCAAAAATATAGGAAGTTGTCACCAGCTTTGGTTTAATTGAAATAATGCTTTGCCAATGTTGTTTAGCGTCATTATGATATTGATCGCTTTTTAGTTCTAAGGCGATGATATAGCTAGTATCTAGAAAAAATGAATTCATTCGTTATCGGGATAAAGATATTTATTATGATTAATGGAAGCATCGGTAATATTTAGGTCTATAGGATTGCTTCCTAATTGCCAGATGGACGTTTGAGGGTTAGTAGAAGTAATAATAATAGCATCATTTTCTCTACGGATTTCTACCTCTTCAATTCCCACTAGGAATTCTTTTGGAATTAATACGCCTTGTTCAGTTACTTTAAGTTTCATGATTTGGCTCTCCTTATTTTAGAGTGAGAATGTTTCTATATTATAGATAGCGATCGCGTTAATCGGATTGAGTGTCTATTTCTGTTGTAGCAGAATTAATCTGTTGATTTCCTTGAACATTTCCTGCGACTCCTTGAACGTTCCCATAAAAGTTTTGTACGGTTTGGGGTGAAGTAGGAGAATCTGTCGCTGGTGAAGGCAAAGTATCTGAATTAAGTTTTTCGGTGACAGCGTTAATAATCGCATCAAAATCTGATTGGCGGTGAATGTCGGGGGTGAGGGTATTCATGTTTTGCAGAATGTCGGTTAATTCAGCAATCTTTTGACGGATGGCGGTGTATAAATCGATGTCTTCTCGGATGCCTTGTAAGTTAGCAGAGGAAACCGTTTTCATGGCAGCATCAAGTGTATTAATTTCGGTTTCCCAGTGTTGGATATATTGCAGTCGTTGGAGAGAATTGTAGATTTTAGCATCTGGTAAGATAATGGGAAAAATGCGATGATAAAAATCACCGTTTTTAGCGATTTCGAGTAATTCAAACATACAATTTTTGGATTTTAAATATCTATCGCTAATGACAACGATAACGCATTTTCCTTGACCGATACGTTGCATGAATTCTTTAATTAATTCTTTATAACCCAATTCATTTTTATCGCGGATAATGGTAATGCCTTTCGTTTGAAAAGCAGCTTCTAATTGATTGGTGAGTTCCTCACTTTCGCCTCGCCAAGCGTAGGAAATAAAGACTTCTGAGGGATTCATATTCATAAGGAATTCAGGCTTATAAAATTTTAAGCGATTTTTAATTACTTGGAGAGTTTGGACAGTTCTAGAAAAAGTATGTCCGTTATTAGCAGCTATAAAAATTTCTCGTTTTAAGGCTATATTTAATTCTGTTATGGTAGATTCGTCTCCACGCTTTTCTAAAACTTTTACAGCCTCGATCCGAATTCCACCGTCATTATCCTGTAAGAAATGTATTAGAGCATTAAAAGCATCGATAGTGCCAATTTTTTCTAAGGATTTTACAGCAGATAAACGCTTTTGCCATTTTCTGTCATTTAAATCTGCTAAACAAGAAGCAATTTTTTCTTCTAAGCTTTGACTTGGAAAAAATTTTTTTATGGGAGAATTTTGATCTAAGAAGTGTTGATAATCTGATTTTTTTAATTGATTATCAAGTTCAGGATTAATAAAATTTGAACTTGTTCCTTCTATATCTTCTAGTGCTTTTTGAGTAAAATATTGAACATTAAAATCTTCTTCATTAAGAAGCTTTTTAATATCAGGTATAGTATCTTCACATCTCATTTTTCCTAATGCTTCTGCTGCTCTCCAGCGTACTCCAGAATCATTATTTTGTAAAGCAGCTATTAGAGTAGAAACAGAAGATGATGAACCAATTTTCCCCAAGGCTTCTGTCGCAATCCAACGCACTATAAAATTCTCATCCTTTAACGACTCATATAGAAAAGTTAATGCCTCATCCGAACCTGTCTCGCCTAACAACCAAACTTTATACAATTTGGGAATATTGAGTGCTTTTATTGACTCAACTGTTTTTGCTTGAAGTTCCTTTCTAACTTCTCCTGCCAACCTCGCGCATAACAGCCAATCCACCTCTAACGCTAACTTGACTACCCTAACTGCTTGTGTTTCATCCTTCACCAATCCCAACATCAACGCTAGGGTTTCTGTCCACTTTAAATAATTGAGATAATTACGCTGCAATTCCTCATCACTAACCCTATATTCTCCCCCCTTTTTAAGGGGGGAAGGGGGAGATAGATATCCCTTATTAAGGGGAGTAGAGAGGGATTTTTGTTCTATTTGCCTCAAAAGATACTCAGCAGCATAATATTCTTGAATCAGTTGATGATGAAATTCAATCTCATTCTCGCCTTTCCGTTGCAAAAGATGATGATTAATTAAATCTCCCAACCATAAACGCTGACGACTGAGGGAATAAGGTTCATTATTTTTCCTTAAAAACTCCCCAATAATCTCCTCTGCTTCTGCTTGAGAAATTGCAGGTTCATTCTTACGTTCCGTCATCGTAAAAGCCAGATATTGCAACGAATCTGCCCACAATGCTTTAGAATGACTCTGCGCGGTAGCATCTGCTTTAAGCTTCTCGTCATGCAGTTTCGTAAAAGCGCGAAAAGTTTCCCCTAAATTCCTTGGGAGTTCTTGCTGATTGTTTGCATAAATCGAACACAGCATCAGCAACAATAAAGGCGTTTCCCCTAACCTTTTTAGGCGTTCATTGCCTAGCTGCTTTAATAAATTCTCTCCTTCATTTCCTAAATACCCCTTGACAAATTGCTTCATCTGCGATTCATTAAGGGGTTGCATTGCCAGCTTTTTCTCAATATCTAAATCTCCCCGCAATCCTAATTCCCTGGTGGTAAACACCATCGGCACGGTTTTATAGATTTTGCGAAACTGTTTTAAATCGGTTGTTGCTGCATCTGACGGCAACTCATTAATTCCATCAATCAGTAAGAAAAATTGTTTTTGCTGGAGATGATTTTCAATGTCAGCAATTTCTAGTTGAATACTATGTTCTTGCAGAAATGCACGAATCAGGTCAAGGATAGAGGTTTTATAGTAACGCAGTTGAATAAGGACAGGAATCGTTAAGCCTTTCTCGGATTCTTCCAGTAACAATCTTGCGAGTGCCGTCGATTTACCTGAACCAGGTTTCCCTTGCAAAAGAACGTGATTGCCAGATGTTAAACTGTATTTCCGCAATCCAGTTAAAATATCTAATCTTTCGCTGACTTGTTCTCTTTCTCTCGGATTCTCTCTATCTGCTTTAACTTCTCCTACCATCAAATCCAACAGCATCACCTGTCGCTGACGAGGAGAGATTTTGCCTTCAACATCGGTGATGGTGTAAACTTGCCACCATTTTTCGTAGTGGGTAGCGACAGAGGTTAAATAGGGTTGCCAGTCAACCATTTATCGGCAGAAGGAGGAGTTTCCTCTAGGATAACCGTTCAATTTTGAGAACGGTAACTTCTTTTATAGGGGGTATGGGGAAGGTGGGCAATGCCCACCCTACTCCTAACGTCCGGCTAGCGTGCGGCGTTTCACCTGCATTTCGTATACCTCAATGAGGTCGCCTTCAGCCCAATCGTTGAACTTGTCTACGCCAATACCACATTCATAGCCTGCATTGACTTCTCGCGCATCCTCTTTTATCCGCTTGAGAGAATCTAGCGTGCCTTGGTAAATGACCTGACCGCCACGACGCACCCGTAAGGAGCGATTGCGGACGATTTTGCCCGACTGCACGTAGCAGCCAGCAACAGCCCCTCGTCCCACCGCGAAGACGGCCCGCACTTCGACCTGACCCAAGGGAACTTCGATTTCTTCGGGGTCGAGCAACCCTTCCATCGCGCCTTGAATGTCATCGAGCAGTTTGTAAATGATGTCGTACTCGCGGATGTCAACGCCTGCTTGGTCGGCAGCAGCCCTGGCACCACTGGCTAAGGTCGTATTAAAGCCAACGATGACCGCACCACTGGCAGAGGCCAAATCTACGTCGGTTTCGGTGATTTCTCCAGGGGCTGACAGCAAGACGCGAATTTGGACTTCATCTTGCGGCAACTGTCCCAAAGCATTGATAATCGCTTCTAGAGAGCCTTGAACGTCCGCCTTGAGAATGAGATTGAGTTCTTTAAGTTCTCCTTCTTGGGCTTGGGCTGACAGACTGCTCAGCGTGACTCGACGCGAGGATATGGCTTGTTGCAAGCGAGACTGGCGGCGAGTTTCCGCTTGTGCTTCGGCGACTAAGCGAGCTTCTTTTTCGTTGGTATGAGCGTTAAACTCCTCGCCTGCTGCCGGCACGTCGTTGAGTCCGAGAACTTCGACGGCAAAGGAAGGTGTTGCTGCCTCGACTTTTTGCCCACGATCGTCGATCATGGCGCGAATTTTACCGAAAACCGAGCCAGCAACGATGATATCGCCTACCCGCAGCGTGCCATTCTGGACTAATAAGGTAGCCACTGGGCCTTTTGAGCGATCTAAGTTGGCTTCGATGACAGTTCCTTTGCCAAGGCGGTTGGGATTGGCCGAGAGTTCTTCGACTTCCGATACCAGCAAGATCATCTCTAAGAGCGTATCGAGGTTTTCCCCTTTGAGGGCACTCACAGGCACCATAATCGTCTGTCCGCCCCATTCTTCCGGCAATAATCCCAAATCTGACAGTTCTTGCTTAATGCGATCGGGGTTAGCGTCTGGCTTGTCAATTTTGTTAATAGCGACAACAATCGGCACTTCTGCTGCTTTGGCGTGACTGATGGCTTCTCTGGTTTGGGGCTGTACGCCGTCATCGGCTGCCACGACCAAAACAGCAATATCAGTGACTCTGGCTCCTCGGGCCCGCATGGCAGTAAACGCTTCGTGACCAGGCGTATCCAAAAAGACAATTTGTTGGGGTTCACCGTTGTGTTCGATATCTACGTGATAGGCCCCGATGTGCTGGGTAATGCCGCCTGCTTCGCCTTGCGCCACTTTGGTCTTACGGATCGAATCGAGTAAGGTGGTCTTGCCGTGATCGACGTGACCCATAATCGTTACCACTGGCGGACGGCGGTGCAGGTGTTCGAGGTCTTCTGCATTGAGCATCTCCGTCTTTTTAGCTGCCGCTTCAGCTTCTGGGGAGGCTTCTATTTCAACGCCCAGTTCGCGGGACACCATTTGCGCGGTTTCGAGATCGAGGGTTTGAGTGATGTTGACCGCCATCCCTTTGAAAAAGAGATTTTTGATAACTTCGGTTTCCGGGACATTGAGCCGTTCTGCCAGGTCTCTGACGGTCAAATTACTATCGAGCATAATTTTATCGGCACGCTGCACTTCGTCTTTGCGGCTGCGGCGTTCGGCTTTCGACCGTACCTGAGAACTGTCTGTCTTGACAGTGGGTTTTTTGGGCTTGACTGTAGTGGCAACTGACGGCTTGTTCTGAGATTTGGGTTTCGGGGGACGAGCTGTTGAGAGGCTGACGGACGTTGCTAACGATGAGCCTTCTGCATCAGTGCCGAAAACTTCTTCATCCTCATCTTCCAATAATTGAGAGCGGCGTTTTGCTTTGCCTGTCGTTTTGGCGACTTTGTTTTTGGCAGCGCGTTCTTCCTCTTCTTCTTCCTCCCACTGCTGCCGTTTTGAAGGACGAGGGGGAACCGGACGTTTTAATTGCGGTTTTTCTTTGGTATCTCCCTCTAAAGAGACTTCTTCATCTCCTTCTTCTCTTTTTTCTCCTTTTTCTAAGTCTAGCTTAGCAGGACGGCCCACAAGTGATAAAACTTCCGTTTTGTCAAGCTGAGGGGAGTGAGGACGGTGTAAATCTGGTAGGGACTTGATTTTGGCGACTTTTTTACCTTCTTTTCGCCCTGCGGCTACTTCTGAAGGGCGGTCTGTGTTCCGTGCAGCTTTGGCATCGCTGAGGAGGGGAGTGGCGGTGTCGGCGATCGCGATTGTGACTGAGGTCGCTTCAGGTGAGGAAGGAGCTTGAAGGGCCGCAGAGGTTTGAACGACGGGTTTTTCCGCAAGTTTAACTGACGGTTTCGACACGGGTGCGTGTGCTTTGGCGGCGGCTGGCGGTTGAGTTAGCTCAGGCGTTGCTGCCGTTCGGCTTTCGATGGGAGGGGAATCTCCGACTGGGGAGGACGAGACAAGTGACGGTTGTGGTTTGGCGGGTGGCCGCGAGGGAGCCATCAGCACTGGAGCGGAAGCGGATTCTCTCGTCGAGTCGGAAAGGGGGCGCAACTGTTTGTGGTGAATGGCGAGAATTTGCTGTTTGCCTTCTCCCTTTCCCTTAGCTGTCTTCACGGCTGAACGCTCCGCCACCTGATTGGCGATGAGTTTGTCAATTCTGCTTTTGATCCGCTCAGCTTGCGATTCGCTAATCGTGCTGCTGTGGCTTTTCACCGGAATGTTGAGTTGTTCGCAAATATCCAAGATTTCTTTGTTGTCTATATTCAATTCTTTTGATAAATCGTAAATTCTGACTTTTGCGTTGTTCATCCACTATCCCCCTGAGACTAGGGTATGTTACTGATTGAATGGC
>JBGTNM010000066.1:0-1914 GCA_041743025.1 Microcystaceae cyanobacterium
AACTAATCCAATCTCCAGTATTTTGCCCTAGCGATTGTCCTAAACCTCGTGCAAAACCGCAGGCAGCTTCTCCAAATACCATCCCAGTCCCAAGTAATAAGAAGTCAATCATATAATGATTAGATGTAATTTCGATTTTGGTGATATGCGATCGCTAGCCCTACTGAAAATACTTTACTGAGGGAAACTAGCTGTGTGTATTTTTAGCATTCCCAATATCATTCAAAAGTTAACAGGACGCAGTGTGATTGCTGAGAGCGTAATGTTGGAATATTAATCAATTTTTGTCAAGATTTTAAGAGATTCAGCTTCCTGTTTTCATCCCCGTCACCATGAACGTCAAATGCGAAAGTTGTTAAAAATTGATACGTCTTTTTTATGATCGCAATGACTAGAGACACAATGAAACTAGATTATCCCAATTTAGAATCAGGAGGGGATCATGGTCACCGCTACGCGATCGCCACAAAAAATCCAGATTAGCCAGACAAAATTGCTCATTAACAATGAATGGATAGAAAGTACTTCAGGCAAACGTTTTGAAACCATAAATCCCGCGACAGGAGAGGTCATCTGTGATGTTGCAGAAGCAGACGCGCCTGATGTTGATAAAGCGGTTGCAGCAGCTAGAAAAGCCTTTGATAGTGGAGAATGGCCCCAAATATCGGCCAGACAGCGAGGGGAACTGCTCTATAAACTAGCCGATTTAATCGAAGCAAACACTGAAGAATTGGCTCAACTTGAAACTTTAGATAATGGCAAACCTCTGTCTGAAGCTCTAAGTGTCGATTTGCCGTTCGTAATAGCTTGCTACCGTTACTATGCAGGTTGGGCGGATAAAATTCAAGGCAAAACCATCCCTATCAACGGCTCCTACTTTTGCTACACTCGTCACGAACCCGTAGGAGTCGTCGGTCAAATTATTCCTTGGAATTTTCCGTTATTGATGCAAGCTTGGAAATTAGCTCCCGCGCTAGCTGCTGGCAACACTCTCATTCTCAAAACCGCCGAACAGACACCGCTATCCGCCTTACGAATCGGCGAGTTAATTTTAGAAGCAGGTTTCCCACCGGGCGTTGTCAACATTCTATCAGGTTACGGCCCAACGGCAGGAGCAGCGATCGCTCGTCACATGGATATTGATAAGGTGGCGTTTACGGGTTCAACAGAAGTGGGACACCTGATTATGGAAGCCGCCGCTAAGAGCAATCTTAAGCGAGTAACCTTAGAATTGGGCGGCAAGAGTCCAAATATTGTCTTTGCTGATGCTGATCTCGATGCCGCGATTGAAGGCTCCCATAATGCTTTATTCTTTAATCAAGGGCAATGTTGTAATGCAGGATCGCGCCTATTCGTTGAAGAAAAGTGTTACGAGGAGTTTGTCGAGCGATCGGTAGAACGCGCTAAGCAAAGAACCGTTGGCGATCCCTTTAACCCCAACACCAGACAAGGCCCGCAAGTTGATCGCGATCAATTTGACAAAGTGATGAGTTATGTTGAATCGGGAATGCGAGAAGGAGCTAATCTGTTATGTGGCGGCAATCAGGTCGGCGATCGCGGCTTTTTCATTGAGCCAACCGTTTTTAGTAACGTCCAAGATGAGATGAAGATTGCACGAGAAGAAATTTTCGGGCCAGTGATGAGTATTATTAAATTCAAAGATCTTGATGAAGTCGTTGAGCGAGCCAACAAAACGATGTACGGACTCGCTGCTGCCGTCTGGACAAAAGATATCATCAAAGCTCATGCGATCGCCCATCGCGTTCGTGCTGGCACGGTTTGGATCAACTGCTACCATGCTTTCGATACGGCTGCACCTTTCGGTGGGTTCAAGCAATCCGGGATCGGTCGAGAACTAGGAGAGTACGGCTTGCAACAATATACTGAAATTAAAACAGTGACGGTTCAACTGTA
>JBGTNM010000067.1:0-6041 GCA_041743025.1 Microcystaceae cyanobacterium
GAGAATCGTCTCAAAGCGGTCTGCCCAGCTTTCCGGCCAAGCCTCTTGCACTGGCTTGCCTAAACTGTCTGGATGCTTGTCACCCATGAGGGAACGATAGGCATCGTTGTACAGCATGACGAATTGGTTTCCCCAGCAAACCACCATCGCGAAGCTATTGCCCAATGCCATGCTGACAATAGATTTGAGGCTCTGCGGCCAGCACTCGCTCGCTCCAATTGAGGTGACAGACCAATCGAAACGGCGAATGCGCTCTGGCATTTCCCCACCACCGAGCAGCCAATCTCTTGCTTTGCCTCTCTGAAGGTTTACCGTCACAATTACCACTCTCTCCTGGGAAAATCTTAAGATAAAAGCGATCGCTCCCGCTTGTGTAATACTCCTGTAGATTGAATGCCGTTTTAAGGAGTCAGGCATAATAATTGGCATATATCCATTACCCGTTATTATCCTAAATTTATCTATCCTACTAGTAACTTAATCCTGTAAATCCTGTAAATCCTAAAAATCCTGATCCTGAATGAATAACCTTTGGACGCGATTGAATTCTTCAGCGTTAATTCGCTTTTTGCTGTTGCTTGCCTGTGGCTGGGGACTCGTGCAGATTTTGACTTATTTCAAAACCGTCATTGTTATTTTCTCATTGGCTGCGATTGTCGCTTTTTTACTGAGCTACCCTGTGCGATGGCTCCATCGTTTTGTTCCTCATAGTGCTGCTGTCAGCCTAGTTTTTCTGCTGAGTCTGTTAGCGATCGCTAGTCTGACGATCGCGGTTGGTCTAAAGGTGCTTGCCCAAGGACAACAATTACTCGATAGTATCAGCCTGTTTCTAACTTCTCTAACGCCGCTCGTCGAACACTTAGAAACCTCCCTTCGCAGCCGCAATCTTCAGGTGAATTTGCGCGTGATTCAAGAACCGCTACAAACTCAAATCTTGACAGCAATTGGCTACGTACTCTCTAATTTCCAAACTTATTTAATTAATTTTTTTACCCTCGTTTTAATTGCAGTAGTCGCCTTTTTCATGTTATTAGACGGAGAACGACTTTGGCAACTCGTTTTAAAAGCTGTACCCAAAGAGCGACAAAAAGAATTTACCATTGCCATGCAGCGCAGCTTTTTGGGCTTTTTTCGAGGGCAGCTTATTTTATGCTTATTTCTAACGGTTACTAGCTTAATCCTTTTCCTGATTTTACAAATTCCTTTCGCCTTGGTTTTGTCCTTAATAGCAGGCGGATTTGACTTAATTCCAGGCATTGGTGCTACTTTAGGAATTAGCCTAATTTTTCTGCTTTTGTTATCTCAAAATGTCTGGCTGGCACTGAAAGCACTAATTGCCTGTATTCTACTTCAACAAATTCAAGACAATTTGATTGCACCGCGAATCATGCAAAATGCGGTCAATATCAATCCAGTTATTATCTTTTTTTCCCTATTAGTCGGCGCTAGAGTGGCAGGCTTACTAGGGATTTTTCTTGCCGTTCCAATTACCGGAGTCCTCGTCAGTTTGTTAAAAATTGAAGAAATGAAGGGGGAACTGTCAGCAGATAAGCTAGATTTATAGAGTTTATTGTTTATTGTTCCCTAGCGATTGCCTCAAACACCGGACAGTAACCTTCTGACGTAACTTTGAATCCATGCAAAGGAGACTGAGAATTCCAGCATCGCTGTCCTCGATAGTGACGGCAATTGCTACAACAATCCAAATCACTACTATTTCTCACCTCACTACTGTGGCTCAACAATTCTCGCTCTTGAACCCCCCGCAACACCAATTCTTCTCCTTGCCAGCGAGCCTCTACCAACCCCGTATCAGAGAACTGCCGCCAGCGAGGGTCTTGATTGAGAGTATCAGGTAAGGTAATCGTCACACTGGTTTCTAGCTCATTTAACTCTCCCTCATAAGCCGTTGGCGCAGGCGTGTCTGGTTGAATAAATTTGTCACCGATGGGAAGCTCGACGAGGGTTCCGACGGCGGGAGAATGCAGTTGGTAGCGGTTTTGCAGTTCTTCTAAGCTAGTGAGATCGGCCAGATGGATAGGCGAACCATGAACGAAGATAATGTGTTGAGGGCGCAGATTGTGAATGAGTTGCGTAGTATTGCGTCCGTCACTGTGTTCGGCTAACAGGTAAGTCTCGACCTCAAGGGAAGGCAACTGAGTAAGCGAAGATAACCAAGAAGCCGCGAGCATCAGTCCTTCAGTCGGAAAAGTCGGCATTAAAAGAAGCCACGAGCCGGATTGAGCCTGACAGTACTCTTTTAAATGTTCAGCGTGATCGCTCAAGACAATGCAGGGAGTCGAGCCTAATAGCGGCTGAGACTCGGCATTCAAGCGGCGCAAACGCGGACAAATTCGCTCATCCCAAAACAAAGGCTGATGTTTAGCAAAATTTTGGACTGAAGCGGGAAATTCGCTTAAAAGGTCAAGATAAACGTCACAGGCTTGTGCTATCGCCCCATCCACCCAGATATCAAGCTCTCGCCCCGTAAATTGATGGTGGGAGCGCAACAGTTTGAGAATCTCCTGTCCCAATCCCAGCGTCGGAACGGGCAACAGGACGCTTTGTCCCTGCGTCAGTGCCTCGTCAATGCGCTGCATCAGTTGCTTTTCTTGTTGGCGGCGGTGAGGATGGCGAGTGGTTCCATAACTGCCTTCAATAATCAAGACATCAGGAGCAATCCCGCGCAATGCTTCGATTGACAGACCCTCAACTAATTGAAGGTTTGATAGAGAAAAATCTCCTGTATAAAGAATTTTATACGTTCGGTTTCCCCCTTTATAAGTCAGCAGAGTCGCCGCGGCCCCCGGTAAATGTCCGGCGGGGAACAATTGGGCCGTCAAATTGTCAAACACGTCCAACGGCGATCGCCACTTGAGTGCTTGGCAAAAACTCGCTCGCTTGAGGGCAATCTCCTCCAACCAGTTGAGAGACAACAGCCGCACCGTGACTTCACTGGCATAAATGGGAATTTGCGGAAAGGCTTCATGAAAGGCAAACAAACCCCTTGCATGATCGGTATGCGCGTGGGAGCAAAACACCACATCGGCAGGGGGAACGCCCTCAGCCAACAAAGGTTCGAGGTCAGCCAAGCCGCAATCGAGTAAAATGCGGTATGGCCCCATCTGCAAGCGCAAACACACGCCTTCAGTATCGTGGCCTGCCCCATAGGGATAACAAGCGAGTTGGAGGGGGCGCGAGAGAGTTTCACTGCGCTCGCGATCGGCAGAAGTCGGGCGGCGTTTACTCATGCACGAGAGGCGAGAGTGCGGTTGCAATTTCGAGAAAACAAGGCAAAAAGAAGAATGTGACCGAAATACACCTGTCTAGAAGGTTCGCATTGAACCATTAGTGAGCGGAACCATTGCCATCGTAGTTGTCGGTATCATAAAACCCATTTTTAGTCCCGAAGAATAATGACGAGACAATAAACAAACCCGTTAAGATAACTAAAACTAATTTGACATCCATGTAAAAGGTTCGCTCCTCACTTGCTAGTTTCTCGGTTTATCTTATTAGTGTAGCGACTCAGAACGTCAAAAGTCCCAAGTGAGTGACCACAGCAAAAATCAATGTAACAGACTGCGCTTCACCGGACGGCATTACAGTTTGCATCATAACCGATAGCGTAACTCTCTGTTCCGGTGTAAGGGCTTGTTAGGCGTGCTTTTCACGCTTAGGTTGGTGGTTCCCCGTCAAATCTCATATATGTAGTATCTTCAGGTCGCGCAGGCTGTATCCTATTTGAAGAAGATGTTTTTACAGAAAATTCTGGCTGACTTGGAGACTGCTGTCCCCCAGCCTTGGATTGTGGCTGACTCTGAGACTGCTGTCCCTCAGCCTTGGATTGTGGATTCTTAGACATGAGCGAACAATTAGATCATAACGACACAGATGGTAACAGTGTAACACCTGAGCCAAATACTGAGTTGATTTACAGCTATACCGAGGCACTCATCAAGGCTCACTGAGGAGAGTCTTAACAGGTTAGATACAAAGCTTGGCGGTTTTCTAGCCTTTACAGGTGTGCTTGTGAAGTTTGCTGCCGACCTACCAGGGGGAACCGCTTTACGAGGAACTATGGGATTAATATGTTACACCTGTATTCTACTGAAGGTACTTACATTGGTATTTCTGTCAATAGCTGCCTTACTACTGTGTCTTGGGCTAACAGCAAAACTAAGAGGGAAAGTGGTCAGTCCTAAAGCGCTTATGAGAGATGAGTGGTACTTTGCAGACAAAGAGACCTGCCAGTGCTACATGATCAATACTTGGATTGAAGCAGAAAAAGAATATGAGCAAGTTGGTTTTGAGAAAGGTCGAAGGCTGAATAGAGCAGTTTGGCTGATCTGCGCCGCTCTAGTAACTCTCACTATTAGTACTGTGCTTGTAACTATTTTTCGAGATTAATGTAACATAATATTAAGCCATAACGATTTCTTCTCATCCACCCTACTGTTAACTGTTCACTGAGCTCATGATGCAACCCGCCGCCTTAAACTTAATTGCGATCGCCGTCTTTGCGATGACGCTCTCGGTATATCTCGTCCCACTATTGCACCTATCCCCCTTCGTGCCTGCCGCAGCGACGTTAGGCGTTCTTGGACTGGTGACAGTTGACGGATTAACCTGGCAAAGTAGAGGCATGACACTGCTTTTGGATACGCTTGCCCCCGCGCAACAACGCCAGCGAATTATTTATCACGAAGCAGGCCATTTTTTGAGTGCTTATTGCTTGGGAATCCCGATAACGGGTTATACCTTGTCAGCTTGGGAAGCCTTCAAGCAAGGACAACCTGGTGCTGGTGGCGTACAATTTGACACGCTAGATTTTTTAGAGAAAAACCAAGATTTGCGGGAAGTTCCTTTAATTTTAGAGCGATTAAGTACCGTATGGATGGCAGGCATTGCCGCAGAAATATTGAGTGGTGGAACAGCAACCGGCGGCGAAAGCGATCGTCAACAACTCCTAGAAATGCTACGCTGGGCGGGACTGCCAGCCAGTAGCTATGCTCAGAAAGAACGCTTCGCCTTATTACAAGCGAAAAACCTCCTCGAAAGACAGCCGAAAGCCTATCAAGCTTTGGTTGAAGCAATGGAAAAGCGAGCTTCTGTTGAGGAATGCTACCGCGTGATTGAAGAAAATCTTTAGTTAATACTAACTATTAACTATTGCGCGAATGGCTTCAATACGCTGACGGTTGGCTCCTAGATCGGAACGTCCGAGGCGAGAGGCAGAACGGACGTGAATGACATTTTCAGCGCGATCGAGGTAAAATTCGACATCATCGACATATCCCATCAATTTGCTTTTAAATTCAGCGTAGAGATAATTTTCGTTTTCTTCAATAATTGTCGTTCTCTCCATGCCTTCAACGATTTTCCTCAATTCAGAAATCGGCATGGGTGGCAAAGAAGCAATTTGGGATTGAGGCGTTGAACTCTGAGAATTGACGCAATTTGGCGTTTCGGGGCAAGAGGTTAATTTTTCGGCTTTGACACCGAGATTAGTAGGGCGTTTTCCTGAAAAATTAAACATAATCGCTCCTGCTGGTGCTGATGGCAAACTGTTATTTTTCTCTCATTCTAGCTGGAATGTAGCGCTATTTCTATCAGAGAATTTGACGTATTTCTTAACCCAGACTCCGCACTTCACTTTGAAATATAAAAAATACAGGGGTTTAAAAAAGAAAAAAATAGGAATAATCAAAATATGGTATGGTAGAGTGTTGACTTATTTTTCTAAAATAGTTTATTTGTATTAGCTTATGGCAAGAGGTTTTACTCCTACTTTAAACCCAAGACAAAAATCTGAGTTCAAAGCTAATATAACTAACTTTTTGTCCGGCAGTTTTTTTCAACATTTTGCTACCTTGAGTGATCCCAGAATAGACAGAACCAAAGAACATTTATTAATTGATATTATAGCGATCGCCAAAAAGAGCGGTTATCAGTGGTGCGGACGGATGGGTCGGACAAGAAAATGAAAAGATTAAAGAGGGGAAAATGCCAGAGGAATGGCCGTTAAAAAAGCCTAAATT
>JBGTNM010000068.1:0-7965 GCA_041743025.1 Microcystaceae cyanobacterium
GACACAGAAATGTGCAAGCGTCTGATGAATTTAAACCCCAATTCCTTCCGCAAAATCGTCGGGACATTGCTAGAAGTTAACGGACGCGGGTACTGGGAAACCTCCCAAGACAATTTAGAGCGCTTGCAAGAGTTGTATCAGGAAGTTGAAGACAGAATCGAAGGCGTTGAGTAGAATAGAGATATTAAGATTGGGGAGGCTGGTATTTATA
This sequence comes from Microcystaceae cyanobacterium, assembly GCA_041743025.1. GTDB lineage: Bacteria > Cyanobacteriota > Cyanobacteriia > Cyanobacteriales > Microcystaceae > JBGTNM01. Next base: position 212 of record JBGTNM010000068.1, read on the forward strand.
TCAGTCTCTCTGTCTTAGCGAAAAATGATGAAAGATTCTCGTCAGGTGTTTGAAGCGGCCTTGAAAACTGCCGAAGTAACCTTCCAAAATCTCGATTCTTCCGAAATTAGTCTAACTGACGTTTCTCACTACTTTGATTCTGACCCGACTAAAGTGGTTGCTTCTTTACGTAATGACGGGACTAAACCGACTGCTTACATTGCTGATACAACGACTGCTAACGCACAAGTTCGCACCCTTTCCGAAACCGTCCGTTTAGATACCCGTACTAAATTACTCAATCCTAAATGGTACGAAGGAATGTTGAATCATGGTTATGAAGGGGTACGGGAATTATCGAAGCGTCTGGTCAATACAATGGGATGGAGTGCCACTGCTGATGCGGTCGATAATTGGGTGTATGAAGACGTGAATGCCACTTTTATTGAAGACACAGAAATGTGCAAGCGTCTGATGAATTTAAACCCCAATTCCTTCCGCAAAATCGTCGGGACATTGCTAGAAGTTAACGGACGCGGGTACTGGGAAACCTCCCAAGACAATTTAGAGCGCTTGCAGGAATTGTATCAGGAGGTTGAAGACAGAATCGAAGGCGTTGAGTAGAATAAGAATATAAGATTGGGGAGGCTGGTAATCATATCAGTCTCTCTGTCTTAGCGAAAAATGATGAAAGATAGCTTTTGGGGGTTAATATGGTCGAGTTTTCTGGAAATTCAAGGTTTATGGATTGGATTTCTCGGAATTGTTATTGCACTGATTCTGGCTAGATTTCCTTTTAAAACACCAATACCGCTAGATTTAGTCATTATCATTGCTATCTTTGTATTACTATTTCTATTTACTCTACTTCATGCAGTTAATAAACTGTTAATCAAAAAGCGGATGTTAGAGTCCGAATTAGAACAAGAAAGAGAAAAAAATCTAAAACTAGTTGGTGAAATCGACAATTTGAAAATTCCTAAAATTTTGCGAGTTCAAAAAGAACAAGCTACAGGGATAATAAATTGTCTGTTTGATGACTCTGATTTATTTGCTGATCAACTAATGATTTCTATTTTCTATATGGATGAATATGGATTTGAAGCTTTAATCGGAGTGGGTTATATTACAACGATACAGAGTAATAATAAAATACAAGCAGTTATCGATCAACCAGTTTCAACTTATCAAGATATTTTAGATAGATTAGTAAACAATGATCAGATAGTGTTAGATCAAACTATAGTTAGACCTGGAACACCTAAAAACTTTAATCAACCATAAAGGAGAGTTAAAATGGAACTTAATAACATTGATACTGTAACAAATGCGCCAGTTTTAGCTAAAAAAGGAACATTTCCCGCTACTATAGCTAAAGTTATTGATGACTATAAATTAGTGATTAATCGAGGATCAGAAAATGGCATAAGAGAAGGTCAACGAATGTTAGTTTACTATGTTAGTGATGAAGATATTAAAGATCCTAACACGGGTGAATCATTAGGTTATCTTGAATTGGTCAGAGGTACTGGTAAAATTATTTTTCTTCAAGACAAAATTGCGATTCTTGAATCTGATAAAGTTCAGTATAAAAGAATATTATCTGCATGGAAACCAGGATTTCCTATAGGATCTGGCGATCAAATCATTGAAGAACCTCAAAGAATACCTTTTGAAAATCCTCAAATTGGCGATCAAGTTAAACCAATTTAGATAACTAGGCATGACTCAAGATATCCAAGTTTATACCAGTAGTGGTAATGTATTTGAAGATTTAGGTTTTGCAAACGCTGACGAAATGTTAGCAAAAGCTGAATTAGTTCGGCAAATCACTTTGACTATTCAGCAAAGACAATTAACAGATCAGGAAGTTGCTCAGTTATTTGAAATTGAACCTTTTCAAGTGACAGAATTGGTACAAGGAAAATTATTAAAGTTTTCTACTGATAGCTTAATTAAGTTTTTAAAGATCTTAGGAATGGACAAATAGCTTAAATGCTATGCTAGAGTTATTAGAGTGCTGTATTGACGAAGCGCAAGCTACCCTAATTGCCTACTTGATTTAACCTTATACAATGGAAGGCATAAGCTATGACTGTTATTGATAAAGTCAGCATTATTAAATCTATTAAGCATCAGACGCTTGAAGCTAATTCCTTTGATGACTTTTTAGGGGTTTATCAGTTGATTAATAATAGTTTAGCTCAAGAAAAAGACAAGCTAGAAACCTTATCGATTGATTTAATTATTGTTGAAAATATTTATGGTGATTATGATAAATTAGAAAATCATCGTATTGTTTTACAGAAAAACGAAAGAGAAGTTATTCATATATTTACATTTGGAGATTTTACCCAAGATTCATAAATTACTTGGCAACTTTCAGAAATATTATCGGATTTTTTGGTTGAATATTTGATAATTCCAATTTTAAATAATATCAATTATACTGAATTTGAGCAACGCAAGAACGATATTCTAGAAAATCTTAATAATAGTTTTATTGTTTATGAAAGCAAAAGAAGCTTATCTTGAAACCACACAAAGATATTTAGAAAGTGCCAAAAAACACCAATCTCTAGGTATTGACATTCAAGAAGTAATGAGTTTTCTTGCTTATCACGCTTTGGAATCTTTAGCGGTTGCAGTCATTATTAATTTTACCTTTAACCATGAAACTAAATTAAGGATGTTTTTGGGATTCTGTAAGAAGAATTTAGCTGAGTCTGTCAATATTAAGAGTTTAGCATCAGTGATCATTAGAATAGAAAAAAGTGCTTATCGTTCTAAGTTTCTTTATCCAGAGTTTAAAAATAAGAATAATTATAAATTACCTCAAGAACAAATTACTTTAAATGAAGCTAGATTATTGATTAGAGATATTGACAGAATTATTAATCAAATTACTGACTTAATTTAGGGGTTAATAAATTGAGCGGTTTGGTGGTTGCTATCTGAGGGGTTTTAGGCTGCTGACTACAGCTACAATCATTAAAATGAATTATCGATTAAGCTAATTTTGCCATGAAGTTGACTGCGATCGCTGACGAACGACCCTAAATCGGCCAAGAGACTTAATTGAGCTATCCTTCAGTCCTAGTTTAGTTTTTTGATTTGGAGGGAATACTGATAATAGTATCAACTACATAGTCCCTCATGGAAACTTTTTACCTTTTGTCCTTCTTTAAGATTGCTCAGTTTTTTGTTGGACAGGTTGGAAACAGTTGCTCTGCACCTAATTGGTTGCAACTTACAATAATCACTGGTTTAGTAGCTGCTTCAGGTGTCGCTCTTGTCAGTACAGGATTGGGACTTGTAGGTATTGTCACTACCATAGTAGGACTTATTGCAGCCGAAGCGAGTTTGGGTGTGACCGCTTCTGCCTTGGGAATACACCTTAGCGTTACAGCAGGGTCAATCGAGATATTGAGCGGTTTGGTGGTTGCTATCCGAGGCGTTTTAGGCTGCTGACTACACTACAATCATTAACAGGGGTATTTGAGCAATCAAGCCATGAAAATTAAAGCAGTTATCTGGCAGGAAAATGGAGTGTGGTGTGGTTCTGTACCAGCATTACCAGGATGTCACACTTGGGGGGAAACCTACGAACATCTTTTAGAAATGCTTGAGGATGCGGTTCAAGGTTGGCTCGAAGTTGCCAGTCAGCAAGCAGATCTTGATCCTGAAAGAGACTTAATTGAGCTATCCTTATGAAATCTGTTTCTGGCAAAGCTTTTTGTAAAATTGTTGAGCGTCATGGTTGGGTAGTGAACTACTCGCGACGGAGCCGCGAGCTTCCTGATTCATAGGGATGCGCTTTTTGTCCCGAAAGACAACGAGTCTTACCTTCCCTCCACAGGCAGCCGCCCTGGTTCCCAAGGCAGATACTTTATTCTTGCTACACGGCCCGTTTAGCTTGGTTTTCACTTAGGGGAAAGTGGTCAAGATGCACTTACTCTATCACAGTTTGTTCGCTTTCATCCCTTCGCCATAGGCGAGGGACTTCCCGCTCACTCAGTTAAAACGGGTCACTGGCAGTCATTACATTTATAAAAAGGAAAATCTCAGCATTATTCTTTCCATCCCCGTTCACGGAAATCGAGATTTGCCTACTGGTACGCTAAGAAGTTTACTCAAAGATGCTAGTCTTACGGAAGAAAATTTAGATTGAGCTAATTTTACGATGAAGTTGACCGCGATCGCTGACGAATGACACTCAATCGGCTATAACCGAGGCTGAAGTCCCGATAAGAGAAATCTGGTGCTAGTATCTTTAGAATTAAAGGAAATTTAGCAAGCCGTTCACGAGTACCTATGACCTTAAAATTATACTTTTTACGACACGGCGAAACCACTTCCAGCCAAACGGGGAGTTATTGTGGCGATCTGGATATCGATCTGACCTCAGCAGGGTTGTCAATGGCAGAAGATTTTGCCAAAGCTTATCACGATCTCCCTTGGGCTGCCGTTTACTGTAGTCCCCTGCGCCGTACTAGGCAAACGGCTAAACCTCTGTGCGATCGCCTTGGCCTTGACGAAGTCAACGCAGGCTCCGACTTTTCAAGTCGGAGTAACGTTGACTTGCAACTGCGAAGCGGACTCAAAGAAATTGCCTACGGTCAGTGGGAAGGTAAAACGCCTGAAGAAGTCAATCGTGACTTTCATGACGATTACGTGCGCTGGCTAGCCGATCCAGGGTGGAATGCCCCGACAGGCGGCGAAAAAGGCATCGACATCGCCCGCCGTGCCTCAGAAGTGCTAGAAGAAATTGAGCAAAAGTATGATCGCGGTAATGTCCTGCTCATTACCCACAAAGCCACCATCCGCATCATGCTATGCTCTCTGTTGGGCATTGATCTAGGACGTTATCGCGATCGCATCGGTATGCCTGTTGCCTCTGTTAGCATCGTAGAAATGGCCGAACACGGCCCCTTAATTCACGTCATGGGCGATCGCTCTCACTTGTCAGATGAATTGCGCCTGAGAAAAGGCACATAATCCATTTAAAAGTCAAAATTGGGTTATGAATTTAATGCTCTATTTCCTCCGTCACGGACAGACCGCCTACAGCGAAACGGGCGGCTATTGTGGCAAACTCGAAAACGATCCTGGACTGACTCCTGACGGCATCGAAATGGCGCACTCTTTTGCCCAAGCGTATGCTTCTCTCCCTTGGACGGCGATTTATGTTAGTCCTTTGCGCCGTACCATTCAAACCGCCAAACCGCTATGCGACGCGACGGGGATGGAAATGAAATTGAGGTCGGGACTCCAAGAAATTGGTTACGGAGAATGGGAGGGGATGCACCCCAGAGATATCTTACAAAAAGACCGCGATTTGTACGTGCATTGGCTGATCGACCCCGCTTGGACAGCCCCACCTGGCGGCGAACGGGGTATAGACATTGCCCGCCGCGCCTCGCAAGTCCTCGAAGAAATCGAACACACCCATCCGACGGGAAACGTGTTACTCGTCTCTCACAAAGCCACGATTCGCATTATGCTGTGTGAACTGATGGGGATTGATGTGGGACGCTACCGCGATCGCTTTATCATGCCGGTTGCTGCCGTCAGCTTGGTAGAAATGGCTAAGCGAGGCCCTCTTTTTCACTTTATGGCCGATCGCTCCCATCTTAGTGATTACCTACGGTCTTTACCGAGTACCTAGAATTAACTATTAACGATTAACGATTAACTATCGACTATTAACTCAAACGGCGAATGGCTTCCAAAAGTCCCCTCGCTTTATTGATAGTTTCTTCGTACTCTTTTTCGGGGTCAGAATCAGCGACTAGACCCGCCCCTGCTTGCACGGAAACGCTGTGCTGATTGCCGCCGAGGGAACGCACCACCATTGTCCGAATAGCGATCGCTGTATTAAGCTGCCCTTCAAAATCATAGTACCCGTACACCCCTGAATAAGGGCCGCGCCGTTCGGGTTCGAGTTGGTGAATAATTTCCATTGCCCGGATTTTGGGGGCACCACTGACTGTTCCGGCGGGAAAACAGGCTTTTAACAAGTCCCATGCCGTTTTATCGGGGTCTAACTCCCCGGTAACATTGCTGACGATGTGCATGACGTGGGAATAGCGTTCAATGACCATCAATTCATCGACCGTCACTGTCCCTTTGGCGCAAACTCTGCCTAAGTCGTTGCGCCCCAAATCTACTAACATGACGTGTTCGGAGATTTCTTTAGGATCTTTCAATAAATCTTGGGCTAATACAATATCTTCGGCTACAGTTGTGCCTCGCTTGCGCGTTCCCGCGATAGGACGGACGGTGGCTTTAATTTGCTTGCCTTCACTCCGTTCGGCTTTGACCATCACTTCAGGACTTGAACCGATAATTTGCCAGTCGCCAAAATTAAAATAGGCCATGTAGGGAGAGGGATTAATCGATCGCAATGAACGGTAGAGGTTAAAAGGATCGTCACTGTAAGTCGTTGAGAGGCGCTGCGAGAGAACGACTTGAAAGATATCACCTGCTTTGATGTAGTTTTGAGCTTGACAGACGTTTTCACAAAAGCGCGTTCGTGCCGTGTTACTAGTGTAGTTTAAAGCCGCCGTTTCTGTTGGTTTGTCACTTAATTCTAAGGCTTTTGCTTCAATCGGCAGGGGAAGCTGTAATTTTAAGACGAGTTGGGTGACGCGATCGCAAGCTTGTTGGTAGGCTTGTTGAATATCGCTATGATTGTCTCGCAGATCGGCATAGGCGATCGCCCAAATTTTTCGTTTAACCTGATCGAAAACAATCAAATTATCTACCTGCATCCAAATTCCGTCAGGTAAATCCCCCTCAGTTAGAGGATAGATAGGGACTCGCGGTTCAATCCACTCAATTAACTCGTAACCCCAAAACCCAAATAATCCACCAATCCCCGAAGGAAGTTGCGCTAGGATCACTGGCCGAATGGGTTCTAAGCATTGAGATAGGATGTCAAAAGGATTGCCTTCAAAAACGTTAACCGAACCATCTCGGTAGGTCTGGGTTGTCAGGTTATCTCTTGCTTCTAACACCCAAACCGGGTCACACCCCAACAAACTGGAGCGTCCGAGGTTTTCGCCGCCTTCAACCGATTCCAGCAAAAAATTATAGGGCCGTCCTCCACAGACTTTGTACCAGGCCGAGACAGGCGTTTCTAAGTCGGCTACCCATTCTTGATAGACGGGAACAAAATTTCCCTGCTGCGCTAAAACACAAAATTGCTCAAAATCGGGAAAAATCATAAAAAATTGGCAAATTATAAGCATTCAGCCACCAGCTACCAGCAATCAGCTAAATGGATGGATGCTGACGGAGTGAAAGCTGATAGCTGACGGCTTACTAAAAATTAGACATCGTAAGGAGCTTTGCCTGAGAATTTCACGCTTGATGGTTCAGGGTTGTCCCCAATTTTTCTGTCAATCTTGCCGACATAGGGACGACCTTCATTGACTTTTTCGGGGAAGACACCATCAGCCGGATGAAGGTATTGAACCTCGCCGTTAGGATAGACGCGATAGATTTTGTAATCTTCGATTTTGGGCTTAAACTTTGTCCGAAATTGGCTTCCCAATGCCAGACATTGCTCTTTACGCGCCAAATAAAGGAGATTTTCTCCCTCATTCATTACAGCCACCCCGGCTGTCGGCATCTCGAAGATTTGCTCTTTGCTGCTCGTCCAAGTGATAGCATATTTTTCTTCGCGATCGGCTTTCGAGAGTAAGCCGCCCGTGCTACCGTCGAATTTAGGAGCTTTTCCTGTCAGTTCTGTCATAAGATGAATGTTTCAA
>JBGTNM010000069.1:0-2121 GCA_041743025.1 Microcystaceae cyanobacterium
CGCCGCATAAAAACCGTTTAAAGGCTCTAACTGAGTCGCTATAGCCTGGCTGAAGACGTGGGCGTTATTGAGTTGATCAAGATAAGCACTCGCGACCTGCTTCTGCTCGTCGTTGGCGAAAAAGATGGCTGAACGATATTGCGGGCCGGAGTTGGGGCCTTGACGATTCAACTGAGTTGGGTCGTGCGCCACCGAAAAATAGATCATCAGAATCTGTCCAAAAGAAATCTTTGAGGGGTCGTAAGTGATTTGCACTGACTCCGCTTGCTGAGTCTGACCGGAACTCACCTTCTCATAGTGTGCGGTGGTCGCACTGCCGCCGGCATAGCCAGTGACAACATTAGTAACCCCTTTGAGATGCTCAAAAACCGCTTCCATGCCCCAAAAGCACCCTCCAGCGAGAACGACTGTCTGTACGCCTGGTGCTGTAGCCGTCGGGAGAGCGGTGGCGGGAGCGGGAAAGGTGGCGGTCGTCCTAGAAGTTAAGAGATCGCTGGTGCGACCCGGAAGCAACAGACGGGGCGCACCATAAGCGAGGGCAAGACTACTTAAGGAAATGAGGAACAAGCTGCCTATTAAGCGGTGTGTGAGAGACAAATGGCGAATTAACAATAATGCTTTAAACGAGCTCTTTTTTAGAGCGTTTAATGGCTAAATAAAAGAAAGCAGAAGTAAGAAACCAAAGAGTGCTGGGTTCAGGGATAGGTTGAGAGAGCGGACTGGCAAAAACACCCAAATTGTTGCCGTTAAAGCGTTCTATACCACCCGAAGGACGATTGAGGACTTGGGGATTCCCCAATTTATCTTCACGCACTAAAGTAGTTGACCCCCCACCATCGAGGTTAAGTCCTTGATAAGCACCAAAGCGAAGAAGCCATTCTCCCGTTTGAAAGAGAGTTGCACCTTCACTAAAACCAGGTTGACGACCATCAATCGTCGACAGAATTAAAAATTGTTCGTCTTGTGAGATCCCGATCGCAGTTCGAGGATTGAGATCGGAAAAATCATTGGCTGGAATTTGCTCAACAACAATCGTGCCATCGACGAGCAAACGCGGCCCCGCAGACACGGCGGTGAAGATCTCGGAGAAGTCATCATTAGGATGGGTGCTAGTGATTTCAGCTTGATTATCCTCGGTTAGTAAGATTGAATCAGGCACTTCCCCAATATTTCCTGAAATCATGTCATCACTGGGAGAAACAATTTCCCCATTAGAAATGGCTAAAGCTATCAAGTTTTTTGGCTCTGGAGCAGCATTACAACAGGGAGCGAAAAAGTTAGCATTGATAGCGACTTGTAAGTCAAAATCATCTAAAAATTGAGTCGTCGTTTGAGCAATCGTTTCTTCGGGCAAATTTCCATTACTAGGAGTAGAGAAAAATTGAATATCAGGATTGAGTAGATTGACTCGTAAGCTATTGACCCTTTGTAACACAGGAGTATCCGTGAAACCGGTGGCAAAGTCTATTCCCTCAAAAATGGGTTCGTAGGGATTGACGATTGTCACCGCTTGAACACTAGGGGTTACAGCCACGAGAAAAGAGGAAAAGAATAACGTTTTTAGCCCCTTGGTTAGAACTTGCTTGATAGTTAAATTTTTCATGATCGATGAAATTCCTAAGAGTTACAATTGAGTGAGTCCATTCTTAAAGTTGATCATCGCATCCTAAATTTAAATTTTATAAATAAAACGATTAAGATTTAGTTAGGGAATCTGATTCTCCCAAACTTATCATCTAAAACCATAAAATAAGAAGTCAAAAAGTTACCCCAAAAATAGTGGTGCTGTGGCAATTTTTTTTGACCCTGCTATAAATTAACTCATTATTGCTCTGTGATGTTGCCTCTTAGGGCTTTAATTTGAACAGAGAAAGACCATTTGTTTTTCCAAATCAACTGAAATGAAGGAATGAGCGCACGATAAAACAACATATACGTTTTCTCAGAGGAAACAATCGTTCTAGTGTTCCGAACACCACCAATAAAATCACAAAAGCCACGACGATTTTCATGGGATAAATCGGGAGCTTTCAAGACTCATCAATGTCCTAAGTTCGAGTTAGTAATTCCAGGTTATGACCGTTGGGGTCGAGGAAATAAAAGCCACGACCTCCTTTTCTA
>JBGTNM010000070.1:0-13270 GCA_041743025.1 Microcystaceae cyanobacterium
AACCTTATTGAAGGTGAGGTTATTTATGCAACGCCCGATAAAGATGATTTATATAATCATTTGTATTTAAGTGGTGAACGCAATTCTGCATTAGAATATACAGGAGATGAGAGTGAGATAGGTTTATTAATCTAAAATGAACCAGAAGAAAATTTATCATTTATCTCATTATGGTATTAATTTATTAAAAACTAAAGCGGTTGTATGTGGCTTGAATCAAAAACCCTATCAGCATCTTTCTTTATTATTGGATACGGGCTCAAGTTTTACTATTCTACCTCGTCAAGTTTTAGAATATTTAGAATATAATTTAAGTCAACCGATTCGTTATCAATCCATTACAACTGGACAAGGAAATACATCTCCATTGCCTGTTATTCGAGTAGTTTGGTTTAATTGTTTAGGTCATTTGATGGAAGATTTTGAGGTCATTGTTTATAATTTACCTAAGACTTTGCAGGTGAATGGATTATTAGGAATGGATTTTTTAAAGCAAACAAAAGCCGTTATATCGCTTGATAATGGAGAGATTTATTTTAAAGATTAAAACCTCAGATCCTAATCTTCCTCCTCAATATCCCCTTATCCTCAGTTTAAGCGGAAGGAGTGGTTTAATGGGGGAGATTAGCAAACTAGTGTTTGCACTTAGTTTAATTTACCCTATTAGTTAAAAAATCAGAAGTTTAGAAAATAAAGCTGCTTTACAAAAACTTAAAGATAATTTTCCTGATGTAGATATACAATATTATGATTGCGATGCAGTAGAAAACTTAATTAAGCAGTTAAAGAAAGTTGACACACTTTCTGACTTACTTGAGTATATACAACAAGCAAGGAGAAACTCTAAATGAGTCAAAATCTACATTTTTTTGAACTCAAAGGATTTGATGAAGCTTTAATCGAATATCTTGGATTTGAGTCAACTTTAGAAATGTTATCAAGATATTATTTGATCAATGATAAATTTTGGCAATGTATAATAGCTATAATCTCTCAAGAGATTGAAAAATCTGACAAGGATTCTAATACTAAACAACTGCATCAAAAAGATTTGGAAACTTTGGAAAAGTATCAAAAGAAAAATATGCTAATAGTTGATGCTTCCTAAAATATGGCTCTCCCGTACCTGTATTGTTTTAGTTCTGAGTACGTAACTCATATTTGATGGGTAAATTGAGTATTTCCTCACTCAATAAAAAGAGGCACATTTGCTTAGCGCCCCTTCTGCCGTATGATACCCCTACCACAGGCAAGCTTTTTGATGATAATGTGTCGATAAATTAGCGAAATTTTAGTTAAGTGAGCGCTCTGTTGAGAGATCATTAAACTTATCGATGACAAGCGGAATGGCGATGATCGCCAATTTCAATACCCAAGGTGCAAAGAAAAGGGTCAACAGCAAAGAGATAACCGCCGAACAGCCCATTGCTGCTTTAAAAACATCTTCTTGTGTATTGAGACTGAGAAAAGTAGACACTGACGCAACCAGTAATGTAATTAGAGAAAGCACAAGCATCTTAGCGTACCTATCCTTATTAATAGATGGTGATGCGTGCGTTCCTTCGGCTACAAAAACCTACTTCCGTCTCTCCAGGCTTAAGGAGTTGCTGTGGCGAGATGAACGTTTTATCGATTGGTGTTAATTAATACTATACAACTTTTAACATAGGTGTCAACCCTTAGTTTCAGTTTTATTTAAGCGAACAATTTTCTGTGAAGTTGAGCTTGACAGCGAACCAGTTTGCCAGTAACAAAATTTACCTTATGAAGGCGAAATCGTTTCAGGTTCTTTGGTTTCTTGGGTATCACAGACAGTCTTCTCAACCGATTGCGCTTCGTTACGCAGAGAAAAGCCCCAAGTAAACAACCCAGCAATCAGGAGGATCATCAACCATTCTGGCGGAACCCAGGCCCGATTAAGTACCCGTACCAACAACCGCAACCCGACTAATCCGACTGTAATAAATCCAGCATCTTCGAGGTGGGTAAATTCGTCGAGCCAACGAATAAACAATTCTGCCAAAAATCGCAAAGTAATCACACCGACCGTCCCTCCCACCAAAACCAGCCAGAGTTGGTCAGCAACCGCGATCGCAGTGGTCACGCTGTCGAGAGAAAAAGCTAAGTCTGTAATGGCAATAATCGGAATCGCCTGCCAGAAAGAACTAAACCGAAGGCTGTGGTGGTTTTCTGTGTCGCTTGCGCCGGAAGTAAAATAATTGAAGACCAGCCAGAGTAAATAGAAAGCCCCTATTAGCTCAAATTGCCAATAGTGAATGACCCAAGTTGCCGTTAGAATCAGCAGCATCCGCAGTCCGTAAGCCACGACCAGTCCTAGGTTCAGGGCGTTGCGCTGCATTTGGCGATCAGGAAGTCCTTGAGCGATCGCCGCGAGCGCGATCGCATTATCTGCCGAAAGTACCGCCTCCAGTGCGATCAAAATGACGAGCATCAGAGGCGTTTTCAGGCTGAGGGACAAAGAAGAATCGAGGATAGAATCTAACATTCAAGCGTTGATAGTTGGGCGAGACAGCTAATCGCGGTTTTTAATAATTGTAATCAATAGCAACATTTGTCCAATTTTAATTTAGCTTAACGTCTTCTTAACAGATTAGGAATTTTCAAACATCGACATCTGTTCTCCCAAGGGCGGTGCCAACTTCCCCAAATGCGTGTACGCCGCTTCAGTCACCACTCTCCCTCTAGGAGTACGGTTGAGAAACCCAATTTGCAGTAAATAGGGTTCGTAAACTTCTTCGATGGTTTTGACATCTTCTCCCGTCGCTGCTGCGATCGCCTCGATTCCCACCGGGCCGCCCTTAAACTGCGCGATCGCCGTAGCTAGGATGAGCCGATCCGTCCAGTCGAGTCCTAGAGCATCGACTTGATAGATGTTTAGTGCCTCTATGGCCAGTTCTGAAGTAATGAGAGGTTCTTGTTGAACTTGGACGTAATCGCGAATGCGGCGCAGGAGGCGATTGGCAATGCGGGGAGTTCCTCTGGCACGGCGAGCAATGGTTTGTGCCCCACTGTCGGTAATAGGGGTATTGAGAATATTAGCCGTTCGCAGGACAATTTGCCTGAGTTCTTCGGGTTCGTAAAAGCGCAGGCGTTGCATGAGTCCGAAGCGATCGCGCAACGGTGACGTTAAGGCTCCCACTTTGGTTGTCGCACCGACTAAAGTAAATTTAGGGAGGGGAAAGCTGCGGGATCGCGCTGCCTGTCCCTTACCCAGCGTAATATCGAGGCGGCTATCTTCCATCGCCGGATAGAGCAATTCTTCCGTCAGGCGGTTGAGGCGGTGGATCTCGTCAATAAAGAGAATATCTCCCGGTTTGAGGCTAATGAGCAGTCCGATAATATCTCTAGGACGCTCTAAGGCAGGGGCGGCCGTAATTTTGCAGTTGACACCCATTTCCTGGGCGAGAATCAAGGCAATGGTGGTTTTGCCCAATCCTGGCGGGCCGTAGAGAAGAATGTGTTCTAGGGAATCCTGCCGCGCTTGAGCCGCACGAATAGCAATCATCAGAACTGCTTTGAGGTCTTGCTGTCCAATGTAATCGGACAAGCGGCGCGGACGCAGCGTTTCTTCTGCCGCCGCTTTATCGTCTGCCGTCGCTGTTTTCACGAGTAGCGGGTCATGGGGATCGCTTGGTGGCTGATCGGCAGAGAAATTAGAATTTTTGGGCCTTTTAATTGCCATTCGGGATGCGATCGTTATAGGTTATTGCTGGAGGATCGACTATTTTGCAATTTTTCTTCAGGTGCTCTCTACTGGGAGTGAGCCTGTTGTTTCTATCCTAATTGCAATCGGGAAAGGAGACTGTGAAATACTTTTTTTTATCAGATGGCTGGATTGTCGGTCGGGTGTGGGAATTGGGCGGATTGTGGGATGCGAGTGCTTGGCGGCGGCCTCCCCAAATTCAACAACTCGATTTGGGCATTGTTGAGAAAGAAGAAATCTTTTGGCTCTACCAAGTCGAAGACCCAGTGCTGATGCTAGAAGTCATGCCAACATTTCAAGCCGCCAACCCTGGCTTGTCTTTCGGCCAAGTGGTACTCAGGCGCTTGATGAGTGCTGAACAAGTCATTGAACGCTTAGGAGTCGCCGAGAAAATTCTGCACCAGCCTGACAAAAATTAGGGATTAGAGTGTGGAAAATCGCCAAAATTGCCTTAATAACTGATATCGTCGATCGCTTTCGGGACGGCGGCTGTCAACACGTCATGACCTGTTGCGGTTACTAACACGTCATCTTCAATGCGAATGCCAATCCCGCGCCATTTTTCGGGAACTTCTGGCTGGCCTTCGACGGGTTTGATATTGGGGGCAATATAAATCCCTGGTTCAACCGTTAGAACCTGACGCGGTTCTAGCAATTGCCAAGTTTCTTCCCCTGTCTTATAAAAACCGGCATCATGAACATCTAAACCCAACCAATGACCCGTGCGGTGCATATAGAAGGGCTTGTATTTTTCCTCAGTGATAATTTCCTCAATATCTCCCACCAATAGCCCTAATTCCATCAATCCTTCGACAATAACGCGCACAGCCGCATCGTGAAAGGCATTGTAAGGTTTTCCTGGTTGAACGGCTTCAATGGCCTTGAGTTGCGCTGCTAAAACGATTTCATAAATCGTGTGCTGTTCGGGCGTAAACTTACCACTAATCGGGAAAGTCCGAGTAATATCGCCGTTGTAGTAATCGTAAGAACAGCCAGCATCAATGAGTAAGAGTTCGTTGTCTTGAATTTGGCAGTTGTTTTCGACGTAGTGCAGAATACAAGCATTGGCCCCCGATGCCACAATGGAGGGATAAGCTGGGCCAAACCCGCCTTGCAAGCGAAAAGTATGTTCGATTTCCGCTTGAATTTGGTACTCGTAATGGCCGACACGGGCGAATTCTCGCGCCCGGTTGTGAGCTTCAACGGAAATGGCAGTTGCTTGGCGAATAATGACTAATTCTGCGAGACTTTTGACTTGGCGCAGAGTTTGAAGCAGAAAGTTAGCATCTTCAATCGCTACTGGGCCGGTTCCTCGCTTGGGATAGGTGGCCAGCAATTGCTGCCAGTGGGAGACAATCGTATCGTTGAAGGGCTTGTCTCGTCCAAAATGGTAGTAGAGGCGATCGCACTTTTCGAGGTATTGAGGCAACTTTTCAGCGAGTTCTTGGATAGGATAGGCTTCATCAGCCCCATAAATCTCTTTCGCGCCCTCTACGCCGCAGCGATACCCCCTCCAAGTCTCTTTTTCGGGATCTTTGGGTTGGACGAACAAGACAAAACGGTGTTCTGCGTGATGAGGGGACAGAACGGCCACAGCTTCCGGTTCGTTAAACCCTGTTAAATAAAAAAAATTGCTGTCTTGACGAAAAACATATTCAACATCATTGTGCATCATTGCTGTCGGCGCACTGCGGAAGATGGCTGTTCCTTTGCCCATTTTTTCCATGAGGCGTTCGCGGCGCTGGCGGTATTCACTGGCTTCAATTCCCATAGACTCATTTCACTTTAAATAACCGAATTCTAAGATATCAGGACTTACGCAGAAACCGGGTTTCTTAACGGATTGATCACGAGAAACCCGGCCTTTTAGGCTAAATTTGACAAAATTTCTTGATTTCTTGCCAAATTTCCGGCAAAGCGTTCGTCAATAACAGTACCAATCGCGTCACTTGCCAGTATTTTTCCCCCAACCAAGCTGCTGTTAATCCTCCCAAACTCGATCCAATTAAGGTGATGGGAGAAGATAAATTGGCGAATTCAGCAGCAACTTGGCGTAATTGGCGGCTTAGGGTCAAATTAGCAAAATCGCCTTGATTGAGATCGGGAATACCTAAAGGAATCTGAACCTGCTCAAAACAGCTTTGTAAATATTTAGCTTTGATAGAATCAGTACCGGAAGCAAAACCATGAAGATAGAGGTAAGAAGACATATCAGGAATCAATGACCAATTATCAATTATTAATTGTTCATTGTTTATTGTGGCTTCGCTCACTCACTGTGGAGCTTTCGCTTCGCTCAAGTTCGTTCGTGTTCATTGAAATTACCTATTTACTTTCTTCGTCTGTTTCCTTAGATTGGCTAGGGGAAGCGTTGTATAGCGCGTCCAGTTGTTGGCGAGCATCTTCCACCGTTACTGAGCGCATCACCAATAACGGCTCATTGATCGGCTGACCACTATCATCTAATAATTCAGGATGCAGGGTTTGAGATAAACCGTAAGGATTTGTTCTAGCATTGCCCATGCCAGAATAACGGCGTTGAGAGTCTAAACTGACCGTAATTAAACTGCGAATGAGGTTGCTGACCGCCAAAAAAGCAATAATTGTAAAAGCGATTATGTAAAGTAAATGTAACATTTGAGAAATCCTCCGAAACTGCGCCAGTCACTTGCCGATTAAAAAAGCTTTGAAACTTACTACCTCTAAGTTTATCAATATAGCTTACCAAAATCACTCAAACTGATCAGTGGGGATCGCTGTTTTAATGTCAACGGAGCAATCAGATTAAGAGGATTTTTGCTTTTGTGATCGCCATCGCAGCGAAACTTGCCAGCACTCTGCCACTAATTTATGCCAGGGAACCATCATCGCCGGATCAATTCCGACTTGTTCTCCAGTTGCTTTAAAGAGAATTTGGGCTGTTGTGACTTGTTGCTGGCTTTCTTTGACTCTGGCGAGCAATTGCATCTGTTCTTTAACCGAAAAAAAGCTGAGCCGCTCGGACTCTAATAATGTCTGAGCGAGGGAAAACCAGTATTGAAAGTCTTCTAACAAAGGTTCTAAAACCGTTTTGAGTAATTCTTTTTCTGTCGGCTCAGGCTCAAACATACGCTTCTAGGGGGTTGTTATCTCCAGCCTTATCTTAGCGTTGTTTGATATTACTTCACATACTAACAGTATTCCTCTTTCGTCACTTTCGGAGACTGCGGTCAGCGAAGCTGTGCCTTCGGCAACGCTAGAAAGGTCATGGAAAGCCCATTCGGGAGATTTGACGAGATTTTTGATTTTTTAATAGGAAATAAGTTTGCGTTGCTACCGCACTCGCGTAGCGAGACCGCTTACCATCAAAGGGTTCTAGAACCTAGAAATTACAAGGGTTTTGCCAGAGTGATGAAAGAGGACTATAGATTAACAAAGCTAGGGGTTAAAAATTTTCAGTTTCCGATTGCGAGGGATTGACGGTTCCTGGTTGGTTAAGAAAGAGGTTACCCGCCGCGTCATTGGAATAAATACAGTCAATTCTCGGCTTAGCTTCCAATGGCCCGGTAAATCCAAAGGTATTCATGCGATTTTTGCAGTCTCTGAGTTGTTCACCACTGATCAGGCGTTTTTGCTCCAACAGAGTGATATTAGCGCGGCGCAAGACACACCCTGGTTGCATCAGGGGTTGCGTCACGTAGACGTTAAAGGGGTTGAAGGTGACAAAGGCACGCAGGTCTGTCACAATGGCACTCGCACCGAATTGAATGCACAGTTCGGCGTTCGGCGCACTTCTATCAATCACTTCCGGCGAGGCAACGTTTTGCGGGTGGAAACTTGCCGTTGAACTAAATCCGATGCCGACTCCTATCCCTAAAACGAAAATCCCCCCCAATAGCGCGATTGTACCGTAATTGAGCTTGAAACCACCCCCTGACGGTTCAGAAGAATCATAACGAGAGGGATTGGGACGAGGTGGAGGCGTAGGACGGGAACGGCGAGCCATGACAAAATGAGTTAAGAGAACTACTTCAACATTAGCCAATTTTTGCTGGCCTTACCAGAAACCCGTTTTCTTAGAGAAAATGGGTTTCTGCCCAACGGATATAATAAAAAAAGTCTCAATGCTCACCCTTACGCCTCATGAGCCAATGTCTCAACCCGAATTGTCTAAAAATTAACCCCGACAATAGCCAATTCTGTCAGTTTTGCGGTGTAAGTTTGCTGTTAGCGCAACGCTATCGCGCCTTTCGTATTCTAGGACAAGGCGGATTTGGACGCACCTTTCGAGCAGTAGATGAATTTAAACCCTCTCGTCCCCTATGCGTCATTAAGCAATTCCTTCCCCAAGCGCAAGGAACCAACAATGTGCAGAAAGCGGCGGAATTATTTGAACAGGAAGCGGTTTATCTAGAAAATCTCGGCAAACATGACCAAATCCCTGAACTATTAGCGCATTTTACCCAAGACACCCATCAATATCTAATACAACAATACATCCCTGGTCAAAACCTAGCACAAGCGTTAGTAGAAGATGGAGTTTTCAACGAATCCGCAATCTGGCAAGTTCTTAGAGACATTCTCTCAGTCTTGCAATTCGTCCACCAAAATAACGTCATTCATCGAGACATCAAACCGGAAAACATCATTCGTCGCGAAAACGATAATAAATTGGTGTTGGTAGACTTTGGTGCGTCAAAAGTCACGGAAAATCTGGGATTATCGGTAACAGGAACGGTTATTGGTTCTGCCGAATACACCGCACCCGAACAAGCGAAAGGAAAACCGAAATTTGCCAGCGATTTGTACAGTTTAGGGGTGACTTGTCTGCATTTACTGACGAATATCTCACCATTTGATTTGTACAGCGTTGAAGAAGGAGATTGGGTATGGCGAGATTTTCTGGTGGATAATCCGGTTAGTGATAAATTAGGTAATATTTTAGATAAATTAGTTGAAAGTGCTATTAAAAGGCGATATCAAAGCGTTGAGGAAGTTTTAGCAGATATTGTCCCTAAACCGACACCGATTCCTCATCCTACCGTTATTCAAGCCGTCAATCCGCCTCAACTCGTTCAACCTCCCTCACTGCCTAATTCTATTCACTTTAAGCGTTTTTCTTTTGATATCGTTACGATTGATGCTTTAGAAGCATCAGGGTTATTCGGACGGGGAAAAACCGTTAAAACCAAAAGCAGACGCGGTGAAGCAGAATATTTCACCGTTGACTTAGGACAAAACGTCGGTTTAGACATGGTATCCATCCCTAGTGGCAAATTCCTGATGGGTTCGCCTAATAATGAAGAAGGAAGAAGTAATGTTGAAAGTCCGCAACATAGGGTGACAGTTTCTCCCTTCTACTTGGGCAAATATCCCGTTACGCAGGCGCAATGGCAGGCGGTGATGCTTAATAACCCCTCAACTTTTAAAGGCGCAAATCGACCTGTAGAGCGTGTCTCCTGGCATAATTGTGTGGAGTTTTGCGAGAAATTAACTCAAAAAACGGGATTAACTTTTAGATTACCCAGCGAGGCTGAGTGGGAATACGCCTGCCGCGCAATAAGATCCCCCCTAACCCCCCTTAATAAGGGGGGAACTGTAAAATATCCTCCCTTTCATTTTGGTGAAACCATTACCCCTGAGTTGGCGAACTATGACGGTAATAATGCCTATGGAAATGGAATAAAAGGAGAATATCGCAAACAAACAACAAATGTCGGCAGTTTTCCGCCGAATGCTTTTGGAATCTACGATATGCACGGAAATGTGTGTGAATGGTGCGCGGATACTTGGCATAAAAATTATCAAGGTGCGCCAAACGATGGCAGTGCTTGGTTAAATAACGATAATCATTCTTATCGGCTGCTGCGCGGGGGTTCTTGGCTCAGCAATCCTAGGTACTGTCGCTGTGCCAATCGTATTAGGAACGAGCCGGCCTACAGGAGCCACTACATCGGTTTTCGAGTTGTTTGTGTTGCGAGGACTTTTTAACCCTTTACTCTTTTACCCTTTTACCTTTTGCCTTTTTTCCGCCTTCGGCGGATCGATTTTTTTTAGGGGACAGGATAAGAGGATATAAGATCACAGATGGTAGGGGCACGGCGATAGTAAGGTTATGCCTTTAACAGGAATAACTCGTTTAGATCCCCCTAAATCCCCCTTAAAAAGGGGGACTTTGAGTAATTTACCCCCCTTCTGAAGGGGGGCTAGGGGGGATCAAATCCAGAAATAATGTCCGATATCTGTAACTAACAACTTACGTTAATATTTTTAATGCCGTGCCACTACGCTAATTTTTGGTAGATAACTTGCAGATTAACTATTATTTTAATGAGTGAAATTAACTATGATGCCATAAGCGATCGCGAATTGAAGCGATATTTTTTGAACCATCGCCATGATGAATCTGCTTTTCAAGCTTATTTAGAACGGCGTAGAAAGTATCCTCAAGCGATTATTGCGCTTGGTGGGAGATCCTGATTTTGATCTTAAAATTCAGAAAGCTATTGAGCAAAAGTTACAAGCTCGTAAAACCCGCGATATTTAACTAAACCTCAGCTTATTTGCTATTATCAAGAAAACAAAAAAATTAATAACTGGTAACTAAAATGACAACTGCTACAGAAAATGACCTGAAAAGATTAGAAGATTTAATCATCGCTGGACAAAAGCTCGTAGAGACTCGATTGACAGGCATTGAGACTCGATTGACAGCGATTGAGAGTGGGCAAAAGAGTCTAGATACTCGATTGACAGTGATTGAGACTCGATTGATAGCGATTGAGGATGGACAAGACGATTTAAAAGAACAACTTAAAAAAGTTGACAGCAAAGTAGATAGGCTATCTGAGGAAGTAAATGGTTTAAAGATTGAGATGACAGAGGTTAAAAAAGACGTTAGCTCGATTGACTCTAGATTGGGAAAACTCGAAGACACCAAAGAAAAGCAACTTTGGACGCTAATAACGCTCTTAAGTGGCTCATTGCTTGCCGTTGGCGCGAAATTCTTTTTAATGGGCAATAATCCCTGATCAAACAGGGTAGCAAAAACCCGTTTTCTCTAAGAAAACAGGTTTATACCAATCTTCTGTAATTCGTGCAGAAGGAGATAAAAACAGAATTAGGCATAAATTTCCTATCTCACGCCTAAATTTAACTAGACGTAAACAGAAACAAAATATTAGTATCCGACATTAGATGACGTAATTACCTAATACCTAAATTTAAATAAGCCGTAGCGCGACGGATGCCGTTTTCCGCGCCTTGACTGCTAAAAGTGAGCGATCGCAAGTTCCGAAACAAGGGTTTGACAGCTAATTCAGCGACTCGGATGAGCGGGAATTTTTGTTGTAAAAGCGGTTCACTTTGATCCCAATTTAGATAAAGATAGCCATCATTGTTAGCAGATAATCCCCGAATTGCCTGCTGAAATTGTTCACTATTTAACAAAGGTGTTTGAGACTGGGCTAGCGATTGAGACATGGCTTCGACTGAAGTGGCTAGAATGACGTAGCGATCGGCTTGCGCGTGTACGCCACTGACATCAGCTTCGAGTCGTGCTAGCGTCGCATTGTCTTTGGCGGTTGTTGTTCGCAGTTTCGTCCAAACCGTTACACTCGTGTCGGATAGCGGTAAATCTCCCACGCTGTAACCTCTCTCCCTAGCGAGTTGATCAAAGTTTTCTAGAATGCCATCAACATTGACCTCTGGCATTTTCTGAGCGACAAACAGCCAATCGGGTTGATCCCCATTCGGATTGGGCACGAGAGCAAGGCTAAATTCGCCTCTTACCCAGCTAAAAACGTCTTGAGGCAAATTTAAGCCAAAAGGTTCTTGTAGGAGGGTAATTCCGCGATTTAACACTTGCTGCAAGGGACTATCGGGGTCTAATCCCGTCTGAATTTGTTCCCACAGATGAGCAAGATCGCTGCCAGCAACGGTGAAAAGGCTATTGGCAGGAATGTAGTTTAAGGCAGCAACGGGTGTAGAGAGAGCAGGAGGTTGTTCGTTGGGGCCTTTGACGCCGATTAAGGCAGTTTGCGCCACTAATCCTTCAGATTTTAAAGAAAACGTGGTAGTCAGTGTTTGGGTGATTTCTGGTAATTCAGGAATGGGTAAATTGGCTAGCCAAGCTGAAAGTGCTGGAAAATTAGCATAAACTACGCCAATACGCGGCTCGACAATGGTGTTTAAAGCCTCTTGATAGGCGGTGGCGTTTTTGAGGTTGAGATCGGCGACTTGTACGTTGTCGAGTGCGTTCCGCAACACATTAGGATCGTTGGCAAATAAGACAAAATTACTGACGACTGCACTAGCAGAGAGCTTGTTACTAGCCGTACTGCGGCGGGAACGTTGATAGACGAGGTTCGCACCTTTGTAGGATTCAAAAACCAAATCGGCGGTTCCGGCGATCGCCTGTTTCGAGTAAGCCACCTGCAAGAATTCTTTAGCGAGTTCTCCATCTTTGGCAGCAACAGCGAGAAAATAGCCTGGATTTGTCCCATTTTGGGGATTGCGGTCGAAATCAAGCGAAGTGACGGCAAGGGTGATTTCGTCCCCCAACCAGGGTTGAATTTGCTGGTGGTAGTCCAATCCGGTTTTGGACAGGAGACTGATTTCTAATTCCTCAATCTCGTGGTGAGATTTGCGGCGATTGCCAGGAGAAGCGACGAATTTGGCGAAGGCTTCCAGGCGATCGGGATTGACCAATAACGATATCATGACGGGGGCTTGTTTGGGGACAAACACTGCCGCTTGGGGTTGCGCCATCACGCCACCTTGCAGCAAGGGGAGGGGACTGCCAGACAAAATCCAGTAGAGACTGCCACCGGCGAGGGTTAAAAGGGTGACAACACTAACCGCTAAAAGAGTGAAAAAGGTGCGGAGCTTCACGACAACGAGTTACCATTGGGTTTTCACTTATTGATTGTAATCTGCATGGCACAACAATTTAGTTTCCTGATGGATGAGGTGGTATCCTAGCTCTGGTGAGATTCGCTCTGATTCTGGGATTGGCTCAATTAAGAGAGCATATTGTGCATTGTCAGAAAATAAACGATCTGATCGGTCAGATTCGACTCTTGTAGCTACTATCATCGTTCCTTCTCATTGGCTCTTGAAGGAACTTCTTAAATCCCTCTCAACACTTCACCAACATCTAATCAACTGTCGTGACAGCCTGGAAATCAAACTGATGTAGCAAGCGGAACTTCTTGAAGAAGCTCGAAAGACATACAGCTACAAAAATTGGCAAAAGTAGATGAGAAAACTTGAAGAAGTTCCTGGGTTTTCGGGTTGGGCAAAAATTGTCAAAAATTAGCTGAGCATTGAGGTTCGGAGGCTTCTCATTCGTTCAAGAAGTCCTTTCAAATAACCTCTAATCGCAACAGCCGTTAGGCGGTAAAGCGGCGCAACCGCTTGACTTCCATAGACCTCTTGCAAAAGTTTTTTATGATATAATAAAAGATTTTTAAAAAATTGCTTTGAGCTAATTTAAGGCTCACCATAATTTTAAAATTTTCTGTCTTTCCTGAAATTTTAGGGTAAATAAAAAGATGAAAAAATAAT
>JBGTNM010000071.1:0-2281 GCA_041743025.1 Microcystaceae cyanobacterium
ATTCCTGTAACTGAGGGCATATTTAAGATACCATCGAACGCCAAGTAAAATCACGTCTCCCTGATAATGTTTCCATTTAAACGGTTGCTTTGAGTTCATTTAGCCTAGCCTTAAACTATATCTAAATTGTACTACAGTAAAACTTCAAGTTTTTGCAACAGAACCCTCAAAAGTGTTTAATTCTTCATCAGGAGTATTGTTGTAGAGTATTTCTGCTACTTCCTTCAACTTTTGAGCTACAGTTGTTTGTTCTTCAGGTGTCATGTTTGTTTAAAAAGAGTTGATTTATTCCATCTTACTCTAAGCATTCTTACCTACTGCATAAGTGGGATGCTCCCTTGAGCTTCAATATCTTTTTTGGCATTACTACGACGAGGAACTTTAAGTTTGGCTTTAAGTCGGTAATGCACTGTGTCATGTACGACTTTATAGGTAACATCTAAATCATGAACCGTATATAACCAAGTTGGTATTTCTTTATAACTGCTAAATCCTTCTTTATCATTTAATTCATTAATTAAAATTTGTTGAATTTCTGGGAGAATTTTGGGTTTTCTTCCCGAAGAATTGTAAATATCTACCATTTTTGAAAACCCCCCTTTTCGATATGAACTTAACCATCTTGATACTGTAGTTCTATGTTTTCCACTTAAGGCAGATAAATACCCGATAGTTTCGGCTAGATTAGTTTTAATCCAATAAAGTGCTTGAATTCTTTCTTTTTTCTGAGGATTTTTTTCTTGCTTAAGTAATTTTGATAATGTTTCAACTGATTCAACAATTTCTATTTTAAGTTTTCCTGTCATTTCTGCTGCCTTTGTTGCTTTTTTCTGATTAGCGATCGCTAGAATGTATTTATAGCATATTCAAAGTGATTTGATATTATGGCGATCGTTGGATATGCGCGGGTGAGTTCGGTGGGTCAAAGTCTTGATGTGCAACTGGACAAGTTACGACATTGTGACAAGACCTATCAGGAAAAACAAAGTGGTACAAATCAAAAACGACCTAAATTAAAAGCTTGTCTGGAATATGTCAGAGAAGGAGATACTTTAGTGGTGACGCGATTAGATCGTCTGGCTCGTTCTACTTTGCACCTTTGTCAGATTGCTGAAATCCTCAGAGAGAAGCAAGTTAATCTGACTGTACTCGACCAGAATATCAATACTAGTGATGCTACGGGACGGCTGCTGTTTAATATGTTGGGGGCAATCGCCCAGTTTGAGACGGAGATTCGCGCCGAGCGTCAGATGGATGGGATTAACAAGGCGAAAGAGAGAGGGGTGGCTTTTGGTAGAAAAAGAAAAATGACCCCACAGCAAATTGATGAACTAAGAGCCAGAAGAAAAGAGGGAGTGCTGATTAAGACTTTGATGGCTGATTACAATTTGTCTAAGGCTAGTGTTTATCGATATCTGAATCAATAACGCAGTGAAGCCTCATTTATCGCTAAAATTTATACTTTAATAAAGTTTTTATTGCTGACTACCACGAACCAGTATTTTTAAGTTGAGGAGAAAACTCTGGACTCGACCAACATAAAGGGAGGCTGTTTTGCACTCTTAAGCCTTTATCTAAATGGAAACGTAATAACCTTTCTGCTCCCGTGTATCGATCAATTTCTGTTCCCGACCAAAATTACTTCAGCAGTACCAGTAAGATATAGTAGATCGCCTTCCTTGAAGTCTGGAAATAAAAGCCCTGCTTTGGGATTGACTTCTAAATTGCCGAAAGTATTGAAATGACAGTTACCAGAGAAATCAGGGATAGTTAGGGTTGATTCGCCATCTATCCGTACAAAACCTGGTTTACCACCCCGATGGGAAACATCGACTCCTTTAGCTGCTCCTGCTGAAGAATCTTGATAAGCTGTTGCAATAAAGAAAGTATCTGATTGAGCGATTAAAGCTTTTGCTGATTCTGAAAACGCGGAAATTTCTGTTACTGGTTTGGAAGTTGTTGGCTCGAACTCCTCTAACTCATACATCCTTGCTTGAATATATTGGGGACAATTGCCAAAGCTTTGCTTTACTTCTACCTCAAAACCATCTGAATTTATAACACTGACGAGACCATTCAAACGATTTCTACGGCGAGTATGCAATTCAATTCCTAGAAAACCAAGATCAATGTTTGCTTCTAACCCATCTTCCGCACGTCAAAATGTAGTATGAGCAGTAGCGCAAAAATGACCAGCCAATCCTCACTCATCTTGGGTTGAAATACTTAATTGAAGAGTTGTTCGCGAACAATGCTCATTTGTATTAAGTTATTATCATTA
>JBGTNM010000072.1:0-2185 GCA_041743025.1 Microcystaceae cyanobacterium
ACCGCTCTATGGCGGCTTTCCCGTCACGCTCATGTCGCCAGTCGATTTTCTGCAAAAACCCTATCGCTGGCTGCAAGCGATTTCCCGCCATCGCATTACCAGCAGTGGCGGCCCCAACTTCGCCTATGACCTGTGCTGCCAGAAAGTGAGCGACGAACAACTGGCAACTTTAGACTTAAGCTGTTGGGAAGTCGCCTTCACCGGGGCCGAACCCGTGCGAGCCGAAACCTTAGACAAATTTGCCGAGAAATTCGCGCCCTGCGGCTTCCGAAGGGAAGCGTTCTATCCCTGCTACGGCATGGCTGAGGCGACGTTATTGATCACTGGGGGAGATTCAACCCAAGCCCCCGTGCTGCAAACTGTGGACGAGGACGCTTTAGCCGAGAATCGAATGGTCGCTGTCGCCGCCGGACAAGCGAGAAGCCGAACCCTAGTCGGTTGTGGGCGAACGGGGTTGGGGCAGCAAATCGTGATTGTTGACCCGCAAACGCGACTAGAGTGTCGGGCTAATCAAGTCGGTGAAATCTGGGTCAGTGGCCAAAGTGTCACCCAAGGCTACTGGAACCAACCAGACAAAAGTCGCGAAACCTTCGGGGCTTATTTAGCTAATAGCCAAGCGGGGCCGTTTCTGCGCACCGGCGATCTGGGATTCAGGCGAGAAGATGGGCAGTTATTTGTCACCGGACGGCTCAAGGACGTGATGATCATTCGCGGGCGCAATCACTATCCTCAAGATATCGAATTAACTGTTGAGCAGTCCCATCAGGCACTCATTCCCTATCGCAGCGCTGCTTTTTCAGTGACGGTTGACGGGGAAGAAAAGTTGGTGGTGGTAGCTGAGGTCGAACGCCGCTATCGCGAGCGCCGCCAATCTACCGATAACAATTCTGCCCAAGAAGACAGAAGAAAATACGACGATCGCCGACAAGAAAACGCCGACCCCGGTTTTGAAATTGAAGAATTGCCAGATAAACCAGATTTTAAAGCTGTTTTGGCTAATATTCTTCAAGCTGTTACTGTTCATCACGGATTGCAGGTTTACGCGACTGTCTTGCTGAGAGTGGGTACGATTCCCAAAACCTCTAGTGGCAAGATCCAAAGATACGCTTGTCGTCAGGGATTTTTAGCAGGGAATTTAACCGTTGTCTTTAGCAGCCTCAAATCTTCTTAAGAGATCCTAAAAATTAGCGGTTAAAAATAGATTGTACTGGTAGATTGAGAGGTTCCGCAGAACCTCTTTTGTATTGGTTTTTACATTCTTTTAAGATTAACAAAAAAAACAGATTTTCATTACAAAAAGAGCTTAACATTAATTTATAATTTGTGAGAAGTAAATAATATCTAGTTCTTTTGTAGGCCCTTTAATAGCTCATTGCAATGATATTTTAGGTCTGTCTTGTAATTTGACTAGCTCGAAGTTAGATCGCGTCAAAGATTACCTAGTTTTTTACTTTTTACCCGCATCTTAAACATTGGGCAAAAAAGCTTCTTTGCTCAACAAAAGCTTGGTGTTTGATGTGAGGATAAAAAATCAATGTATTCGCTAAAAAACTCTCTATTGTCGTTACAGCAAGAAAGTTTGGTTAGTCTGCTTCAGGAAAAAGCCGCCTGTCAAAGCGACGAGACTGCTTATCTTTTCTTGGAGCGGGGCGAGACAGAAGCCGAGCGCCTGACCTATCAAGAATTAGATCGCAAAGCGAGAAAACTAGGAGCCTTGCTCTCTAATTTAGGATTAGCTGGACAACGAGCCCTTCTAATGTATCCTCCCGGACTAGAGTTTATTACGGCTTTCTTTGGCTGTCTGTATGCAGGCGTAATTGCCGTCCCTGCCTACCCTCCCCGACGCAATCAGTCTCTCAATAGGCTGCAAGCGATCGTAGCTGACTGCCAAGCCAAAGAAGTTTTAACGACGACTTCTGTTTGGAGAGATTTAGAACGAAGCTTGGAAAAACATCCTGAATTAACTGCTTTGCGCTGGTTGGCAACCGACAATCTCGTCAGTCATGCCGACCATCAGTGGTATCCGCACGAAATTAATGGTGACTCCCTCGCCTTTTTGCAATATACGTCCGGCTCAACCGGAACGCCAAAAGGAGTCAAAGTCACTCATGGCAATTTGTTACACAATTGCCAGTTAATTTACCAGAAATTTGGGCACAGTCCCAACAGCCGAGGACTGGTGTGG
>JBGTNM010000073.1:0-41151 GCA_041743025.1 Microcystaceae cyanobacterium
TGAAGACATATTTATATTAACCACAAAGGCACAAAGACACAGAGGATGGTTATAAAAATATTTTAATAGATCTTTAGCCTTTTTGATATATTTTTAAAAAAATGAAACTGAGACGTTTTTTGAGAGGGCATAAGAGTAGAATCAGGCGGTGGCGTTTCTCCGAGATAACGATAGTATTTCCAAATATCCCAATAAGGACAGCCCGGTTGAAGGCAAACCCCTGCCCAATGAATATACTGAAGGGGCAGATTAACATTGGGATCGATCAGTATATTTTCTTGTTGTTTAAAATGAGAACTGCCTGCCCAATTACCTGGGTTTTTGCCAGGTCTTTTCACTAAGTTCAATCGCCGTTTGATGCGCTTGAGAATCATGTAGTTTATAATGGGCTGGTCGGATGTTTTGTAAGAAAAATCAAAATAATCTAAATGAGCCGCGCACTCGGTAAATGTTTCGTATAAATCTGCCTCAGAAATAAGCTGTTTTTTCGATGCCCAAAAGCCACCATTAAAAATATCTTTTAACTCATTTTTAGTAAAAATGCCATCTTCAATAATTTGTTGAGTAAACACATTTTTGATACCTGCCTTATGTTGATAGTCACAACAAATAAAATCACAATTACTAAAATAACTTAAATTGTCAATGATTTTTTCAAAAACAACAATATCAGTATCAATATAGAGAAATTCATCAAACTCGCCAAACCAACAAGCTTGTTTACGAAATTGATTAGGGCGAGCAAAAAAATCTTGCCCAAATATATTATAGAGATTTTGCGATAGCCGATCAATGAAAGCTAAATCAGGATAGAGTGTGACGTTATAGCGTTTTTGTAGAAGAGCGGCGATCGCTTGATAGTTATCATCATAGGGAATGAGAACAATTGGCGTTTCTGGGTCATGCAATCTGAGGCTGTTGAGAAGAGCGATCGCTTGCTCAGTCGCTTTGTCATTGGCAGTAATGTAAATTCCACGAGTCATGGTAGCTTTCAAACTTCCTATACTTAGCTTTTCACTATCATATCGCTTTTGCCACTCACTGATGAGAACAATCTTAAAAAATATGTTCTTTTCTTTGTGCCTTTGTGCCTTTGTGGTTAATATATGATTTATTACAACCTAACAACGATGAAACAATACCAATCTAAATTAATCCAGACATTTCATCATTTTAAAAATCAGGTAAATGCCAAAGTTTGGACAGAAAAATCCATTGTCGTTTATGCAGGAACGACTCCTTATCCTCATTATGATTGGAGTCCTTTAGACTTGCAAACTGGATTGGGCGGTTCAGAAATTGCTATTATTAATTTAGCAAAAGAATGGGTTAAGTTAGGCTATCAAGTAACGGTTTACAACAGTTGTCGGGAAGCCGCAGGAATTTATGAGGGGGTAAACTACGTTGATTATTCAAAGTTTAATCGGCATGATACCTTTAACACCCTACTTATTTGGCGGTTTCCCTGGATTCTCTATCCGCATACACGAGCCAATCAAATTTGGTTAGATCTTCATGAGGTCTTACAATCTGAACAGATTACTAAAAAGAATCTGGCAAAGTTCGATAAAATTTTTGTGAAATCTCAGTATCAACGCGAAACACTACCAGAAATAGAAGACAATAAAATTTGTATTGTTTCTAATGGAATCGAGCGCAGATTTTATGATCTTAGAGATAATAAAAAAAATCCTTATAAGCTAATCTATGCTTCAAATTATACAAGAGGCTTAGAAAAAATGTTAACCGATGGCTGGCCGATTATTAAAAGAGAAATACCCCAAGCAACTCTCCATATATATTACGGTTTTCCAGCCATCAATCCTCAAATACCGAATAAAGATGATCTTTTAGATAATAATGCTTGGCTAGAGAAAATGAAGACATTAATGACACAACCCGGAATTACGGAACATGGTAGAATAGGGCTTGATGAACTGATGCAAGAAAAGTCAACTGCTGCTATTCATTATTATGCTTCTACTTTTCAAGAAATTGATTGTATAACGGTGCGAGAGTCAGCTTTGGTGGGATGTGTTCCAGTGACAACCCGTTATGCTGCTTTAAAAGAAAAGTCTTATTGCATCAGTATTCCGGGTAATCCTCATCAATCGACAACTCAAGAAGCTGTTGCCTGGGAAATTGTTAAACTGTTAAAAAATCCAGACAAGTTAGCCAGTATCCGTCAAGCCTTTCAAGATCTCGCTAAGGAAGAGACTTGGGAAAATATTGCTCAAGTTTGGCTAGCATCACCTTAAAGAAAAATTGTGCCAAGAAATTTCCTTTTCTACTTGCCAAACCTGATAAAATGTGGTTTAACCAGGATCAGGATTAAGTGATAGTGCCGTCTTAGACACAGCCTCAATGACTCAGCCTTTTATGAAGCGAATTCTTTTACCCAATCCGATTAAAAAACTCTTGTTTGAATTGTACTGCAATTACGTAGCACCGGCCCCGATTCAAAATGGTAAATATTATAATTTTATTCCTGCTTGGATTGTCAAAGAGTTGATTGCTAAAATGGACTATGCAGTTTATAATCGCAACGGAGTTTTGATTGAACTGAATCCCCTTTCTCAAATTGATAGAAAATTAATTTCCGGTCAAGGTCACGATCCGATTGTATCTGATTTAATCCGCGCCTGTCTAGCGGACGGTGGAACTTTTTTGGATATTGGCTCAAATGTAGGGTATTTCGCTCTGTTGGCTGCAAAACTCCCCAATGTTAAAGTTTTAGCATTTGAACCTTCTCCTAGAGAAATTAAGAGACTTTACCGGAATGTTTGCCTCAATCAAGTTGCTAATATTGCTGTTTTCCCTTACGGATTAGCAGAGAAAGAACAAGTAATACCTCTCAATATTGCTGGAATGTGGAACCCAGGAATGAACTCTGTTGTCAATTTATCTCAGCATGCTGACGAACAGATAAATTGTTATTTTACTGCTTTAGATTCACTAGTTCCTAGCGGGATATTATCAGACGTTCGACTTTGCAAAATCGATGTTGAAGGCTTTGAAGTGCCTGTTCTTCAGGGAATGGCTCAGAGTATTAAAGTAATGAATAAAGCAACCTTTGTCGTTGAGATTTCACCGGGATACTTGGCTAAAGCAGGTAATTCACCTCAAGATATTTATGCATTTTTTGACAATTATGGATATCGTCCTAAATTTGGTTTTGAGGCAATTACTCAAGAAGATAAATATATAGATAAAAACGAGGTGTTTATTAAAAAACTATAACTCCTAACTGTTTTTATCATACTAAATTGTCAAGCCTATCTTTTGAACGAATTTTGAGGTATTGAATGACTCTTCCTAACTTCCTAGTAATTGGTGCACCTAAAGCAGGAACAACTTCACTTTATTATTACCTCAAGCAACATCCCCAAATTTTTATGCCTCGTAAAGAACCTGATTTTTTTGCTTTAGAGGGTGAAAAGCTGGAGTATCCAGGGCCAGATGAAACCTTTAAAATACAAAAACAAACGACCCATATTGACAGCTATCGTCATTTATTTAATAGTGTAACTAATGAGATCGCTATTGGAGAAGTCTCTCCTATTTATTTATATACAGAAAAAGCTCCTCTGAGAATTAAACACTACATCCCTGAAACAAAACTCATTGCTATCCTGCGAGATCCGGTTGAAAGAGCATTTTCTCACTATCTATATTGGGCAAGTCAAGGATGGGAATCGGAAACAGATTTTGATTTTGCTAGAGCAATTAAAGAAGAACCGTCTCGCATTCAAAATGGCTGGCACGCAAATTGGCATTATGTGAATATTGGCTTTTACTATCAACAACTACAACGATATTTTAATTTGTTTAAGCACGAAAGAATAAAAATTTATTTGTACGAAGATCTTCTGAATGATGAGCAAACAGTATTACGTGATATATTTGAGTTTTTGGAAGTTAATATTGATTTTATGCCAAATTTATCTAAGACACATAATAAAACCAAAGTTCCTAAAAGCCGAACCCTAAACTTTTTTCTGAATAGACCAAATTTGATTAAATCCATGATAAAACCTTTAATCCCTGTCAATTTACGTAAATCTTGGGGCGATCGCGTCAAACAAAGTAATCTTGGCAAACCTAATTTATCTGCTGATATCCGTAAGCAATTAATTCAAGTTTATCGAGAAGATATTCTACAGCTTCAAGCATTGATTGGCCGAGATTTAGCAAAATGGTTACAGTAGTCTGCAAATTTTGAATATATTATGCTGTTAAGTTCTCCTCCTATTTATTTTTACTTACCTCAAGATAAATGGCCAGAACCCATGCCAGAGAGTGCCGATAATTTGCGTCCGGTTGATGGTGCATCTATCTGGATTTTGCAAACTTATCTACGCTTGCGAGAAGTGGATTTTTCTTGTCAGTTAGTGAGTGATATTCCCCATGAAGGAATCGTGGTAGGACATCGAGAGTCTCTCTCCTATGAACTCAAACCTACGCCTAAACTACTGCTAGTTTGTATTAAAGGCGATCAAAATTCTCTACCCTACGCTCAGCTTCATATTGTCCAAAATTTGCAAGAAGTTACCTTGCCACCTATCCACATTCAATCGATAGAAGAAAAACGCTATATATTACCTGGAAAACGCTATTATTTACCGCATTGGCCACAACCTGGTATTATTCCTCGCAATCCAAACAGAGGAGATAGATTTGAAAATATTGTTTATTTTGGTATTACTTATAATCTAGCCCCTCCCTTGCGTCAAAATTCGTGGTATGATACAGTTAGAAAATTAAAATTGGATTGGTGTGTGCAAACGCAAGGTGATCGCTGGCATGACTATAGCGAAGTAGATGCGATCGTTGCAGTACGGAGTTTTGACCCCCGTTTAACATATCCTTGGAAACCTGCCACTAAACTCTATCAAGCTTGGCATGCAGGCGTACCGGCTATTTTGGGAACAGAAAAAGCTTTTGCGGCGGAGAGAAAGAGCGAACTCGACTATTTGGAAGTCACCAGCGTTGCAGAATTAGTTGAGGCATTAAAGCGCTTGCGAGATGATAGTAGCTTGCGACAAGCCATGATTGAGAATGGCAAAGAACGCGCCAAAGAGACACAAAGCGACGTTCTCACTAGACGCTGGTGCCATTTCTTGAATGACATTGCCGTTCCTGCTTACTATCAGTGGTGTCACGCCTCTAGTTGGGAGAGACAGCAATTTTTCACGAGTCGCAATATCGCAGTGAAACTCAATCAAATTACCATGAAAATCCTATCCCTTAAACTATTCTAATAAACTGCGTAATTCAGTTTCTCGATAGCGGAGGCGTTCCGCGATTAAAATAACGATATAGCGGTGAAAAGCTAAGGCTAAAGCCGGATTTTCTGCCTCTATTTTGGCAAAAGCTTGGTTAGATAAATAATAAAGATTACTTGACTTATCAGCTATTACTGAAGCAGAACGATGAGTATTTTGATAGAGTCCCATTTCTCCTAAAATAGTTTCGCTATTATAAGTCCGCAGACGCTTGGATTGTCCCTTAGACAGTCTGAGAAATACGCTAATTTGTCCTGTTTCAAGAAAGTACAATCCATTAGAAGGTTCCTCTTGTTCAAAAATCACATGGCCTTCAGGCACTTCGAGAAATTCTAAGTAACTGATAAAGGCTGGAACTTGTTCAGGAGTTAAAAATAACTTTGACAGTTGTTTTTCTAAGTTAGAAACTTCTGGTAGCACTTTCAAGTGAAATTGCAGAAGCCGATCTTCACACCATTCTAAACCTCGATCTAAATCAGGAAATATTTGACAGTCGTTACTGGTTATAACTTCTTTTTGCAGGCGTTTTCTTATCGCTGTTGAGAGATGCGTAAAAACGAGCGTTAAATTATTTTTTTGAGCAATTTGTCCGAGTTTAGCAAAACTGAGGACGGCGGAAGAATCAATTCCTCTAACCAGGCGAAAATCTAGCACCAAAAAATCAAGAGATGGTGGGAGAGGACTTTCAATGCGCCGTTGAATTTGTTCTAGTAAATTATTAGCGGTTCCAAAGAAAATAAAGCCTTCTAACTCTAAAATATAAATTCGTTCTCCCTGTTGTTGTAGTAGTTGCGTTTGAGCAGGCGAACGAGCGACATTACTTTGACGGGTAGCTCCAGAAAAACGATGTTTGGCGACACTAATGCGACTATAGTTGATAACAAAAAGAATGACCGTTACTACCAAACCAACGGCAACTCCTTGTAAAAATCCGACTGTTCCAATGACAATTAAAATGAGGACGACACTAAGATAGTCACTTTTGGGAAGTTTAAACCAGGCATCATATAACCATTCAACCAGCAAACCTAAACCTAAAAATACAAGCATACCTCCTAAAATTGGCTTAGGAAAAATGGCGATAACAGATGAGCCTAGCATCAAGGCAATCCCATAAGCGATCGCGGTAAAAATACCAACTAAACGGCTGTTAACCTTTAAGTTATCGGCTAAAATCGAGTAGTTGAGTTGATGAAAACTGATAAACCCCCCGCTAAAACTCGTCAGCAAATTAGCCACGCCAACGGCTTGCAATTCTTGATTTAAGTCAATATCTCGCCTCGTTGCTAACTCAATCCCACTAGCACTTAATAACACGCCGACAATACTCAATAGAACAATAGAGGCAATATTTCCTGCCTGTTGGAAGATAATTGACCAATTAGCTTGACTTAAAGTTAAAGGATTCAACAAACGAAGTTGAACCCCTTGCGAT
Source organism: Microcystaceae cyanobacterium (assembly GCA_041743025.1). GTDB lineage: Bacteria > Cyanobacteriota > Cyanobacteriia > Cyanobacteriales > Microcystaceae > JBGTNM01. The sequence continues at coordinate 6,721 of JBGTNM010000073.1, forward strand.
ATCGTTTTGAGTAACCAACCTTGTTCTCTCGCTTGCTCTAGCGAAGTATGAGTTAGCCAAAATGCCAAATAAAACAGTCCAATAAACGCAATTAAGGTGCCCGGAACAATCGACCAATGGTCGTAACGGCGAGTCAACCAAAAGAGAACCACGCCGAAGACTGCGCCTGAAAACCAGTGTCCGAAGATGCTAGGCTCAGCGAGAGTCAACAGGTGAGAACCCGTCAATCCTACACCTGACATCATCTCAATCCCCCCTTTCAACAACAGCCAACCCGATCCAGCCAAAAACCCGCCAACGACAGGATAAGGCATAAAACGAGTTAAATTGCCAAATTTTAGCAGTCCCAAAACACTGCAACAGATTCCTGTCAAAAATGTGGTCAAAAAAAGGACGGCAGTGACACTCAGCCATAATTCTTGTTCGGTTGCTTCACTCGGCATCTGAGCAAGAATCGTCGCGGTAATGACCGTTAAAATGGCAAGGGGAACGTCTTGTGGGACAGCCACAATATTCGAGGAAGAACTTAGCACTGCCACCACCCCACTAGCAATAACGCCACAAAGGAGGATGGCACTAAATCCGCTAGGAACGTAGCCAGCTAAGCGCTCAGAAAAAACGAGAATGGCAAGCGATAAACAAACACTAATTTCTGAAATGCCGACAATTAGGCCTGTTATTAAACTGAGAAATACCTGTTGGGGGTCAAATAAGGCTTGTGAGCGCGTAGAATTCATTAAAATATACGAGATTTCAAAAATATAATTTATTTGTAGCACCTTCGAGAATTTTTGGCTGACTGCGAACATCGTTTAGTTGCTTGAGTCGGTGCTGATTGAATCTACTTTTTTATTAATCAAAACTTTCATTAACTATACTTTCAATTTGTTCAATTAGTGAAAGATATTTTCTCAGATCAGCTTTTGCTTGTCTGAGTAATTTTTTATCCTCATAGCTCAGTATCCCTTTGCTAACCTTGTCCAGTATGTCTTTTTGATACCTAACAAATTGTGCTATTTCATAGATTGAACTTATTCCCTCTCGGATTTCATTAACCCCTTCAACGGCTCTGGAAACTTGGCTGAAGAGATCTGCTTCAATATCTCCTCTATCGCTGGGTTGGTTGGAGATACTGTTGGGTTTGGAGAGGGCGTTACTTCCGGTTTCTGAGTGAACGGGTGCAGCAGAATCCCTAGCAGAAGGAGAACGGCGATCGCGATTACTGCTACTATGATTGCGATCGCCACCCCGAAATTTGACTTTTCTGCCTCCATTCTGGGTAAATCTCTCCAGTTTTCCGATTTGACCAGGTTTGATAAACTACGCCAAATGCCAGCCTTTGCCAGAGATTCTTCGGCTTTAATACCAGTCGCCACAATTAGAATCTCACAGGTTTTTGGCAGACTGTATTGTTGTAGTTTGTAGGCAAGATCATCTCTCAAATCCTGTGAATTTTTACCGATTTTTGGAACAAGTTCTAGAGAGGGTAAGGGTAAACTTTCAATCACTTCTTCTGTCAAAAATGATTGACTCAATTTCTCAAATTCAGTGACTAAAACCTCAAAGCCACTTTCGCCATCAAACTTGATATACTTGTCAATCTGATCACTTAATAATCCTCGTAACGCTTGAACTGCGATCGCTCTTATTTGCCTCTCGTTATCATAATTGTCATCACATACCCAAGTCACGGAATGACGAATTGGACGATCGCGAAAATCCTTTTTTTCAGGAGATTCAAGACCCGTTACCAGAAGCATGAGTTGCTTATTCAATCGAGTTAAAACGACAGAGGGAGATTCACTCTGAATTAATCTTGAAATATTGTTCAGTTGGGATGGAACTTCTGGTAGCCAGCAGTATTCAAAATCTGGTGAATATCCACGACTTTGTACATAGATTTCCATTGCTATACTCCCTTAAAGATTGAGCCATGAGTCACCTTGCAGAATCACAAAACCTCCAGTTGACTTGCATCCTATTGATAGTTCTCGAATTGCATTAACAAGAGGAGTATCCATGCTAAACAGATCTCGAAGAAAGTTGAAAAATCCCCAATTCCGATTATTTGTGAGATGAAGTTTTAATAAAAACCTCAAGAGGTAACGCAAGGGTTGTTCACTATCTTTTGGACTATACCGAGCATCATGACCTACCTTACGAAACTTAAAATGAGGAACTCCATTACTAATCTCAATTCGAGAGAATACTACACTACCAACAGTTTGAACAGGCGTAATGATAGTAACTACATTTTGTAGTAATGCTTCTGAACTAAATAAATCAAATAGTCCTTGATATTCTGCTTTAATCCGTTGCACTAGTTCTCCAGATGCTTTTTCAGTCTGCATATATTTTTCGCATCTTACGGGAGCAAAAATTACTAATCTTGGTGAGTCGAGATCTTGATAGGCAGTTCGGAAAAGATCTGTGATTTGCTGTGGTCGGTTTATTAATTCATTCCATTTACCTCGAACTTCCATCAACGCAGGCGCATCAATAGCAATTAAGACAGCAACACAGTCGGTAAGCAAATCCTTAACAAATTGCTTCTTTTCTAAAGATGCTTTTGCCAAATGATATCCACCTGGATAATCACGAAAATTTAATTGCAAAGAAGGGGGTTTACCTCTTCGTCCTAAACCAAAGATGAAAGAGCGAAGATCAGTTGGTTCACCTGCTGTTGCTTGAACTCCACCTCTTGCCTCAAAATCGTCTAGTAAACTTTTAAGTTCTATCAGGCGCTCTTGTAAGATTGCTGAACTTTCATCATCGGGTGTTAACTGAAGATCAGTCTTACCAATATTGCTAGCAAACTGCTCATACATAGCTGTCAGGAGGCTGGTTTTTCCAACACCAGTAGAGCCGAGCATTGTAACTTTAAGTTCGTGCATTTTTCATCCTTCGCTGTCTAGTTCAAAAACTTGATTAAATCAAACTGACTTGCCGATAAAGCACGTTCCACAGAGTTTAACCACTCGCGCCTTAGTCGAGAATGTTCTCCTAACTTTTCAAATTCAGTAGACCAGATCTCTGAGCGAACTTCTTCGAGAAAAATTTGCCAATCATCCTTAACTCCCTCTGCACGAAGAATCCGATCAACAAACTCCTCAACAATAGCATAAGCAGCTTGGCTTGGTTCACAAAGTAGTTCTTCTAAAGCCACTTCACATTCATAAATAGCTTCGGCATGGAGAGTCTGCAAGCTGACTAAAATTTCTTGAGCCGAAGGCGTTTTAGAAAGTTGAAGCGGAGTCTCATCAGGTGTAAGTCTATCCAAATGCCGACGAATTCTGTGCTGGATCAATCCACGATAGGATAATTCAAACGTTGATAGAATATGAAAACCCAGCTTGAGCCTACTCAAGTCTTCTGGTAATAAATTTTCAATAACAATCAGAAACTCAGTGCCTCTAGAATCTGTTAAGCTACTTAATCTTCCTTGCTCAATCAATATGTCTACAACCTGAGACTTGATATTTTCTAGCGATCGCTTTAACCCATTATCTAAAGCTAAAAAGTGCTGCGATAAATAAGCGCGAATTTCATGAAGATATTTGTTGTAGGCAATATTGTAAGAGCCTTCACTATCGCGGCGAATTTCAATGTCTTCAATCGCGGGAATTCCTGTATCTTGTCGACAAGCTTGTAAAGCAGCATTTACTTGATCTTTAAAATCAGCATCTTGAGCGTCACGCTGCCACCGTAAATCTCTCAGTAAGCCTTCTAAACCTACTGTTAAATCAGTCCAGAGTTTATTAAACAATTTAATAAAGACCGGAAACCAACTATCTCGCTGTACACCATGTCCCAAAGCTTTCTTTGCTTTTTCGAGTTCAATTGTTACAGCACTGTGTAATCTGTTTAGGCGGTCTTGACAAGCAGATGCGTACTGTTGATCTAAAGCAGTAATATTCATCATTAAATAGTCAAGCACTCGATCAAGGATTTTTTGATTGGCTTCTTCCTTATCCGCACAATTAGCAGTGAAGCATTCCATAACATTTATATGACTGGTTTTATGAGTGCTAACTAACTCCTCACAATAAACAGAATTATCTCCTATTAGAGAAGTAGAATCTGTTCGGTTCAGAACGATAAATGACCAAAGGTGAATCGGTAAATCAACCAAAGAAGCACGGGCTGTATCGTAAAGTTTCACATCCACATCAGCCCAAAAATCCCTTGGTGGTCTTGGCATTCGTACAAACAAAACAATATCAACATCTTCTCCGAGAATCGTCATTAATCTTTCGGCATCACCCAGTCCAGTATCTCCTAAACCGGGCATATCAATTAAGGCAATTTGCCCAACCTCAGTGTTAGGAAAACTGCAAACGATTTTTGCTTCTTGTACAGCCAGATAGTTAAAATAGATTCGTTGACCATCAGAAGTGTCTTGAGCAACATACTCACGAATTTGCTGTTTAGAAATTCGATAGGGCGATGGCTTTGTCAGTAAATGCCTATATTTCTCAATGTTGGTATGATATTTTCGGAGATGCTCATACATCGCTCCAGGTTCTGCTTGCCCTAAAAACTGTTGAGGAAGTGATGGTAAAGGGTTTCTGGCAAATTCTTCTAGTGTGAATGGTCTGCTGTCTAGATGTAACTTCTCGTAATATGGACTAATTACTTCGTCTAAAAAAGATCGCTCTGAATGAAACCAGACTTCCCCATAGGTTTCCACATCAGGATTATGATGAATTGTGCTGCGAACTCCTGTACAATGTGAACGGTTTCCAGAGGGAATTTCATCTGTAGAAAGCCCAGATAAACTTTGCAATAGCCGACTCTTGCCTTGTCCTGCACGTCCAACAACGCCAATATTAAGTGTATGACGAGAAAAGCGAGTTCTTAATTTGCTCAATACACTTACTTCGGCATTGATATTGTTTTGAAGAGTTACAAGGTTAATTTCTTCAAGTCGTCCTCTGATGGCAAAGTCATCAACCTGTGAAATGAGACGAACACGATGTTGATCTAAATCATGTAATTGCGAGGAAAGAAGCTTGAGATTTGAAGCTAATTCGTCAATTTTTTGGGCTAGAGGCTGTCTTTTCTCGATAATGCCTTCAATTCGAGTTGTTTTGTCTGTACCCATAGAACCACCTAATAATAATCCCATTTTAGCTCAGTCATTGGCAAGCATAATGGTTCTCCCCGTTTGGGCTGACTCAAAGGCGGCTTGTGCGACTTGTAGGGCATAGAGACTCGATCGCGGCGTAACGTAGAGGGGCGTACCTTCAAAGAGGCAATCGAGTGCTAGATGAGTATCTTTGGCAAACAACCCACGAAGTGCTCCTAATTCGACCGTTTTGCTTTCTTTTTCCGATGTCAACTGTCCAACATCACCATTAAAGATTAACGTTCCTTTATCTCCCTGCAAGGCAAAAGTGCGATCGCCCTGCCAAAACACCTCTCCCTTGCCATAAACCAAATCGACGGTTAACCCGCTTGTGAACTGCAACTGAGCAACACATAAACAAGCCGTAAAGTATCCCGCTTCTGGTGCATCCCAATAGCGCTCTTGGCACGTTACTGCTTTTACTTGCCCAAATAAGTCTGTAAAACGGTGAATACGAGGCAATGCCGCCATCAAAGGAAAGCCAAACAGTTGCCGATGATAGCTCCAACGGCGAGGGGCAGGGCGTTGAGGATCAATAGTCGTATAGCGAGCGTAGAAAACGTTACCCAGATAAGCTAGGTGCTGGCGGGTTTCTTGGTGCATTCCTCCCAGCAATTCTAGGTGTTCAACGTGGAGGAGTTTTTGCGCCTTCTGCGCTAAATCGATTAATTGTGCGGCAACGCTCGTATCGAGGGCGAGAGGATACTCAATGATCACGTGCTTGCCTGAAGTGAGGGCAGCATCAGCGATCGCGCCGTGATCGCGATTGACGTTACAAATGACGACTAAATCCACTTGCGGATGATTGACCAAGGTTTCCCAAGCATCAAAAGAAGAAACCCCGTAATTTTGACAAAAAGACGCAATTTTTTCGGCAGAATGGCCTGCAACAAAGCACAATTGAGCGCGATCGTCTTGAAGAAACGCTTCTGCTCGTCGTTGGGCAGCATAACCCGTGCCGACGATACCAACCTTAACGGGGTGAGCGGGAGGCGAGAACATGAAGTTAGGAATGATAATGAGCTATTGTCTCACGTTAGTCTACCTAATTGACTGTTCCTCATACTTTTTTGATAAATGATTGGGCGAAAGAAGGATAAAATTAAGTAAAAATCGCTCTATTGTCTCCCAATTGATATAATGATGTATGTATTTCATTAACAAGATATTTTAATGTTAGTTTAATGATAGGATATAACCAGCATGAACGCCCATAAAATTGAAATTATTTTAACAGAAAGCGGGAAATTAATTCTAGAAAATTTGCCTTTTAAAAAAGGAGAGTCTGTCGAAGTTATTATCCTTGAACGCCGTCAATCATCTTCTGATTTTAATGATTATCCTTTAGCGGGAAAAATCACACAGTATGATGAACCTTATGAACCTGCCACTGATATTCAGGATTGGGAAGTTTTAAAATGATTATTTTAGATACCCATATTTGGATTTGGTGGGTTGATAATAATCCTAAATTAAACCAAAGACAACGAGAATTGATTAATATCTATCAATCTAGTGGATTAGGTATCAGCATTATTTCTTGTTGGGAAGTGGCTAAGTTAGTAGAAAATAAAAAACTAATTCTATCTTGTTCAGTTGATGAATGGCTAAATGGAGGTATAGTTTACCCTAGAGTTCAATTACTAAATTTAACCCTCCCGATCATAGTAGCATCAACCCAATTAACGGGATTTCATCGTGATCCAGCAGATCAGTTAATTGTTGCTACTGCTCAAATCTATAACTGTTCGTTACTGACAGCAGATAACAAAATCTTAGCTTATACCAATGTTCAAACCTTAACCTAAACTCAATGCTTGTTAATTGTCCTGTAAACAGAATTATCCTTTTAAAAAGCTTCTCAATAAAAATGGTGCGTTAAATTCCATTGACGCACCCTACAAGATCAGCCTGATCGCTCAATAGCCCATCCCATCACGATGCAGTTTGAGGTAACGTTCCCGCACCTCTGGGGGATAGCCCTTGAAAGAACAGGAATCGACAAACTGGCGATCGCATTTTTGGCAGAGGTAATTTTGCTTCCCTCTTCTTTTACCGTTTTTGCTGATGTAGATAGATTGACAATATGGCATCATTTGAATCGGCAGGTAATAATCTCTGATAATGGCTAAGCTTGAATTACAAAATTTGCAGAAAAAATATTCGGCTCACTTGATGCCGGTTAGAGATGTCAGTCTCAGCGTTGAAGATGGAGAATTTTTGAGCTTGCTGGGGCCGTCAGGATGCGGCAAATCGACCCTGTTGCGGCTGATTGCGGGGTTAGAAAACCCGACTCAGGGGCGAATTGTCATCGGCGGAAAAACGGTTAATCAGCTTCCGCCAGGCGATCGCAACGTGGCAATGGTCTTTCAAAGTTACGCCCTCTATCCTCACCTGAGTGCGGCTGATAATATCGCCTCTGCTCTCAAAATTCGCCGTTTTCCCAGTGCCGAGATCGACCAGCGAGTTTTAGAAACGGCTCAAAAGCTCAAACTCATTGATGGCATTAAAAACTGCCTCCCCTCCAAGCCCGGAGAACTTTCAGGTGGGCAACGGCAACGGGTAGCCTTAGCGCGGGCTTTGGTACGCCAGCCAGAGGTTTTTCTGCTAGACGAACCGTTGAGTAATTTAGATGCTCTGTTGCGGGAACAAGTTAGAAGCGAACTCAAACAAATCTTTCAGGCACAAAACAAACCCGTTGTTTATGTCACCCACGATCAGACAGAAGCCATGACGCTGTCAACCCGCTTAGCAGTCCTCTATAATGGATTGGTACAACAACTCGCCCCTCCTCACCGCATTTACAGCCATCCTGCCAATCAGTTTGTCGCTGGGTTTGTTGGCAGTCCCCAGATGAATCTTTTGCCGTTAGATTGTCAGGGCGATACAGCGATATTGGGCACTTTTCGCCTGCGGTTGGCTCAGCTTGACACCTTGCCAGAACACGTCGTTATGGGTATTCGGCCTGAAGATATTCGCCTTGCTCAACGCGAGGAAGCGAATGCGATCGCAACTCAGGTGTTTCTCATCGAGGAACTGGGCAAGGAAAAACTCTTGAGCGTCCGCATCCAGGGAACTGAGTTGACCCTGCGAGTGTTGTTAAGTGCCGAGCACACCTTAGAAGGAGAAACCGTTTATTGGGAACTTCCTGACGAGAAAATTCACTGGTTTCGTTGGGATGGCGTGCGCGATCCCGATTGCCAGCAGCCCCTCGATCGACGCGATCGCCTCAACCTTTGACCCAATCACGTTTTATTGCTCTGATTCCTCATAAGGCGCAAGCCAATCGTGTAAAACAAAAATAGTTTTGGATAATTCAAAGAGTCAATCATGAAAAAATCGCCAATCATCCTAATGGTGAGCCTGCTAGCTTTCACGACGGCTGGCTGTGGATTGTTTGGAGGAGGAGGAACTGAGCAAGCCGAAGAATCTCCTCAACCTGAAGCCTCTCCTCCCGCGTCTCCCTCTCCTAGCCCCCAAACCTTCGGGCAATCGGCTCAACCTGGGACAACCTCGACCGATATTGCCGCTTTAGGCTTAATTCCCTCAACCAATCCCAATCAACGCCGCCAAGAAATCCAGAAAGGCCGCGACAATCCCTTTGGTATTATTCCCATCCAGCCAGTTATTAAGCAAACCCAGCCAGAAATTCCGCTTGTTAGCGCGGTAACGAACAGTGGATCTAGTAAGACTTCCAATACTCCCTCCAAACCACCATCAGCTTGCCTTCAAACAACAACTTCTTTTGTCGCACCTCCTATTCCTAACGAAGCACGGAGTGTACTAGTATTAGGTATAGTCCAGCTTCCAGGCATTCCTGTTGCTATTGTTAAGGCTCCTGATGAAAATGTCGAACGTCAAGTCACTCCAGGCTCTACACTTGCTAGCGGACAGGTATTAGTTAAAGCAATTTATTCTCAAGCCAGTCCACCAGTTGTCGTCCTAGAACAATATGGGATAGCAGTGCCGCGAACGGTCGGTCAAGCTCCCGAATCTCCAGTTGAGACTCCACCACTTCCAACTAATCCAGATGGATTTGGCAAAGTGAATAATTTAGTTCTACTGAATGTTGAGCTTGGTGGCGAAAACGCTGAAAACCCAATCGTTAACGGAACGATGTGTAACGATGGACAGAAAACCCTTGTAGTCTCACAGCTAAGGTTTAATATTCTTGATAAGCAAAATAGTAGGATCATTAATAGTATGGCAGTTGAATTAGCGAGTCCTTATGTGCTGGCTCCTGGACAGAAAGCCGAATTTGATGGTCGAGTTGGCACACAAGATAAGGCACAAAAATCAGAGTTAGGACTTCGAGGTCGCAATAAAAACGATGTCATTATCAAATTAGTAGGCTGGTCGTAACAGTTGGGCGATGACTTATAAAATTTGCTCTCAACTAGAACAGATTACCTATCCTAACTTACCGCTTGCTGTCTATCGGGAGATAGCGGCGCACCTGCGGCAAGTTCCAGGGGTTGAAACGGCGTTAATCCCACAGCAATCCCAACAGTTTGATTACGGACAAAGTCAAGTAGAATGCTTGCAAATTCTCTACGAGGTTGATTGTAATTGCCCAGATCGGCAACCCGTAGAGAGAATTTTAAATTACTACGCTCGAATCTATGGAAATTATCAAAGAGAGCTTATTGAGGTTTGAATCTACTACATCTGTTGGTCAAGGCGATCGCCATTCGTAAGACATCAGGGCGAACGCAATTCGCCCCTACATTTTTCAATTGATAAGTATTCCTGTAAATTCAATATTATCTCTCAAGAAATAGCTTTTACCTGCTTTTATTCCCCAAGATGCAGGACTAAATAAATCTCAAGGCAGAAGACTCAGCCGTTTTAAAATTGTTATATTGAGGGAATAGAAAGCTAACTACTCAATAAGGAAATTAAAGCTATGAGTCTCGAAAATAGAGCGAAAGCAACGGGAAAAAATATTGAAGGTAAAGCCCAAGAAATCCTAGGAGATGTTACCGGAGATCCTCAAGATAAAGCGGAAGGAAAAGCCAAGCAAGCTGAAGCAAAAACCCGACATTCCGTCGAAAATATTAAAGACGAAATCAAAAAAGCGATTGACTGAAAAAAGCAGAACTTGCGCTTAATTGCTCATTGTAGGGTGGGCATTGCCCACCTTATTTTGTCTAATAATTAATTTTTTAAACCTTCACAAAACTAATTACTTTACCACCATGTCTAAACGCGAAATTCGCCATACTGAAAGTTACGATGATGATGATTCTGTTAATGCTAGACCAGTGACTTCTAATGAAGTTAACTACAACGATGGATACGCGCACGGCAGAGTCAACGAAAATCTCAGACAACAAGAGCAAAAAGTTCGAGAAGAAAATAACTCAATGGGAGGCTTACTTCTCGGCATTTTAATCACTGGTTTTGTTGGACTCATTGCTGGAACGACCTTCTTTTTCTATTACAATCAACGGGGTGATACGGATAGTACGACTCCCGTGCCAGAAACTCCCGCCGCAACTGAACCTCAAGACCAACCGAGAAATACAACGATTATTGAGCGAACCATTGAAAGGACTAAAGATGTCGTTCCCGTTCCTCAACAGCAGCCTTCAGGGCCAACCATTATTGAAGCGCCTCCCGCGCCAGCACCTAATGTAGAAGTCAACATTCCCAACCCAACCAATCAGGAACCTGCCTCAACAGAGCCACCTGTCAATCAAAACCCACCTCAACCCAGTCAGGAATCGCCTGATGTAACGACCGAAAATAACGCTCCTGCAACGCAAGCGCAATAACTTCCAACAGTGCAATTTGTATTTTTCTGTAACGGTAGGGACACGGCATTGCTGTGTCCTTATCTTTATCTTTGATATACTATTAACTATTAACTGATATTAACTCTCGCACGTCGGTAACTTGTCCTTTAACGGCTGCCGCAACCACCATCGCCGGACTCATCAACAGCGTCCGACCCGTGGAAGACCCTTGACGGCCTTTAAAATTGCGATTGGACGAGGAAGCACTAATTTGGTCGCCTTGCAGCTTGTCAGGATTCATGGCGAGACACATCGAACACCCCGCCTCACGCCATTCAAAACCAGCTTTGAGAAAAATTTGGTCTAATCCTTCAGCTTCTGCTTGTTTTTTGACCCTTTCTGACCCTGGAACGACAAAAGCCGTGACTCCCTCGGCGACGTGATGTCCTTGGGCAAATTTTGCCGCTTCTCGCAAGTCGCTGATGCGTCCGTTGGTGCAGCTACCGATGAAGCAGACATCGACTTTGGTTCCCTTGATGGGTTTTCCGGGGTTCAGTTTCATGTACAGGTAAGCTTCTTGAGCGATCGCGCGATCGCTTTGGGGTAAACTATCGGGTGTTGGGACAACTTCACTGACTCCAATTCCCTGACCAGGGGTAATTCCCCAAGTGACAGTAGGTTCTATTTCGCTGGACTCAAAGGTGACTACATCATCATACTCGGCATCTTCCTCGCTGCAAAGACTTTGCCACCAAGCGAGCGCTTTCTCCCATTCTTCTCCTTTGGGGACAAAATCTCGACCTTTGAGGTAGTCAAACGTCACCTCATCGGGGTTGATATAGCCGCATCTGGCCCCACCTTCAATCGACATATTGCAAATAGTCATTCGTTCTTCCATTGACATTTGCCGAAAGGTGGTACCGGCGTATTCGTAGGCGTAACCGACTCCCCCTTTTACCCCCAACCTGCGGATGATGTAGAGGATAACATCTTTGGCATAAACGCCTGGGGGAAGTTGACCGTTGACTTCAATTTTGCGAACTTTTAATTTAGAAAGTGCTAAGGTTTGAGAAGCTAAAACGTCCCTCACTTGAGAGGTGCCAATCCCCAAGGCAATCGCCCCAAATGCGCCGTGCGTAGAGGTGTGGGAGTCCCCACAGGCAATCGTCATGCCAGGTTGCGTCAATCCCTGTTCGGGTGCGATAACGTGAACAATACCTTGATTGCCTGACCCAATATGATAGAAACGGATACCGCTATCAGTGGCGTTTTTTTCAATGGCTTGCATCATTTCTTCGGCCAGTTCGTCTCTAAAAGGGCGAGATTGGCTTTGGGTGGGTACGATATGATCGACCGTAGCGACAGTGCGCTCAGGAAATAACACGTTCAATCGGCGTTCTCGCAGCATGGCAAACGCTTGAGGACTGGTGACTTCGTGGATGAGGTGAAGTCCGATGAATAGCTGTGTCTGTCCTGACGGTAACACTCGGACGGTGTGTAAGTCCCAAACTTTGTCGAATAGTGTTCCTTTACTCATTGCTTCGTTTACAGGGTAATTGCTGCGCTTGTCCTTTACTATCTTAGCTTTGGTGGAAGCTTTTAGAAGGGGTTTTTCATTAGGTGGGGTGGAGGCTATTATCTTAAAAACGATGAGGCTGGTTGAATCGTCACCATACCTCCATTGACGACTTTAAGAAAAACATCATGGCCGTATAACATGGCCATACCAATTAATATATCGCCTTCAACCGCAAGTACCAGAACGTCGCGATTTTGCCTACACCAATCCACAGTAGCAATATATTGGCGTAAATGCGATCGCTACCGTCTCCAAGCGTAACGATAGTACGGCTGTGATAGGGTAGCTTTAGAGCATTTACTAAAGTCTCTGGCAAGTTTAAATAGCCACTAAAGCCAGTGTCTATAACTGCTTGAATCTCATGCACCTGACCATTTTGATCGTACACGGGGAAGCGAATAACAGCGTCGCGGTTAGCATTGACAAAGCCAGTTATCATCTACTGTTCATTCAGATTTATGATTAAGGTTTGAAGGACAATTAACCCAGTCTATAAGCAGAGGGGTAGCCAATCTTCATTGTAAAAAGGGCAGCTTCTCCAAATCGTGCTTTTGACCGCTTTGCAGCCACAACATCGTCAGCATCCATTTCATATTCACCCGTTTCAATATTAATAACTAGTAGTTTGCCTTTACTTTGTTCTTCATCTATGGCAACACGAATGGTTTGTTCGTAGAGCCTCTTTCCGCGTTGGATTATCTCGCTTTCGGAATAGTTAGCTGTTGGCATAATCGTGTTTTTCTCTGTGATTTAGTTAGTATTTTGCAATTCAGAAATAGGCGGCTAAAAAGCTGAAAGATAGCCCACTCAAAACCAATAAAGTAACCATGATGTAGAGAATATCCCTTTGCCAGAGAAAAACAAGCAGGGAAAATGCCACCCTGACTACGGGTGTCGCTATTAATAACAGCAGCCCCAATTGAATGATACCCAGAGGATTGCCTGACAGAGCCGCTTTTATCACTTCAATCGGAGAACAAAACGCGCTGGGTTCTCCCTGAAAAAACTGGTAATTCGCTGGTTCATCCCAATAAGCCGTTAAATATAGCACTCCTCCCCATAAAACAACTGCACTTGCCGTAAAAACGCCGTATTTTAAGAGATTACTGATAAAGTTTCCAATTAATTGCTCACACGAGTCTGTCGTGGGAGTGGTTTCCTGAGCTAGCGAACAACGATCCGAAAGTGGACTAACTGCACTGACACACTGTTCTTGCTCTAACAAAGTGCTAGAACTATCGGTCATTTCTTCGGGCTGCGAGAGTTTGGCGGTAATATCAAACGAACTCACCCTAAAATTCTCCTGTAAAAATCTTGTAAACCATTCTCAAGGCCATGACGACCAATACAAAACTGAAAACGGTTCTTAATACTTCTATTTTAGCTCCAAAAAGGACTTTCGTGCCTAAAAAAGCCCCTGGTAAAACTCCCAACATCACGGGCATTGATAGCCCCGGATCGATATAACCCCGTGCCAGATAAACCCCCGCTGAGGCGGCTGCTGTCACGCCGATGGTGAAATTGCTAGTGGTGGTCGAAACTTTAAAAGGGAGGCGCATTACTTGATCCATTGCCAGTACCTTAAAGGCTCCCGAACCAATACCGAGCATTCCCGAAAGGACTCCAGCAACCGCCATCAATCCAAACCCCGCCGGGAAAGAATGAACTTGATAAGACATTATCCCATCAGCAGTAGGGCAAGTTCCGTTGAGCTTTAAGCTGGTGCTGAGGGGTTCAGTCACTTCCTCATCAGGCGTTTCTAGTTTCGGTTGCCCTGACAAATAGGCTGAATACAGTAGGACGACTGCTAGGACGACACTGAGAGCTTTAACTGAGACAAACGTGGCAATCAATGCCCCAACTAAAGCACCACCCGTCGTCGCCACTTCCAAAAACATTCCCAATCGTAAATTGATGAAACCTTGTTTAATATAGGCAGAGGCGGCCCCAGAAGAAGTGGCAATTACAGAAACCAAAGAAGCCCCAACCGCATAGCGGATGTCCACCCCAAAGACAGACGTTAAAAAAGGCACAATAACAATGCCTCCTCCCAACCCAGTCAGCGATCCCAAAAAACCAGCCGCCAAAGAGCCAGTCCAAACCAGTAACGAAAATTCTAAAGCGTTTAAATCCATGCTTTCTTGGCCTCTGACAATAGACAAAAACCCGTGATCGCTGCGGCAAGGGTGGCTAATTCCCGATTTTCCAGCGTGTGACTGTCCATTAAAATGAAAACGCCCAATCCCATCAGCAGCAAAGGAACCAGATAATTGCCGTAGCGTGCGAGTCCTTCAGCCAGTGCAGGAACCTGAGCCAAACGATAAGCCCCGTAGCACCAGACGCTTACCAAACAGAAGAATGCAACGAGAATGACTGCCAAACTTTCCCAATTACTACTAGCAAACAGAGGCACGTAGATACTGAGGTTATCGCCTCCATTAGCCACTGTTACAGTAGCAACACCACAGGTTTGAGGAGAAAGCACTCCAGAGAGCCAAGACCGTTTTGCTGAATCTTGAGCTTGATCAACAGCCGCCTCTGTTTCCGCTTCGGGATTGAGCAAGCGATTAAATCCCATCATAATAGGAAAGATTCCTAGTAGTCCAATCCAAGCTTCAGGAAACAACTGACCCCCAAAGAAACCTGGCAAACTGGCCGCTACCAACACGCTAAAACCGAGATACTGTCCGGTCACAATCTGTTGAGGACGAAATGTCGAACTGACTTGAGAGAAAAACAGCAACAGAATCACAATATCGTCTAAGTTAGTAGCTGTAAAAGCGGCAAATCCGGTCATAATCGCAGCGATCAGTTCATTCATCTTGGTTTAATTAAGATAATCTCTTGCTAGGATAATTCTTCGGCTAACTGTTTTCGCTCTGCCGACACATCTGGAACAACCCGCTTAGAAAACCCCCAGGCAAATAGTCCGGCAATCAAGGCCAGCATCATCCATTGAGGCGGCAAGTACAATGGCAGCATTGCCTTAAATAGCAAGCGGATGCCTACACCCAATACCGTCAGATAGGCAGCATCTTTGAGATAAGTAAATTCTGCCAACCAGCGCACGAATAAGCCAGCTAACAACCTTAGCGTAATAATTGGGGGTTTTCGATCTCTCCGACCAAAGCTGCCAGTGCGACAGCATTGTCGGTAGAGAGAACCGTTTCTAAAGCCACCAGCGCGAGTAAGCAACCAGCGCTATTTAAGATAAAGCTTGTCTGAAAGGATGAGGTTAACTGTTCAAACACATTCAATTTCTCCTTTGCACTTGAGATCAATCGTCACCATTAAGCACGCTGGGAATGCGAGAATTGACAAACGCCCCAGAGACATTAGGAACAAACCAGTCTACTTGGTCGGTACTGACAATTTCGGCAGGCAAGATGTTAAGCACTAATTCATTAGTTTCAGGATTTTTACTGACGCTCAGTTGCGTTCCATCGAGGATTTTGAGCGCGATTGCCCCAGTTTTATCCAATCCTGCTACCTTAGCGTCGCTAGGCAGATAAATGCCTGCACAATCCCATTCTTCGGGTGTGGATTGACCATCTCCTAAGAAGTAGATCTCGCTGGCAGACTTGGCTTTTTTGCTGGCGGGGCCATAAATGGCTAGGGTCTGGCCAGTTTCATTGCGGCACTGTCCCCAAGTCATTCCCGCTTCCATCGCCTTTTTTTGAAACTGCAATTCATCGATTTGACGCTGTACGTCTTCGGGGATGTTATCGCTAGTCTGCAAGCCTGAGAGCGATTTGGTTACTTGCAGGTAATCGGGACTCTTGTCTAGTTTGGGCTTATCTGCCCAAGCGGGAGAGACAAATGCTAAGTTAATCAGAATAACTAAAATGACAAGGACGATTTTAAGGTATTTCATCTTTTTTTCTCCGTAAATGACAGGACAATAATAGCGATCGCCTAGTTGGAAAACAGGGCAACACTCGGTAAAAGTTGATAGGTTTCGCTTTTCATCAGAATAGAAAAGCCCAACCAGATTAGGACAAACGGGAAGATTTTCCGACCGTAACGAGCCAAAAGGGGAGCGACTCGCGGATGGCTCGTCAGGTGGTAAGACAGAAAAAGCCATACTCCAACCGTCAAATAGCAAACCGCTACAATGACACTCAAACTGGGAAGACTGGAACTGGCAAACAATGGCACATAGATCCCAATATTGTTGCCGCCATTGGCGACGGTCACGGCAGAAACGCGGTAGGTCTGAGGATCGCGCACGGTTTCCCACAGGGTTTGCTTCTGATGGCGTTTAAACGGGGTCGGAGAGGGAAGTTTAACTGAGACAGCCTGCACGTTCAGTTCTTGAGCTTCTCGACTCATGAGATTACTAATGCCAATGGCAATGGGTAGAAAACCGAGCAGACCAATCCAGGCTTGTGGAACGAGCAGTCCGCCGAGAAAACCAACCAAGCTGACAGCCACTAATGCTGTAAAACCCAGGTATTCACCGAGAACAATGTGCTTGGGACGAAAAGTACGATTGACTTTGCCGAAGAAGGCACTCAAGTATAAATTGTCGTCAAAAGTGGTGGCAAAAGCAGCAGAAATTCCGATAATTAAAGTATTAATTAGCCAACTCACAATTGTTGCTCCCATGATGAAATGTTGGTTCTTTTTCAGCGTGACTGTCTTGGCTAATGGCTGTGAGCAAAGTATCTTGACAGCACCTCATTTCAATTTAGGTGGTTTAATTCCGTAGAGCAAACAGATGTTGTTTTTAAACCAATAACTAAAAGTAATTGATTTGATCGGGGGTCAATGTAAACATTAACAATCAATTCATTTAGCACTTAGTTGTGAAGTCAATCTAAGGCTTAGATTTCAGTTAAGAACGTTGCAAAAATAACCTGTTACAAATTGTCATTATCTAAAATAAGTTTAAAAGTAATTCAAAAATGTATTGCAATTTACGCTTAATTCATGTAGGATGCAATGAAAATCAATAGTATCCAGCCTAACTCAAAGAAGTCCCTCTGCATAAACGGCATCCTGCCCCCTAACTTCAAATAAAAGGATTAATTATGGGAATCACAGTCAATCAACTTTCTAAACGGTTTGGTCAGTTCCAAGCACTAGACAACATCAACCTAACAGTCAAACCCGGAACGCTAGTCGCGCTACTTGGGCCTTCCGGTTCAGGCAAATCCACCTTGTTAAGAACGATCGCTGGACTCGAATCACCTGATCACGGCTCTATTTTGATTAAAAATCGCGATGCCACTCGATTAGATGTCAGAAAGCGCAATATCGGCTTTGTCTTCCAGCATTACGCCCTTTTCAAACATCTTACTGTCCGTCAAAATATCCTTTTTGGTTTAGAAATTCGCCGTTGCAATGCCAAAAAAGCCCAAGCGAAAGTCGAAGAATTACTAGATTTGATTCAGCTTCAGGGTTTAGGCAATCGCTATCCGGGGCAACTTTCAGGCGGTCAGCGACAACGGGTAGCCCTAGCGCGATCGCTGGCGGTAGAACCAGAAATCTTACTGCTCGACGAACCCTTTGGCGCACTCGATGCTAAGGTGCGAAAAGAACTCCGCAATTGGCTGCGGCAACTTCACCATGAAATTCGCCTGACTAGCGTCTTTGTCACCCACGACCAAGAAGAAGCAATGGAAGTCGCCGATGAAGTGGTGATCATGAACCAAGGACGTATTGAACAAGTCGGCACACCTGCCGAAATTTACGACAATCCTGCTACCCCATTTGTTATGAGTTTCATCGGCGATGTCAACGTTTTACCAGGCACAGCCCACCTTTTTCAACATCACAATTTATCCTCTAATCAAACTAAAGGATTTGTCCGCCCTCACGACTTAGAAATTTGCACCTTACCTGACGAAAATACCGCGCAAGCAACTATCAAGCGAATTCTTCATTTAGGCCGGGACATTCAGGTCGAACTCAATTTACCTGATAGCGGGAATGTCACCGCTCATTTAAATCGAGAACAGCTAGCTCATCTCGAATTGCATCAGAATCAGCAAGTTTATCTCAAATCTCGCCAAACTAAATTTTTTGAAGAACCTGCAAGTCTGCTCAGTAATTCCCGATTTTAAAATTTTTGTTAAAATTCAATGACTCACGACAGATTTACCATCATGCTAAAAAAGATAAGAAGCGGCTTTATCGTTGTCTTAGGGTTTTTACTGTCACCGCTTTGTTGGTGGAACGACCTCTTGTTTAACCTACCCATCGCCTATGGATTCGGGTTAATTTTTCGCTGGTTTTCAAATGATTTATTTTTAACGGGTGCCATTATAGGTTATTGGCTTTCTAACATTGTGGGAATTCTTTTAATCCAATGGGGAACAGTTGAGTTTGTAGGGCAACAAGTCCCAGACAGCAAGATGAAAAAAGATCTTATTGTCGGTTTAGGTTTGTCCACTGCTTTTACCGTTGTGATGGCAGTTCTTATTCAATCTAATATTGTTGATATTCCCTTTATATCTGCCCTCGCTACTCCCCAGAACCATCCGTTATCATTGAATTAAATAGAGGGACATCATTACAGTTATCAGTCATCCGTTCAGTTTACTTACTGACAATTGTTTACTAAACTGTCGTGTATCTAAATTGCATATTGGTTTTGCCCTCTTGCCTCTTGCCTCTTGCCTCTTGCCTGACCTCAACCAATAATTTAAATATTCTACAGTTTATTATGTCCGACCTTCCCTTTGTCCAGCACGTCCAATCGAACTACAATCAATTAAAACAATGGCTGACAGTTCATTGGCGAATTTTAATCCTCGAAGTTTCTTTACCACTCCTGCTATTTGGCATACTAGCTTTAAAAATAGGTCAGAGTGAAAGTGGTCTTAAATGGGATACTGCGATTTTAGTCGCGATTCATGAAACAGCAAACCAGACACTCAATAATTTAGCAGTGTCCCTAACGCAGTGGGGGAGAGTGGGAGGGACTTTTTTACTGGCAACACCCGTATTGTTGGCATTGGGATGGCAGCAAAAATGGAGAGCTTTTTCGTATCTAATAACCGCTATTATTAGTAGTGGCTTAATTAATTTTACCGCTAAACTATTCCTGCATCGCCTGCGTCCTCATCTCTGGGAATCTTCTTACCCTTTACCGCTTGATTTTTCCTTTCCTAGCGGTCATGCAATGGCTAGTATGACTTTGGTTATGGCTTTAATTATTTTAGCTTGGGGAAGGCGTTGGGGCGTTGTCGCTGGGATTTTTGGCGGATTATTTGTTTTAGCGATCGCTTGGACGAGACTGTATTTAGGCGTTCATTTTCCGAGCGATATTTTGGCTGGCTGGTTGCTTTCGATCGCTTGGACAGTTACGGTTAGTTTATTGTTTAATCTACGCCCCAAAATAAATATTTAGCTAACATGAGTTGGTTTTTTTCACTACTTCTCACAGGTGTATCTAGTTTTGTAGCTACCAATTTAGATGACATCTTTCTGTTAATCTTTTTTTTCGCACAAAGGCACAATCAATTTCGCACTTACCAGATCGTTATCGGTCAATATATCGGTTTTACAATTATCATCTTAGCTTGCCTTCCTGGACTGATTGGAGGTTTATTTATTCCTAAAGAGTGGATTGGCTTTCTGGGGTTTATCCCGATTGCTATTGGACTAAAAACATTGCTCAGTCGGGATTATCGAGAGGAGGAAATACAAACAATTTCTTCTTTAGCTACCCCAGAAGTAAAACCTAGTTTTCTATCATCTGCCTTGACCCGTTTTTTAAATTCCAAAATTGCTTATATTGCTTCGATTACTGTCGCTAATGGAGGAGATAACATCGGGATTTATATTCCGCTATTTGCCAGTCAAAGTTTGTTAAACTTTAGTATTATTTTAGTCATCTTTTATCTGCTCGTAGGAATCTGGTGTTTAGCTGCCTATTGGCTAACTAATCGTCCTTTAATGGCTAAAGTATTGGTTCGTTATGGACATAAAATCACTCCCTTTGTTTTAATCAGTTTAGGAGTTTTTATTTTAGTGGATAGTGAAACCTATCGCCTGTTTGACTTCAGAACAGTTAATTAATTTTTTAAATTAAAACGATGCCTAAGAATAAATTATTTGCTAAACCTAGTACCATTCTATTTATCTTATTTTTAGTGATTGTTTTCTTCAATCCATTTATAATCATTAATGCTGGTGAAAGAGGAGTATTAATGCGCTTTGGTGAAGTACAAACAGAGATTCTAAATGAAGGCTTGCACGTCGTTATTCCATTAGTAGATACTGTAAAAAAATTAACTGTTCGTATTCAAAAACAGGAAATTTCTGCTGAAGCTTCCACTAAAGATTTACAAGAAATTTTTACAGATATTGCCCTCAATTGGCATATTATTCCTGAAAAAAGCAATTTAGCTTTTCAAAAAATTGGAGATGAAAAATATATTATTGACGCAATCATTAATCCTACTATCGAAGAAATACTAAAAGCTGTGATGGCAAAATATACAGCAGAAGAAATTATTACTAAAAGAGAAGAAGTTAAAACAGAAGTTGACGATCTACTAACGGCTAGATTAATTAATTATTATGTCAAAGTAGATGATCTCTCTCTCGTACACGTTCATTTTTCTGAAAGATTTACTGACGCAGTCGAAGCTAAACAGATTGCCGAACAAGAAGCCAAAAAAGCTGGTTTTCGAGTTCTCAAAGCACTAAAAGATGCTGAAGTACAGGTTAATTTAGCCAGAGGAGAAGCAGACGCTTATAAAATCTTGCAATCTTCTTTAACGCCAGAAATTTTACATAAGTCAGCTATAGATAGATGGAATGGAGACTTACCTTTAGTTTTAGGTAATGACGATTTAAAATTGTTAAACCTTGAGCTAGACGACTTAAAATCAAGAAGATAGGGAAGGAACTAACGATAAAAGTTGTTCAAACGCTTGAGCAACGCGAGGTTGAAATCGCTGCTGGTGTTTTATTTTTAAAAAAGGTCGAACAAAATCTAGTTCTATTGGTTTTTTAGAGCGACTATCTACGACATGAACTGCCGCAAGAATGCCAAGTTCTAACTCTTTTCTCACCATCAAATCTGATAATCCTGCTGCTGCTTGAGTATTTTCAACAATCGCTTTAATCATTTCTCCGGTATTTAAAATTAAAGTGACATTCAAATCACTGAAATTAATACCTCGATGGCGTAAAGCTTCTTCTAATCGCTGTTGCGTGCCTGAACCTACTTCTCGCATAATCCAATCCGTGCTGGTTATTTCACTTAAATCTATAGTTTCTCGCTCAAACCAAGGATGAGATCGTCCGACAACAATCAGTAAGCGATCGCTGTCAATGACTTCTGATTCTAAGACATTTTCCAGGTCTGATTTAACTTCGCCTTCAATTAATCCTAGATCGAACCGTCCATTAGCTGTACCAACACAAATATCCTCCGTATTAGCTAGCATACAATTGATGATAATTCCTGGATAAAGCTTTTGAAAATTGCTGATTTTTTCTGGCAACCAATAATTGCCAATGGTCAAGCTAGAACCGAGCTTTAATTCTCCTCGTTGTAAGTTATTTAATTCCCTCAACCCTCTTTCGGTCAGTATGACTTGATCCAAAATTTTTTGGGCTTCTATTTGTAACAATTGACCGGCTTCTGTAATCTCAATATGACGGCCAATCCGATGAAATAATTTAACGCCATATTCTACCTCTAAGTTTTGGATAGATGCACTGACGGCTGGTTGAGTAATATACAAAGCTTCTGCTGCACGAGTAAAATGCAATTGTTCTGCAACCACTAGAAAAATTCGTAGTTGATCCAGTGTCATTTCTGCCATATTTAGGGAACAGGGACTATGATTTCAATGATTAAATGAGGACTATGATTTGGGGGAAAGCTGACGGCTAGAATAGTGAATAGTGAATAGTGATTAAAACTATTAACTATTCACTATCAACTATTAACTAATCAACGGGTGCGTTGGGAGCTTGTAAATCAATATCTGCTTGAGTTAAATTGGGAATCTGCCAATTTTTTTCACTGGTTGGAATAGGAGCAATCAAAGCAGACGGCGTGTTTAATTCAATTTCACCTGTTTGGGGATTGGTTGTGACGACAAGCTGAGTTCCATCGACAATTTTGAGTGCCAAAGGTTCTCCTTCAAGGCGATTGAATTGTGCAATCTTGGCATCTCCTGGCAAGTAAACGCCATCACAGTCCCATTCATCGTCTGTTTCTTCCCCATTGGCGAGATAAAAAAGGGTATTGGGAGTAGATTTTTTGGCTTTGTGAGCGTAAATAGCTAGCAGCTTTCCCGTTTCGTTGCGGCAAACACCCCAATCTTCTGAAGTCTCTAAAACGTATTTTTGTAGCTTCGTGTCTGCAATTCTTTGCTGAAGCTCTTGTGCGGTGTATTCGGTTTGTTCGGGATTTTTTTGGACTTCTAAGAGGTTATTGAGAGTTTGTACGATTTCTGGATACTCAGGGCTTTTTTTGGCAATTCTATCGGCCAAAGCTGGGGAAATTACGGCAAAATTCACCAAAAACAAGAGAACAGCTAGCAAAATTTTTAAATGTCTCATCAATTTTCTCCTAAATTTTCAGTACAATTATAATTTATTTATAGTTGAATTAAGATACAATTTTATGAAGATTTAACAGGAAAATCCTGACAACTCGGCATATGCTCGAATTTCTCACCACCATTACCACCGCCATTGCTGCTTTCATCGCCACCAATATCGATGACATTCTCATTCTGACCCTGTTGTTTGCTAGCGTTAATGTCGGGTTAAGCCGCCGACAGATTGTCATCGGTCAATATTTAGGGTTTATCGTGCTGCTGTTGGTAAGCCTTCCAGGGTTTTTTGGCAGCTTTTTGCTGCCGCCTAGTTGGATTAGGGGGATGGGAATGATTCCCCTTATTTTAGGGATAGCCTATTTACTCAAAGGAGAAGATGAGGAGATGCCTTTTGAGTTGCCTTCTATAACGAATAGTACCTATTATTTTCTGTCTCCCCAAACGGCTGCTGTCGCGGCGATCACGATCGCCAATGGCAGCGATAATATAGGGATTTACATCCCGTTATTTGCTAGTAGTAATTGGCAGAGCTTGCTGGCAATTTTAGCGACTTTTTTGCTACTAGTGGGCGTTTGGTGTTACCTTGCCTATCAATTAACCCGTTTTCAAGCGATCGCTAGCCTTGTTTCTAACTACGGCACGATATTCGTTCCCAGTATTTTAATCGGTTTGGGGGTGTTTATTGTCAAAAGAAATGTCGTATTGGCTTTACTGACGGTTGCTGCTAGTTATCTTTGGGTCACAAGTCTCGATAATAACCGAGTTTCCCCAGAGGAATAAGCTGTTATACATTTAAATTGCATTACCCTGATCGTTAGAACGATTGTAGGGCGAGCATCTTGCTCGCTATTCATCTGTCGTTTAGATGCATCTGCTGCTTAGCAATTTTTCATCATCATTTATATTTATCAATTTAAAAAAAAAGAATATTTGTTTTTATGAGCCGGACTCGGTATTGTGAAATCATCAGCTTTCAAACAACTAATGAGGAGATGAAGTCGCACCTAGCTGGGTTCTCCGTCGAAATGAATGTTTAAGCGATTTTTTTGTGCTTTTTAGTAGGTTATCAATTTAATGACGCAGCATTACGGGTTTGACGGTTATGTAAAATGACACTTTTTTTGACCCTTAGCATCTTAATTCTAGCGGCGATCTCCTTCATTTTCGAGTGGTTGCCTGTTGATCTCACTGCCTTGGTGGTGGCGATTGGACTGATTCTGTGCGGCATCGTCACCCCAGACGAAGGAATTTCAGGTTTTAGCAATTCAGCCACGATTACCGTCATGGCGATGTTCATTCTCAGCGCGGGAATTGTCCGTACCGATGCCACTCAGTCGCTACGAAACTTATTGCTGAAATGGGGAGGAACTCACTATGTACAGCAATTGCTAGTCATGGGATTGATCGTCGGCCCGCTCAGTGCTTTTATTAATAACACAGCGATTGTGGCGATTTTCCTGCCAATCGTCGAAGATTGGTGTAAGCATCATGATATCTCAGTTTCCAAACTGCTGCTACCCTTATCCTACTTCACCATTTTGGGCGGGACGATTACCGTTATCGGCACGTCTACAAACCTCTTGGCGAGTGAACTTGCTCAGCAACTCGGCTATGAAGAATTTAGTTTATTCCAATTTACGCAGTTAGGACTCGTAACATTTAGTGCTGGCTTAGTTTATTTGATAATAGCGGCTCCCCGACTGTTATCCGAACGCAAAAAGCCCAACAGTGACTTACTCGACGAAGATTATAAGCTCAAAGACTACCTCAGCGAAGCGATCGTAACACCCGGATCGAGTTTGATCGGACAAACCCTTCGCCAGAGTGGAATTCAACGCAAGTTCGATCTCGACGTGCTGGAGTTAATTCACGACAACCACCACTTTCCTCCGCCTCTAGCCGATAAGGTACTAAGTGCCAAAGATATCTTGCTAGTACGGGGAAGTCAAGCCGATTTGCTCAAACTTCGCGAGGAAAAAACCCTCGGTATTCTGCCTGATTTCCAATTTAAAGAGGAAGCACTAGAAAGCGAGATCGTCACAGGAGAAGAAAAAATTGCAGAAGTGTTAATTTTGTCTAACTCCCGCTTGATTGGCATGACGCTCAAAGATTTGCGGTTCCGGCAGCGATATAATGTCACCGTTTTGGCGATTCGGCGAGGACAAGAATTGCTGAGGGAGCGATTGGGCAAAATACCGTTGCGTTTTGGAGATTTACTCTTAGTCCAAGGGCCAAAAGACAGTTTTCTCGGATTGCAAACCACGCGAGAGCTATTAGTTCTCGAACAACGAGATTTAGAAACACTGCCTAAAGACAAAGCACCGATTGCCATTGCCATTGTTATCGGCGTGGTTGTGGTAGCAGCGTTCAATTGGATACCGATCTTAGTGAGTGCCTTAGTCGGCGTGATTTTAATGGTTTTGACAGGCTGTCTCAAAGCGGGGGAAATTTACGGTGCCGTGCGCTGGGATGTGATTTTTCTGTTGGCGGGATTAATTCCTCTCGGCATCGCGATGGACAAATCAGGCGCGACGCAGTGGCTAGCTGAGAATCTATTAGCTTTAGGGGGAAATTTGTCTGGTTATTGGCTGTTACTCTTTTTCTTCGTTGCTACCGCCTTGCTGACCGAAATCCTCTCTAATAATGCCTCTGTCGTTTTAATGATGCCGGTTGCCGTTAAGGTAGCGCAATCACTGAGTCTCAACCCTTATGCTTTCATGTTTGCGGTGACTTTTGCCGCTTCTAATAGCTTCATGTCGCCTATCGGCTATCAAACCAATACGATGGTTTACGCGCCAGGAGGCTATAAGTTTTTAGATTTTTTCCGCATTGGCGCACCTTTAAGCCTTTTGATGGCGACGATAACGCCTTTGCTCATTATTTGGTTTTATGGGTTGTAAGAAACTGTATCAACTCATCTACCATTTTTTATAAGGTAAAAACTTGCCAGAAAAAATGACTTTGACGCGATCGCCCTTGGGATCTTCCTCTTTTTCGATATCTAAAGTAAAATCAATAGCACTCATGATACCATCGCCGAATTTTTCATGAATAATCTCTTTCATCGGCATTCCATAGACTTGCATAATTTCATAAAACCGATAAATTAAAGGATCGGTGGGAACGACTGGCCCCAACCCTTTTACAGGGCAACTCATTAACGCTGGAACTAAATATTCATCAAGGTCGAGCAGATTAAGGAGTTTTTTGGCTTCTGCTTCTGAGGCACTAGCTTGACGGTAAAAAAGAGCAGCCAGCCAAACTTCATCGCGCTCCATCATCTTTTCTAAGTCGGCAAAACTCAATCTTTTTTTTTGCTTGGCAGCTAAAAGAGTTTGGGTGACTTCGGCAACACTCATGCGATTATTTTTCAAATTAGGGACAAATTGCCTCCTCATTTTAACTGTTTTGCAGGCTGATGATTGCTCTAACTAGCTCCAGATGATCGACTGGCTTGGCAATATGTCGTTGAAATCCCGCTTCAATAGCCAGACATTGGTTAGTTTCGCCCGCATAAGCCGTCAGCGCGATCGCCGGAATTTGACCCCCTTGTTGAGGCGATAATTGCCGGATCTGTCGTATTAGCGTGTAGCCATCAACGATAGGCAAACCAATATCGCAAAGGAGCAAATCGGGAGAAAATTGGGGCAGGAGATGCAAGGCTTCCGAGGCTGAGTCTGTCGCGCTTACGTTAGCACCATACTCTCTCAAAATCGCCACTAATAGCTCTCGCGTGTCGGCTTCATCTTCCACCACCAAAATTTTTAACTGATTGAGATCATCGTCTTCCACTGTCTGTGACGGCTGGTTAACTTCTGGTAGAACGACTTGAGACAAAGGCAATCTCACCGTAAAAGTCGCTCCCAAGCCTTCCCCCGGACTTTCTACTTCTACTGTCCCGCCGTGCAGTTCGGTCAGATATCTAACAAGTGCTAATCCCAAACCCAATCCGCCAAACTGTCGGGTAGTCGTACTATCTTCTTGACGGAAGTACTCAAAGACGTAGGGGAGAAATGTTGCGCTAATGCCTTTTCCGCTATCTTGAACCTGAAGTTGAGCTTGATTATCTACTCGTTGCAGGCGTACTTGAATTTGTCCGCCAGAAGGCGTAAATTTGATGGCATTAGATAAGAGATTCCAGACGATCTGCTGTAGGCGAGCAGCATCTCCTCTGACTCGTCCTATCTCCAAGTCGAGTTGGGATTCAAGGACAATTCCATTGGCTTCGGCAGCTAGGGACACCGTTTCGAGAGACGCGGCGACAATGGCGGCTAGGTTAATCTGCGTAACGTTTAAGACGAGTTTGCCTTGCAGGATGCGAGAAATATTCAGCAGATCGTCAATGAGTTGAGCCTGTAACTTGGCATTACGCTCAATGACTTCTAAGATTTGCTGGGTCTTTTGCTCGTCAAACTGGCGAGTCCGCAACAAGCTCGTCCAACCGAGAATTGGGTTGAGAGGTGAGCGCAACTCATGAGAAAGCATCGCCAAAAACTCATCTTTGATCCGATTAGTGGTTTCGGCAGTTTCTTTGGCTTGTTGCAGTAATAATTCAGCTTCTTTGCGAGCAGTAATGTCAATCACCAAACCATCCCAAACGTCGCCTTCTGTTGTATGCAGCGCTTGGGAACTGCCCTGAATCCACTTGAGTTGGCCCGAAGGCGTGATAATGCGTCCTTCCCAGCACCAGGGTAGAAAATTGGCGAAAGAGTGATCAACGGACGATTGAAATGACGATAAATCGTCAGGATGAATTAATTCTACGAAAGAACCAGCATCTTGAAGGATTGTCTCTGGCTCCAATTCCAATAAGTCGCGGCAGGCAAAATTGATAAAGGTAAACCGATGAGGATTATCCGAGCAGGGCAAATAGCGATAAACGATTCCTGGTACATTCCCTATCAGTTCCTCAAATCGGCTTTGATTTTGCTGGAGTACCTCACTCGCTACCTGTTCGCGTCGCAGTGCTTCCTCCGCCGTCTGACGCAGATGGATGCCGTGCAATGCAGAGACAGTAAAACCGGCTAGATTGTTCATCAACCGCCGATCCTCAGCATCAAAGTGCCGTGTCTCATGGTGGGAGAGAATCCAAAGTGTACCTAACGGTTGATCGTTCGCGTACAGAGGCAACAGCAATCCTTCAACAATGGGAAACTGAGGATGGTGTAGATAGGTAAAGTAGCGTTCGGGATAGGCATACAGTTGCGGCTGTTTGCTGTGCAGTGTGGTGTTACAGGGACTAAAGTTGCCTGGGGTGGTACTTTGTTCGAGAGACGCTAAAACACCTGCGATCGCTACCCAACGAAAAATAGGTTCGCTATTGGCTGCTGTTTCTAATAAACTAACCCCTGCTGTGTCGGCTCGACAAAGCGTGAGTGCAATCTCAACTAGGGTTTTGAGCAGCGACTGGGGCTGATCGCTGAGTTTTTGGGCAAGGGTGCAGAGTGCTTGATTTTCTGCTGCTAAGTCTGGCTGTCTTGCTTGACGATGAGCTAGGGATTCTGTAATGAGGACATCGGCTTCGGTAATGGCTTGATTTCCGTTTTTCTGGTTAGAATGGTCAGGGCGCTCAAAAGGCGATAAAGTCATACAGTCTCCACTCCTGATTCAAAACAGGATTTGGCGAGTAGAGAAAGTTTAAGACTTCGCAATTGAGTTGTGGTCATAAGGTGCAAGAATCTTTACTTTTTATATAATAGTTATAGCCACAGGTTGAAACACCGTCGCACATCGTGAAAATTCTGCTGAAATAGTGCAGCACTTTTGAGGGAAAAATAGAAGGCTAACAGGGTAACGAATTCCTGTCTAAACATAGTGCAATACCCGTAAACACGGCGAATGAACCCTAAAAAATCTTTTGTCGCAAGACAGATAGGGTAGGACATCCCCAAATCTTCCCTGAAATGGGAAAACGCTCGGAAATCCATCCACTAAAAGGGTATCTAGATAACAAGTGATCTTCTAGCAGGCTCGGATGGGACATAACAGTGTAAGACCTAATTAGAGGTAACTTGAAAGGGCGGTTGTTAGTTCGAGAATCCCTCGCTTTTAGCGACGGGAGTGTCAAATCACGGAGTCTATTCGATGCATCTAACATTTGTTTGAGGGAAAAGGGGATTTCCCTATACCCTACACCTCACAGCCTTTTTAAACTTTTTGTGGTTATATTGTAACATTCGCACTATAATACTACAAGCGGAAAAACACGCAAGGAAGAATCCAGCATTATTCGCTCGCGATCGCTAATTTCCCCTACGTACAGACAGAAAACTTTTGTGTCTTTACGAATTCCTGTTCGCTGATATCGTTATGGCATCCTTACGAGATTTACTAGGATACTACCGCAAGTATCGAACGCCTGCGGTATTGAGTATCGCTGCTGCGAGTTTATTTGAAATTCTCGACTTAGCAGTCCCTTACGCGATTGGACAAATTCTCAATGTGATTTCCCATCAATCACTCGATAAACCCCTACAAACCTTAGTTTCCTCTGTCTCTACTCTAACTAATCTCCCTCCAGGAAAACCCCTCGCGCTAGGTGTTTTGCTGGGAATCATTGCTTTATTTACTGTGGTTAAATCTCCCATACAACCTTGGGCAAGTACTTGGTTTCACTGGGAAATTGCCTTAAGAGCAAGACGAGATCATTTACGCCATATTGTTGAAAAAATCCTAACCCTACCCCTTGCTTTCTATGACGAAAACAACCCCGGACGCATTGCCAACCGTATTGCTAGAGGCGTAGAAAATCAACTCTGGACATATCCCGAAATAGCCGGACAATTTATTCCCAAATTTATGAGAGTTCTTGGGATTTTTGGGGTGATTTTGGTCATTGACTGGCGAATTGCGATCGCTTTTTTTATTTCCTTCATTCTCATCCTTGCTTTCAGTCTAAAACATCTGAGCAAATTGATTCGGCAGGAGGAACTGTTAGAAAAATACATGGAAAATACTCAGAGTCGCACCTCTGAGATTGTTACCAACATTAAAACTGTTAAGGCATTTGCTACAGAAGCAGCAGAATTTAAGCAACAAAATCAGCGATTAGAGCGGGAATTTCAGTATGTTGTTTACCGCATTCACAAAGGCTACGTTTATTTAATTACTTGGCAGAAAACGGTCATTCACTTATCCTTATTTGGAGTCATTGTATTTACATTGCTTCCTACCCTCAATGGGTCGATTTCTTTAGGGCACTTCATCACCACTTGGACAGTGGCTAGTATGGCTTATGCCGAGTTAGAACCGATTTCTCAACTGGCAGAAATTTTCTCTCGCCGTTACACTTCGATGGCGCGACTACACGAATTCATGCAACTTCAAATAGGTAATGATGCAGCCAGTTTAAACTCTCAACCTCTTAGCGAAAATCCCTATCAATTTACGGGAAAAATTCACTTCCAAAATGTCACTTTTGGGTATGACGAAAGTCGCCCCGTTCTTAACGAGATTAACTTGCTGATAGAACCTTGTAAAACTGTGGCATTAGTCGGGCGATCAGGATCGGGAAAATCCACGCTGATTAAATTACTTTTTCGCTATTTTGAACCGACTCAAGGTAACATTTTAATCGACGGACAAAACATCCGTAATTTAGATGTTGCTTGGTATCGGCGGCGATTGGCAATCGTTCACCAAGAAGTTGATATGTTTAATGGAACTGTGTTAGACAACTTAATCTATGGCAATCCGATGGCTAGTTTTTCTCAGGTAGAACGAGCTTGTAGAATTGCTAAAGTCGATGAATTTATCGATCAATTACCTAATGGATATTATACCATTGTTGGTGAAAGAGGCGTTCGTTTATCAGGGGGACAGAGACAACGTTTAGGGATTGCTAGAGCGTTAATTGTCGAGCCGGATGTGCTAGTGTTTGATGAGGCAACATCCAGCTTAGATTATGAATCCGAAAGAGCCATTCAATTAGCCATGCGCTCTATTTTTGGCACCCGAACCACGATTATTATTGCTCATCGATTGAGTACCGTTCGGGAAGCCGATAAAATTGTGGTTTTAGACGCTGGTAAGATTGTAGAAATCGGAACTCATGCAGAACTCTTAAACCATCAAGGCATCTACCACCGCCTACATTCCCTGCAAGAAACAGGAGAATTGTTGAATTAAAACGGCATCCTTTTCGTAGGGGCATGGTAGGGGCATGGCAGTGCCATGCCCCTACTAATTATTTTTTTAACCCTACATCTAGGATGAGTTCAATTGAACTATATTGGTCATGACAGCACTCTTGGATAATTCTTTGACTCTGTTCGCTTTTTTTAATCACTTTTAAAACTTCCTAGATATAGAGCAATCAGTCAATTTGAGCGCGATTGACTTCAAGCCAAATGCACAATTTTGTTCTATGATGAGAGAAGTATTAACACTACTTCTAATCTCATCAATATGTTATTAAAATTACTAGAAAAACTGGGTCGCAAGCGAATCATCTTTGATCGCGATGGGTTGGAACCCTATATGGAACGTTACTACCTGCTGTTTCGGGACAAGCTAAGCGAAGATGAATCCGCTCGCGAGATACCGTTTAACCTAATGCTACACAAAATTTGCCGCAGCGACCCCGATGACTTGCATGACCATCCTTGGTGGTACGCAACCTTCATTTTGCGAGGAGGATATTGGGAAGTGACCCCAAAAGGGCGATATTGGCGGGGTGCTGGTCATTTTCGCTTGCGATCGCCTCATTCCCTCCATCGCTTAGAAATTCCCCCCGATTCGTCCGGTTCGTGGAGTTTATTTTTCCGGGGGCCAAAACTCAAAAATTGGGGATTCGTCAAGCAGGGAAATTGGATTTATCACAAAAATTATCTAGATGGCAGAAAATTAGCTCTATCAGGAGAGGAAGAATAGGCTAAATTTTGCTCTTTGCTAATTATCAATTGCTAAATTTTAAGCAATCTTGCGATCGCAACGTATAACTTTCTGTATAATTTCGTCAAATTCTGCCAATTGTAAAGAAAAGTTACTGTCTCCCTTGTTATCATGAGCGTAGTAACTCCCTCAATGCCGTTTTATGAGTACCCCTCAAACGCTACAATCCTTTTCAGAAAACTCATCAGCGATTATCTTTTCCCCTGGTGAATTAGATAGCGATGAACCGCCTTTGGAAAGTAATCTACATTTACGACAAATTTTGCTGCTGATTCAGTGTCTGGAGTGGTTTTGGCAAGACCGAGATAATTTTTTTGCAGCGGGGAATCTAACGATCTACACTGAGCGTCAGCAACAGGAATTAGCTGAGCGAAAATTGAAACAGTTACAAGCACGATTAAAAGCGTTAGGAATTGAGTCTGAATAGCTGATAGTAGAGACAATTCAGGAATTGTCTCTACTATATTAAAGATTAAGCGTTCTCAGCGTCGTTTTGTTTCTGTTTTTTAGCTAATTTGCGCTTAAAAGATGCACCAAATCCGACTGCGGTTGCTGCACCAAGAATGGTTAGAGGTTCAGGGACTGCTCCTCCAGGAGGAGTCGGGGTATCTGAAAAAGTTCCAGCTTCAAGAAAAACGGCTGAGTCTAAAATACTATCACCTGTATCGGCAATTGCCAATTTGATAGTGTGAGTGCCTGAGGCTAAATTTAGAGCTTTGGCTGTAAAGACGGTTGTAAAACCATCATACTCGATATCAAAGAAGGGTCCGCCGTCATCTAGATCGTTGTTATTAAAGAATTGAGGATTACTGGCACTAACTCCGAGGGGATTGCCACCATTAACGGTATTAATAGCAACAGGAGTGGAAGTACCAGGAATCAGCGCTATATTGACTCCATCAAGAAAAAAGCCAAAGACATCATTGAATCCACTGTTGGTAAATTCGTTGTATTCTTCTGATGCGAAGACGTAGTTAAAAAACAGATCTCCACCCTGAGACTCAAATTGAAACGTCAGAGTAGCAGCATCAGAAGTCGTCCCTTGAGCTAAGATATCTAGATCAGCATCTCCGAAAGTTCCATTATCTGTTGTTGTACCATCCGAATCATTAGGTCCAACGGCATCAATTGCTTGACCGGTAGTTATGATAACTCCCTTATCTATGCCAATACCCGATGATAAGCCATTGGTAAAAGTTCCCGATGCTCCGTTGGCTCCTGTATAAGTAAGAGACCCAGGTACAATGGTAATCCCGGAGCCTAAGATGGTATTTGCTAGTGTTGTTCCGTCATTAGTGGGGGTAATGGAAATAGCTTGTGCTGATTGGAAAGGGATTAAGACAAGGGTAGCACCCGCTATTAATAAGCTATGCTTTACTCCGCCCCTGAAATTGATAATTTTTCCTGAATTGATCATGATAATACTCCAATGGATACTTAGGATACTGCTTAATACTATAAGGGGAGGATGTCAGCGATCGCGTCATCGTAACGTATAACTTTCTGTATAATTTCGTCAAAATCTGCCAATTGTAAAGAAAAGTTACTGTCTTGCTTGTTATCATGAACTCAGTCACTTCCTCATTGCCGTTTTATGAGTATCCCTCAAACGCTACAATCCTTTTCAGAAAACTCATCAGCGATTATCTTTTCCCCTGGTGAATTAGATAGCGATGAACCTCAATTGGAAAACTATTTACATCTCAAACAGATCATTCTTCTAATTACATGCCTAGAATGGTTGTGGCGAGAACGGCAAGATTTCTTTGCGGCAGGAAATCTTACTATTTACTATAGTCCTGAGCAAAAGAAGTCAGAAGACTTTCGGGGGCCAGACTTTTTTGTGGTTTTAGACACCGAAAGAAGAAGTCGCAAAAGTTGGGTAGTTTGGAATGAAGGGGAAAAATATCCGAATGTGATTATTGAAATTCTTTCCGAAAGTACAGCTAAGGTAGACAGAGGGGAGAAAAAGCAGATTTATCAAGATATCTTTGGTTTACCGGATTATTTTTGGTTTGACCCAGAAACGTTAGAATTCGAGGGTTTTACGCTGGTGAGTAGCAAGTATCAAGCGATAGAATCGACTAAGCAAGGTTGGAAGTGGAGTGAGCAGTTAGGATTGTATTTAGGGGTTTATGAGCAAAAATTAAGATTTTATACGCCTGAAGGAAGGTTAGTACCGACTCCCGATGAAGCGGCTATTCAAGCTGAAGCGAAAGCAGTATCAGAAGCACAGCAGAAGGAAATAGTTCAACAACAGCTAGACACTGAACGTCAACAAAAGGAATCTGCTCAACAGCAGCTAGAACAACTTAAAGCTCAATTAAGAGCATTAGGAGTCGAACCCGAACAATAAGCGGCTTTTTCATCGCTAACAGCCTCTTTTTTTGTCAGCGAAACATATGATTTTAGATAGTTACTAGTGACATACTCCCATCACTGACTCGGAGTACCGAGTACAGTGTGGGCTTCCAAGACAATCCAGCTATCGCTTCGGAGGCTCTTGGCTTTAAGAACCGGATGACCCTCGGCTCTCTCTTACAAAGTTTGGCGGGACGGAAG
>JBGTNM010000074.1:0-1845 GCA_041743025.1 Microcystaceae cyanobacterium
GTCTGATGACAATGGTATTCAAGCTGGTTTGACTCCTCAACCTCTAAAATTTTGAAGTCGCATAACGAGGGAAACCCAGGGCGTGTTTTGCCTCCTAATTGGCGATCGCTCTTATCAAACTTTTTCAATAATATCCGCAGCACTTTCACTCAATTGTCAGGAAAATGCCCAACAATAATCGCCTACTCAAAAAGCAAAAGCCAACTGTTGAAACTTGGATGCAGCAGAACAAGGGTAAATTGGTTCGAGTTCTCAATCGCACCTGTAACTATAGAAATGCAATTGTCGAATCAACTACTAAGACTAAATCGAAGAATATAGTCTTAGTAGTTGAATGACGAATGGGAAGCGATCGCATAATTGAGTTTGGTATTAAATCCTCAGCAGCTTTTACCAATTATAGAAAGTATTCCTACAATGCGAAAAATGGAACAATTTTCGCAATTCAAAGAACCTGTGAAAGTTAATGCCAAAAGCACCAATACTAATATTTCTTCTAACAAAGTCTCTCAGCCCTGCTGAGGCGAATACTAAAGAGTCAACTGCTGCATTAAATACTTCTAAGACATAACCATCTTCACCATCATTAGGATGAGTTACATAATCAATCAACATTGCCACATCACCTTGTTTGAGATTGTATTCTAGTACATTTTTACTCAGAGCAACATATTGATATAGTTCGAGTTTTTCCATAGTTAATTCTTCTGTATAATTATCTCAAATATCATAATAGTAATTAGACTAAAGCAATAAATCATAAGATAGTTAGGTTATTATGCAACTCAAAATAAATTTACCAGATACTTTAACAGCGGAACAAACATCTCAAATAATCAAAAAAATAGAAAATATCCTTGAGAAAGAAGGTGTAAGTTTAGATGTTGAAAATAATTTAGAAAAAAATATCGATCCTTGGGATGAGTTAGATTTTGAAAATCTTGCTGTAGATACAGAGATAGAAGATTTTGCTTTGAATCATGATTACTATTTATATGGAACTCCAAAACAATCATGAAACCGATTTTTGTTGATACTTCTGCTTTAATTGCTTTAGGAAATAAAAAGGATTCATTTCATCAACAAGCTATTGAAATCAGAAATCAATTAAAAAGAGAAAATCGTAATTTTATTACTACAAATGCTGTTCTTTTAGAATTTGGTAATGCTTTTAGTCGTGTTCATTTAAAACCAGTTGGTATTTCTGTTATAAAAGCTATCGAAATATCGCCAAAATGGGAATCTGTGTTAATAGATGAATTAATTTTTGAACGAGCCTTTACACTTTATCAAAAAATGACCGATAAAGAATGGGGCTTAGTTGATTGTAGCAGTATTATCATTGCCCAAGAAAGGGAAATAACAGAAGTATTTAGTACAGATCGTCATTTTAAACAAGCTGGTTTTACTATTCTTTTAAATTAAAATTAAGCTGCTAATTATTCTGTATCAATGTCTAAGTTTTCTACATCTAGTTGTCTTGAGATGAGTTTTGGTAATAGTAAATCACGAGTTTTGTGAAGGTTATCGTTTTTCTTTTTTAACGCATAAATTAAAGACAAAAGTTGAGAAGCATGAGTATTAAATCGCTTTTGTAAAAATATTGGAGGAAAATAAATAGGTAATGTAAGTCTCGTCTATTTTCCACGAGTCGTTTGTCGGTCGTAAATGTTTTCGACAACGTTTATTTATTTCAGGGGAATAAGCCATGACCCAACGATAGATTGTTGTATGGTCAACCGACAATCCCCTTTCAATCATCATTTCCTCTAAATTACGGTAGCTTAATGGATAACGAAGATACCATCTAACATTCAACAGAATAATGAAAGGTAGAAAATGTCG
>JBGTNM010000075.1:0-1523 GCA_041743025.1 Microcystaceae cyanobacterium
TAATTGACCAGCTTCAGCCGGATTACCATTTCTCCAAAAGTGTAGTTCGGCAGCTTGGTAATTCGTTATTAAACAGTCGTAGTTTGCTCTTAAAAAAGTATCCTTGTAAGGATAATTAATGTCCTGATTAAAGGATTTTTGAGTGAGAGAAGCTTCCCATATTTGAGGCGCTAAAGACTGCATTTGCTCTAACCAAAATTGGTAGGTAGGATAAGCAGCTAACAAGGGTGCAATCGGTAAATTAATGACAGACTGTTGGAGAAGTTGAACAAAAGTGCGATCGGTCGGGGTAGGACAGTGAAAACGAGGGGAAACAGAGAATGGCATAGATGCTTGATTGATGGTTTTCCCCTCGGCGCAAAGCGCCGTCAGAAGTTTAGAGGATGGGGACTTGATGTAAAATCGTTAAGTAACGAGCGTACACTCCATTAATGTCGAATCCTAACCCTGTTACCCACCACCTGAGAAAGCAGCCGGCTAAATGGTTGCATATACCGACAAAAGTGATTCGCGTCCCCGAAATATTTGTCGAAGCGATTGAGAGCTATGCCAAAAAGCTAGACGCTGGGCAAGAGTTGATGAACTTTCCCCCCTCCCCCGATCATCCACCTCAGTCCAACACCTGGTTCGGACTCAAACCGAGTATCAGTCAGTTGGGTTGGGCTGTGATTGAAGGTGACGAAAGCCTCACAGAACCCCACTTGCTGGATTACGGGACAATAGAGACAAACGCCAAAGACCCTCTAGCCCAACGTTTGGCAGAAATTGAGAAGGATTTGAGCGACTTGTTAGAGCAATTTCGTCCCGCTCGCGTGGCTTTGGAAACACCTTTTCTGAATACCGAATACCCATCAGGACGAAAACTGTTGCAGGTTTTAGGAGCGATCAACGCAACCATCTATCGGTACTGCCATGTCCTGCCTGTGACTATCTATACAGCTTCGTGGAAAAGTCATCTCGATTCAGCCAGAGCCGATAGAGAGGAGATCGCGGGGACGGTCGAAAGTTTGTTTAACCTCCCCCGCCTCCCCCTTAATGCGTCGGTAGACGCGATCGCTATTGCTTATGCTGGTTGGTGTGGTGTGGGTAGTGTCTAACCCCGCAATAATTTAGTACGCTTGTTCTAAATAAAAAATAGTCATTGCTTTCAATTGTTTATCAACCAATTATCTCGGAACTTTCCAGAGAGCGTCAATTTTCTTCAACTCGACAATGCTAGTTTTCACCAAAATATAGATTTTCCAGAAAATATAATTCCGATTTTTCAGCCTCCCTACAGCCCTGAACTTAATCCTATTGAACGATTTTGGCAACAATTTAAGCAGCAGTTACGATGGGAAAATTGTCAAACCCTTGAAGAATTACAGCAAAAAGTATCAGATATTCTTCATAAATTTGACCAAGTAGCGATTGCGTCTTTAACTGGATGGGATTATCTAATAGATGCTGTATTAAGTGCAACTTCATAGAGAATTGGTATAACTTATCTAAACGCAAGCTCCTTTTTGGTCATTAACTTACTT
>JBGTNM010000076.1:0-7186 GCA_041743025.1 Microcystaceae cyanobacterium
TATTTCGCACCATTTCCTTGCACGGACAATCCGACCCTGACCCTGCCTTTGCTTCCAAAAAGCAGATTCAAAAACAATTCGAGCGCGAGTTTACTATCAAATCTTATAGTTTTGTATCTTGAGTTTTGTCAGTCAACCAGGACTTGACGTGAAAAGTCAGATCCATTAATCTCGCCAGGTTTCATCAAGTAAAGCGGTTCTGTTGCAAAAAGCGAACCCTGTCCTGTAGGATCAAGGAATTGACTAATACTTTTGTTCTTAGCTCTTCTCTTCTGATGACTCAAAAAGACCCGTTCAAGTGGAAGCACTTTCAAAAAGAAGTAATTTTACTCTGCGTTCGTTGGTATTTAAGGTACAGTTTGAGTTATCGAGATTTGGAGGAGATGATGCGAGAAAGAGGCATAAAAGTAGACCACACAACAATTTATCGATGGGTACAGCAACTAGCACCTGAAATTGACAAGAGAACCCGCCCATTTCTCAAGCCCACTAACGATTCATGGAAAGTTGATGAAACCTATATCAAGGTCAAGGGAGAGTGGAAATATCTCTACAGAGCCGTCGATAGCGAGGGGAATACCTTAGAATTTATGTTAAGTGCCAGACGAGACAAAAAAGCGGCCGTAAGATATACAGCTAGAAGAACAATTCAAGGCTATGAAATGATGAATGCCATTCGGAAAGGACAGATTAATAGTATCAAAAAAGGGGATATTATCGGTCAGAAGAAATTTATTGAGTCTCTCTTTGAAATCGCTGCTTAGGTGAGAGAAAAGTTAAAAGCTTTTCTCTCTCTAAAAAAAGTTTGCAACAGAACCATCTAGGTTGTCGATGAAACTATCACAGATTCTTCTAGGGCAAAACCAATGTCTATCCAAAAGCGATCGCCATCTGTTGAGGATACTCCAGTATGTTATTCTCTAGAAAATTGCCTTGAGCCAACAAATTCCAGGAGTTACTCATGTCACCCTCATCCCTACCGCTCAAATCGGGCGTACTGGTTGTCATTATTGGTGAAACGGTCTTGCAAGACCGCATTATCAAGTTGCTACAAGACTTAGGCGTAACTGGCTATACTCTCAGCCCAACCCAGGGTGCAGGTCGCCATGGAAACCGCAAGGGAGATCTGGTCGGCTATAACACTAATATTGAGATCAAAACCGTTGTGTCACAGGAAGTTTCCGAGGCCATCTTTTCGGGTCTCGCTGAGTATCAATCTAATCATGCCTTAATTGCTTTTCGTCAAAAGGTAGAAGCGCTGACTGGGTTTGAGATAATTTGATTAAATAAAATGTAAATAGTTGTTACAATTTCGCTACTTTGTTAAGAAACGTAGCAATTGCTCGACAAACTTGCTAAAGTGTGTATGACTTTGTTAAAGAGTATTTCTACTCAAAGGAGAATCGACCATGAATATTGACATGATTGCTTTAGAGGTGCACAAGAGCATACCTCCAATCTTAAGTCTATTTGATGGGTCAACAATTAAGTAAGTGATTGGGTGATGTTAGAGGCATCACCTTTTTGTTGTTAGCAATATAGCAAGGTTAAGCGGGGTTTGTCCACTACTATACCTGACGGGGTTCGGAGAAAAGCCAGTGTTTTAAACGCAGTGGAATACAAGGTACAACGTTGACCAAGCGCACTCTAAACACGAGGGCGATCGCAGATAGCCTTCACCGACGCTCGTTGGTCTAAAGGCAAGGTCAACTCCTTCAAATTCTCCATTTTAACCTGAAGCTCTCCGTTCCAAACCTTGACTAAGCGATGAAGGTGATACTCGGCGAGCGCTGGTAGTTCTGTGTTGTTTAACGAGTTGAGCAGCATTGGGGCTTTTCTTAACCTAAAATAAACCTAATGGTGGTTTTGTTATCAATGGATAATTGAAAATTGAAAATTAATTCAAAAAAAAAAAATTAATTAAAGTCTTGCCTTATGTCTAATGATTCTGCCAAAATGCGTCAAAAACTAAGTGAAATCTATGAGAAAGAAACCGCCATTAATCAACAAATTATCCAATTATTATCCATCATTTATGAGCCAATTACCCGCACCTCTTTTTTGGAATGTTTTCAAGGGACAGGCCATAAAGATGAACAAGGAAAAGCCTACAATAATAAAACCTTAAAAATTCTCATTGACCATTTATTAAAAAGACGTTTATTGGTCGAATCTGACGACAAAAAACTGATTTGTAATGCCCTGATTGTGGAAATAGCTACCAGAGATAGCCTCAAACAAAATACCTTTGAACAATTTGTGAGTATTATCGATGAAAAAATCCCCATTAAGCGACGCTCATGGGGGAATCAAAATCGACAGTTTAACAGTGAACAACAACTGATTAGAGAAATTCGGATTGGGATTTACCTTCAAGATTTAAAGTTTATTGAAGAACAGATAAAAGACTATAAAGACCAACAGTATAAGAGTGATTTTTCCCTAGAAATCGTTATCAAATTAGTTCTGACTAACCCCTTTGACTCAGAATGGTTTTGTCATTTGCCTCAACCCTTATATGAACAGAGCTTAATTAGTATTATTACCCATGAATCCCTAAGTTTTAACCCAGTAGATGAGTTTTTTGAGCTATTAGAAAAAACCTGTGCAGGGGAAGTCAAAGAAAGTTCAGA
Organism: Microcystaceae cyanobacterium; assembly: GCA_041743025.1. Classification (GTDB taxonomy): domain Bacteria; phylum Cyanobacteriota; class Cyanobacteriia; order Cyanobacteriales; family Microcystaceae; genus JBGTNM01. The sequence goes on from JBGTNM010000076.1 coordinate 2,634, forward strand.
TTCTTTACAATTACTCCTCGTTGAGCAACTCATTATCAGAAATCGACTGCCAGAAGCTGAACAACAATTAAACTCCATTTCCCTTTCTCCAGAACGCTATTACTTGCTGGAACTATATTGTGGCTTAATTTTTTTTAGACAAGGTAATTATTCCGCCTCAATTAATTCTTATAATAACGCCCTTAAAGGGTTAAAAAGACTCACGAAGAAACGCAAGATGTATTTTGACCACTTCGCGGGAATTTTCTTTATTTTAGCATTGATTAAAGACCAGACATCAGAGTCGTTAAAATTAGCAGAAGACTCTATTGCAATTATAGTACAACAGGAAAAAATTCTCTCATCAAATAAGACAGCTTATCAATATTTAGAGCAAGTCATCTCCCTGGTATCAGGAGATGTATCAGTCCAAAATGATTGGGATACAAATTCCTTACCAACTAATTATAGTATTGGTTCGTTATTAACTTATTTTTGTTGTTATTGGTTAAATCCAGAAGTCGCCCAAAATCGTTTACCTAAATTATTAAACAACTTTTTTAATCAAACTTATCAGGCAGGTTATTATTGGTTAGCCTGGGAAATAGGACAACTGCTATTACGTCTTGAACCGTCAACAACTTGGAAAAAATATATCAACGAATTAACGCCTGCCAAAAACTCAATTCCCCTAGTTGAATTCATTCAATTGGAAGAACCTTGGCAACTCAGTTTAAACGCTTTAATTAATTTTAATCGTAACCAGACACCTCTAGTTAATACTCCTCAACCTTCCAAACGCTTAGCCTGGTTTTTAAGTTTATCAGCAAAGAGTTGGTCATTAAAGCCAAAAGAACAAATCATGACGAAACAAGGGATCTGGAGTCAAGGTCGTCCCATTGCCTTAAAACGCTTAGCCAGAGGTGTAGGAGCTTTTGATTATCTAACACCTCAAGATTTAAAAGCTTGTGGTAAAATCAATGTTCATGAAAGTGGTTATTATGGTGATGTAGACTATATTTTCGATAAAGAAGCCATTATTGAATTAATTGAACATCCTTTCATTTTTTGGGAGAATTCTCCTCAAACTAAAGTTGAAATTGTCAAAACAACCCCCGAATTATTAGTCAAAAAAAGTAGTAAAAAAGAGTTGACTTTAAAACTTTCTCCCCCTCTTTATCAAGTTGATTCTCCTCTAGTTTGGCAAGAAAACCTGAGTCTAGTTAAAGTGTTAATTCTGACTCCAGACTATCAACAAATTGCCAAGATTTTAGGAAAAAAGAATCAATTAAAAATTCCTATTTCTGCCCAAGAACAAGTGTTAGCTGCTATCAATACCATCTCTAGTTTATTAACGGTTCATTCTGATATTGGGGGAGATATTGCCGATGCTCAAGAAGTCGAAGCTCAAGCTATCCCTCATCTTCAATTATTACCCAACCAAGAAGGCTTAAGCGTCAGAATTATGGTTTGTCCTTTTGGTCAAGGAAAGTCTTTTTATCAGCCTGGAAGTGGTGGAGAAACCGTGATTGCTGAAATCGATGGCAAACGTTATCAAACCACTCGTAATTTAAAACAAGAAAAAAAATTAGTTGAGTCTCTTATTGCTCATTGTCCGGCGTTAAATAGTCAAAATAATCTCACAAATATGTGGGATTTTAATGACCCTGAAGACTGCTTGGAATTGCTTCTACAATTACAAACTTTAGAAGACCAAATAGTTATCGAATGGCCGGAAGGTGAAAGTATCAAAGTAACAAATCCGGCTAATTTTTCCCATCTAAAGTTAAATATTAGAGGACAACTAGACTGGTTTGAAGTTTCAGGGCAATTACAATTAGATGAAAATTTAGTCTTTGATTTACAACAACTCCTTGAGTTATTAGAACAGAGTCCTGGTCGTTTTCTTCCTTTGGGTAAAGGACAATTTTTAGCCTTAACTGACACTTTTCGTCAACGCTTAGAAGAATTCCGTCTCTTTTCTGAAAAACATCAACAAGGACGCAAAATTCATGGTTTATCGACTCTGGCTTTACAAGATTTTTTCTCAGAAGTTGACCATTTAAAGGCTGACCAAAAATGGCAGGAACATTGTCAAAGAATTCAGGAAATGACTGAGTTTATTCCTCAACTTCCTAGTACCTTTCAAGGGGAGTTAAGAGACTATCAATTAGAGGGATTTAATTGGTTAGCTCGTTTATCTTATTGGGGGGTTGGTGCTTGTTTAGCGGATGATATGGGCTTAGGAAAAACTATTCAAGCTTTAGCGGTAATTCTTACTCGTGCCAATCTTGGACCTACTTTAATTATTGCCCCGACTTCTGTTTGTTTTAATTGGATTAATGAAGCGGTAAAATTTGCCCCTACTCTTAATCTTATTTTATTTGGTAGTGGTAATCGTCAGGAAATTTTAGACAATTTACAACCCTTTGATGTCTTAATTTGTAGTTATGGTTTATTACAACAAGAAACGGTGGCGGAAATGTTAACACAAGTTAATTGGGAAAACATTGTGTTAGATGAAGCACAATTTATTAAAAATATTACCACTAAACGTTCTCAAGCTGCTATGACCTTACAAGGGAATTTTAAGTTAATTACGACTGGGACTCCTATTGAAAATCATTTAGGAGAATTATGGACTTTGTTTCGCTTTATTAATCCTGGTTTATTGGGGTCATTACAGCATTTTAATCAACGTTTTGTTAGCCCCATCGACAGGTCAGATCATCAACTGATTCATCAACAATTAAAACGCTTAATTCAACCGTTTATTTTACGTCGGACTAAAACCCAAGTTTTAGCGGAATTACCCCCTCGTACCGAAACGATTTTATATGTGGAATTAAGCCCGGAAGAAATGGCTCTTTATGAAGTTTTGAGAAGAGAAGCTCTGGAACAATTAACTGATAGTGAAGATACGGGGGGACAAAAACATTTACAAGTCTTAGCTGCTTTGATGAGATTGCGTCGTTGTTGTTGTAATCCTCGTTTAATTCTGCCTAATAGTGCTTTGAATAGTTCTAAGTTAGAGTTGTTTAAAGAGGTGATTGATGAGTTACGAGATAACCGTCATAAGGCTTTAGTTTTTAGTCAATTTGTTGACCATTTAACCATTGTGAAAAACTATCTTGAACGAGAAAAGATTTCTTATCAATATTTAGATGGTAGTACGCCGATGAAAGAAAGACAACAGCGAGTCCAAGCTTTTCAATCAGGGAAAGGGGATGTATTTTTAATCAGTTTAAAAGCGGGGGGTACGGGGTTAAATTTAACGGCGGCTGATTATGTTATTCATTTAGATCCTTGGTGGAATCCGGCGGTGGAAGATCAGGCGACAGATCGTGCTTATCGTATTGGTCAAACTCGTCCCGTTACTGTTTATCGTTTGGTGGCTAAGGATACTATTGAGGAAAAAATTGTTCAATTACATCATCATAAACGGGATTTAGCTGATAGTTTACTTTCGGGTACTGATGTTTCTGGTAAAATGTCTACCTCCGAGTTGTTAGACTTAATGAAGTAGGTCAACTTACAATTGAACAGATATTAGATGAGAATTTTTATGAGTAATTTATTTCCTCAATATTTCTTAATCAAGTCAACATTTTGCGTCCCTATGCACGGGATTGGAGCGGAGCGACATGACGAGTAACTTATACGAAGAAGATTACAACCTGTGGTCAGACCAACAGATTGCCGCTTTAAAAAATCGAGATGTTGACGCACTTGACTGGGACAATTTAGCGGCAGATTTAGACTATCCAAAGTATTGGATTGATCATCAGTTAGTCATGGTGATCAGTTCTTTGCTCGAACTTTATGGCGACTTTAACGCCGAAGATTTTGAGAAATACCATTGGAAAACTTTTGTAGACACTAACCGATTAATGCTAAATGGTGTCTTGGAAGATTGGCCACATTACTATGATTTGATTAAGTCCGCTATCGGTGAGGCCTATCTGAGTGCTGTTAATTTAATGGAGCGTCAGGGGAAAGCAAAAGGATTTGATTTCCAATTCCCAGATTCGTGTCCCTTCACTTTTGAGCAAATCCTTCAAGATGGATGGTATCCCAATGAGGCCAAATGAGGGAAGTAGTCAGTTTATAAAATTGGGCGTGGTTCAAAAAGAGGGTTCTGTCGCAAAAACTAAACCTTGTCATGTGGCATGGTAAAATTGAGTAATATTACTCAGTACCTTTCCTCTCTGGCATGAATCCAAAACACCCCTTTAAATGGCGACATTTCCAAGACACAATCATTTTGCTGAACGTTCGTTGGTATCTTCGCTACAGTTTAAGCTACAGAGATTTGGAGGAAATGATGTTAGAGAGAGGGCTGAAAGTCGATCATTCTACGATTGCTCGGTGGGTTCAAGCTTATGCTCCTGAAATCGACAAAAGAACTCGCCGTTATCTCAAGCCGACCAACGATTCTTGGAGAGTGGATGAAACCTATATTAAGGTGAAGGGAGAGTGCAAATATTTGTATCGCGCTATTGATAGTCAAGGGAATACTTTGGACTTTATGCTAAGTGCGAGAAGAAACTCAGAAGCTGCCAAGAGATTTTTTA
>JBGTNM010000077.1:0-19291 GCA_041743025.1 Microcystaceae cyanobacterium
AAGGCAGGGCTTCCTCTGACTTCGTCAATTTGTTTGACTGTCGATTCTACTGCGCCAGAAGCAATGGCACAAATCTCTTCTTGCTGATAATAATCATCATTAATAATTCGCTGGCGATGAGTCTCCCAATAATGACAAAAATTCTGTGCTTGCTTCTTTTTTAAAGAGGAGATAATATCAATAGTTTCTGAGACTTTCCCTTGATTCCCGCTAAACTTTCTAGTTTTTTAGGGTCGGCTTCTTGATGAAGAATTTTGGCAATTTCTTGCAGATATTGTGGGAGTTTTTGCTGATTTTCTGGGGTCATTTTGGGAGAGGGTTAACTTTGCTTTCTATTTTAATCGATTTTAGCTCCTCTCTTTTAGCCTAGTTCACCTGTTCTGCATAAGTGACTTGCTCCCATCGAGAACGAGCGATTGAGGATTTTGTATGGTAGAAGTATTAGCAGGCAGATTAACCCCAACTACTTTACCACTCGGAACAATCATCGCCATTGGTAAATCTTCGCTCAGCGTCAGAATATACCAATTATTTGTTTCTGGATCGAAGGTTTGTTGAATTAATACTTCTAACATTTCAAGTGCGTTAATAATTAAAAATTGAGCATCTGTTGGTTCCATATAGGGACAACCTGTCATTCAATTGTGATTATCCTATCTTTTTTTGCATCATTCCCCAATCTCAAGGAAACCCAACCTGTTAAAGTAGGGTAAACCGCCTCTACGCTTAGATTGAGAAGAATTACAATAGCAGTGTGATTATATATACGTAATTTACTTCACGATGCAACCGACCAATCCCAATCAATTTACAGAAAAAGCATGGGAGGCAATTGTCCGCACTCCCGATATTGCCAAACAAAACAACCAGCAACAAATCGAAAGCGAACACTTGATAAAATCGCTTCTCGAACAAGACGGTTTAGCTGCCAGTATCTTTAACAAAGCAGGCGTTAGCGTCCAACGTTTGCGCGATCGCACTGATGAATTTATCCGCCGTCAGCCAAAAATTTCCAATCCCGGCGAATCTATTTATTTAGGACGCAGTTTAGATAGCTTGCTTGACAGAGCCGAACAGTATCGTAAAGAATTTAAAGACGACTTTATTTCTATTGAACACCTCATCTTAGCCTACATCAAAGACGATCGCCTTGGCAAAAGTCTATTGCAAGAATTTGGACTCAACGAAAGCAAACTCAAAGACATTATTCAGCAAGTGAGAGGAAGTCAGAAAGTGACTGACCAAAATCCTGAAGGAAAATACGAAGCATTAGAAAGATATGGTCGAGATCTCACCCAATTAGCGAGGGAAGGCAAACTCGATCCGGTTATCGGTCGCGATGACGAAATCCGCCGTACTATTCAGATCCTATCCCGCCGCACCAAAAATAACCCTGTTCTGATAGGAGAACCAGGCGTAGGCAAAACCGCCATCGTTGAAGGATTAGCGCAACGCATCATCAACCGCGACATCCCTGAATCTCTGCAAGACAGAAAGCTAATCGCCTTAGACATGGGTGCGTTGATTGCTGGGGCCAAATATCGCGGAGAATTTGAAGAACGCCTCAAAGCAGTTCTCAAAGAAGTTACCGATTCACAAGGTAACATTGTCGTGTTTATCGACGAAATTCACACCGTTGTCGGCGCTGGGGCCACTCAAGGGGCCATGGATGCCGGAAACTTGCTTAAACCCATGCTAGCGCGAGGTGAATTGCGCTGTATTGGGGCCACAACCTTGGATGAATACCGCAAGTATCTCGAAAAAGATGCAGCCTTAGAACGTCGCTTCCAATCGGTGTATGTTGATGAGCCTAACGTGGTTGATACCATTTCCATCCTGCGGGGACTCAAAGAACGCTACGAAGTCCATCACGGGGTCAAGATTTCTGACAGTTCGATTGTTGCTGCTGCTGTCTTATCTAACCGTTATATCAGTGATCGCTTTTTGCCTGACAAAGCGATTGACCTCGTAGACGAATCGGCAGCTAAATTAAAGATGGAAATCACCTCCAAACCGGAAGAACTCGACGAAGTTGACCGCAAAGTCCTTCAGTTGGAGATGGAACGCCTTTCGTTGCGAAAAGAATCGGATGCAGCTTCGATTGAACGTCTCAGCAAGCTAGAAAAAGAGTTAGCCGATTTAAAAGAAGAGCAATCGCGTCTTAACGCTCAATGGCAATCTGAAAAAGAGGTTATCGACCAAATTCGGCAAGTCAAGGAGAAAATCGATCAAGTTAACTTAGAAATTCAACAAGCAGAACGCGATTACGACCTCAACAAGGCAGCAGAGTTGCGTTATGGCACATTAACTGACTTGCAACGACAACTCACTGAACAGGAAACCCGACTCGCCGAACGCCAAACATCCGGTAAATCCCTCCTGCGAGAAGAAGTGACCGAAGCTGATATTGCCGAAATTATCGCCAAATGGACGGGAATTCCGGTCAGCAGGTTAGTTGAGTCCGAAAAAGAAAAACTCCTTCACCTCGAAGACGAACTCCACCAACGAGTCATCGGACAAGAAGAAGCAGTCAGTTTGGTTGCCGAAGCGATTCAGCGTTCTCGCGCCGGACTTGCTGACCCCAACCGTCCAACCGCTAGCTTCATTTTTCTAGGCCCCACTGGGGTAGGAAAAACCGAGTTGGCCAAGGCATTGGCGCAAAGTCTCTTTGACACCGATGAAGCGATGGTTCGCATCGATATGTCGGAGTACATGGAGAAACACAGTGTTTCTCGCCTGATTGGTGCGCCTCCAGGATATGTTGGCTACGATGAAGGCGGACAACTGACAGAAGCTATCAGGCGGCGGCCTTATTCGGTGATTCTCTTTGATGAAATTGAGAAAGCACACCCTGATGTCTTTAATGTCATGCTGCAAATTCTCGATGACGGACGGCTGACCGATTCGCAAGGTCGCACGGTAGACTTTAAAAATAGCCTCATCATCATGACTAGTAATATCGGGTCGCAGTACATTTTAGATATCGCTGGGGATGAGTCTCGCTATGATGAAATGCGATCGCGCGTTATGGATGCAATGCAGAATAGTTTCCGTCCTGAATTCCTCAACCGTATCGATGAAATTATCATCTTCCACAGTCTGCAAAAGTCTCAGTTACGAGAAATTGTCAAGCTGCAAGTAATACGCTTAAAACAGCGTTTGGATGAACAAAAATTATCTCTTAAACTGTCAGAAGCGGCCTTAGATTTCTTAGCAGAAATTGGCTACGATCCGGTCTATGGTGCAAGACCTCTCAAACGTGCGGTTCAACGCTATTTAGAAACTGCGCTTGCTAAGTCTATTCTGCGGGGTGAATTCACGCCTGGAGATCTGATTTTTGTCGATGTGGAAGCCGAACGTTTGACCTTTAAGCGACTGCCTTCTGAAATGTTGACTGTCTAAGTGATGAGGTGGGTGATTTGCCCACCTTAAATTTTAAGGTATAATTGCTGAACTTAACGATTGATGAAATCTACGGTTTATATTGAAACAACTATTCCTAGTTTTTACTATGAAGTCCGAACTGAAGCTGATATGGTAGCACGTCGAGAATGGACGCGATTTTGGTGGACTAATATTAGTAATAACCATCAACTTGTCACCAGTATTGCTGTTATTGATGAGTTAGAACGAGGTAACTTTCCAAATAAACAGCAAGCTATCAAACTTATTGAAAATATTACTTGTGTTAGTATCAATTCAGAAATTGTTGAAATTGTTCAGACATACATTCAAAATCAAGTTATGCCAAGCGATCCCGTTGGTGATGCTTTACATCTTGCAATTTCATCCTACCACAAATGTGATTTCCTCTTGACCTGGAATTGCCGCCATCTTGCCAATGCCAATAAATTTAACCACATCAGACGAATCAATGCTATGCTTGGGTTATACGTTCCTCTATTAGTAACACCCTTAGAATTACTAGGAGATAACCTATGATTTCTGATAAAGATCCAATTATTGACAACATTAGAGAAGTTCGCCATCAAATTTCTCAGGAAAATAACCACGATCCTAAGCAAGTTATTGAATATTATATAGAACTGCAAAAAAAATATGCAAAGAAAACGACTAAAACATTACTATAAACTCACTGACTAATTCCGTTAACTATGAATCCATATTTAAATTTATTTAAGCGTGACTTTATAGAATTTTGTGCTAATTCATTTGGAATATTACCATTGGTTAAATCTTTATAGATATCTAGCAAATTTTCTTGAAGTTCTTCTAATGATTCTCCTTGCGTCCAATAGTCAGGATATTCCTCTAAATATCCCATTAACATATCTTCATCTTGCCAGTAAATATATTTTGTCTTATTCATTTGCGCTAAATTATTGATAGCTTAACCATTCGCTATATTATAACATTTATGGTTTAAAAATCAGAAATGAGTCATAAAAGAGTCTTCAACAAAAGTTAAACAGCGATCGCTTTATCTTCCCAATACGGTTGAAACAATAACGGTAACAGTCGCGGCTGCTATTAGACTGAATGCTAACTGAACGACCCATTGCGTTGCTTTTTGATAGTTATCAAACTTTTGATTGAACTGCTCAACCTCTTTTTTGAGTTCACGTAGCTCAGTAAGTACCTGTTGTTGAGTATCTTGAGGATTATCAGTGGATGGGGTCATGAGAATTAATTGTAGGGGCGCATCGCGTGCGCCCTTCCCTTATTAAAGTCAAATCAGCGATCGCCCGCCCAATCTCTCAAAACCGATACAATCGAGAAAATCATAATCGACTGGGTTATTATGAACTGGTGGCAAAAGCTTCAACAAAATCCCCTAGCCCGTTTTGGGGCCATTGTCCTGCTAATATTTTACCTAACAGCGATCGCAGCAGATTTTGTCGCCCCCTACAATCCCTACTCCTCCCAAGCTGACGGTTCGCTGCTTCCCCCCCCACCGATTTATTGGCGCACCCCTAACGGACAGTGGCTTGGCCCCCATGTTTACCCGACTACCCAAAGTCCGACCAATTTAGAAACGGGAGAACGCCCTTTAAATATCGATTTTAATCAACCCTCGCCGATTCGTTTGTTCGTTAAAGGCGATGAATACCCTTTATTTCAAATTCGCCTGCCTTTGCCTCCTTCCTTCCAAGAAGTCGAGATTTTCCCCGGAATCCCTGTAAATCGCCACTTTTTTGGCACTGTCGGCCCAGGAAAGCTCAATTTATTAGGAACAGACGAACAGGGAAGGGATGCCTTCAGTCGGTTGGTTTTTGGTGCGAGAATTAGCCTATTTATCGGCTTGGTGGGCATTGTGGTGTCTTTCCCGCTAGGAATGCTGGTCGGCGGTATTTCTGGCTATTTTGGCGGCTGGAGTGATGCGATGTTGATGCGCTTGGTCGAAGTCTTGATGACCATTCCAGGAATTTACCTGTTGGTGGCACTAGCAGCAGTGCTACCTCCCGATTTGAGCAGCGCCCAGCGATTTTTCTTGATTGTGCTAATTACCTCCTTTATCGGTTGGGCAGGGCTGGCTAGAGTGATTAGGGGGCAAGTTCTTGCCCTCAAAGAGCAAGAATTCGTGCAAGCAGCGCGGGCGATGGGGGCAACGCCTTGGCGGATTATCGTGCGCCACGTCCTGCCCCAGACAGCGACCTATATTATTATTTCGGCGACGTTGGCTGTACCAGGGTTTATTGTGGCTGAATCGGTGTTGAGTTTGATTGGTCTGGGCATTCAGCAACCCGACCCTAGCTGGGGAAATTTGCTTTCGGTGGCGACTAACGCTTCAATTTTGGTTCTGCAACCCTGGCTAATCTGGCCACCTGCTGCTGTTATCGTGCTGACGGTGCTTTGCTTTAATTTAGTAGGGGATGGCTTGCGCGATGCTCTCGATCCGCGCAGTCTCCGGCAGGGGTAAAGAAAGGGGAAGGGGGAAAGGCAATGTTACCAATGCCCAATGTATATTTTTGTTAAGATCTGCTTTTTGCGAATTATTCTTCCTTGACTCTCTGGGCAAGTTAAGCGAAACTTACAGACAATGAAAGTAACCTCTGTCAACAATGTTAAATTTTGTTAAAGTTTGAAACGTATTGCGACAATTGTTCGCGATATATTAAACAGGGTCATCACTTATGCAAGATAACTTTCTGTGTGATACATCTCAATACTCAAGATTAAAGATTCTCTAGGCTTAACGATGAGCATCGAAACCTTAGAATTCATCATTTATCCTGACGGTCGCGTCCAAGAAACCGTGACTGGGATGGTTGGTGCTTCTTGCCAAGAAGTCACCGCAGCCATTGAAGCTCAACTTGGCCGAGTTGTGTCGCAAGAGAAAACCTCCGAATACTACACCCAAACTATCAACCAGTCTGAGCGAACGATTGAACAAGTCACGTTTAGTAACTGGTAGTTTCTACTGTTTTTTAGCAAATTTTGTCCATTTCTAAAGTAAAAAAAGCATATGTCTCACTTTAGTAACATCAAAACACAAATTCGCAATTTAGAGTCCCTGCAAGCTACCCTCGATGATTTAGGAATTGAGTGGAAAACTGGCCCTCGCGCTGTTAGAGGCTACCAAGGACAGACGGTAACTGCCCAAGTCGTCGTCGAACAAGAAAACAACTATGACATCGGCTTTAGCTGGAACGGCAGCGAATACGAGATGATCGCTGATTTGCAATATTGGCAGCAACCGCTATCAGTCGAAGGATTTCTGCGTAAGATTACTCAAGGCTATGCCCTGCAAACCATTCTTAACGAATCGGCTAAGCAAGGCTTCCAAGTCGCTGAGAAACAAGCTAACGAAGATGGTTCCATTCGCTTAGTCGTGCAACGCTGGAGTGCCTAATGTCCAATTTTTCCCCCACCCCTGATCGCTCTGGCTTTGAGCCGGAGCTAGGGGGAATTTTGAGAGATATACCCGAAAGAACGGGTTTCGAGCCGGAATTGGGCGGACAACTGCGGCAACAAGGGGCTTATGTCGATGAAGTGATCTGTATCGGCTGCAAGCACTGCGCCCACGTTGCTCCCAACACCTTTTACATCGAAGACGACTACGGGCGATCGCGGGTTTACAATCAAGACGGCGATGGTCAAGAGATCGTCCAAGAAGCGATCGATACTTGCCCCGTTGATTGCATCCACTGGGTCGATTACACTCACCTGCGATTCCTTGAAAAAGCTCGCAAATACCAACAAGTTAGGAATTTAGGCCTTCCTCAATTGCATCAGGAACCCAACTTGAAAAAGCAGCAGCCCGATTCTTACGCCGAATAAATATTAATTATTACCTTGTTAAAAAGCACTGGCCAATAATCTCTTATCGAGAATTGACCAATGCTTATAAGTTAAGTATAAATTGAGCCATCTAATAAACGGGCCCTTTTTTACAGATACATAATGAGCGAACGTTTTAAACAAGAATTCTGTTGACTTACTCCTTTAGTATTCAAGATAATCCTCAATGAAGCATCAACCTTCAGTATTATCTTGTTTTGTACCGAAAGTCGTAGCAGTATTATGATTAAAAGGTAAATCTAAAAGAATTCAAAACCTCAGTTCGGTATGCAATTTGTTTCTGACCCTCCTTGCTCAGTAAAAATTAGCAAAATGAAGCAAAGAGTACGCTGGCAAGAACCACCGTTAACAGCGCGTTTGATTGACCAAACCCAGCTAGTTATCGAGGACGGTGCCAGTAACTCAGACGAATTTTCCTTTTTGGTCATTGGGGATAGTGGTTGCGGCGAACATTTCGACCATCATCCCCAACGAAAAATTAGCGAAATGATGCTCCAACACCTCGACCAGACTAATTTTGTCATACACACGGGCGATATTGTCTATCAAGTTGGCTCTAGTGAATATTACGCTAAAAACTTTATTTATCCCTATCGAGAGTTTCTCGTCGGTGGAGAAAACCCTCAAAGCATTACCTACGATCGCTTAGTTTTCAATCTACCTTTCTTCTGCGTTCCGGGCAATCACGATTACTACGACTTGTCGGTTGCCTGGGGACTCCTTTCTCAAATAACCTGGCCAATTAGGCATTTGTTACAAACGAAGTTCGATTTGGATGTAGGTTGGCACGGTTCCTATCAAGGTCAAGCTTATGCACGAGCCTTTTTAGATTATCTGCTGGACTTAAATCTGCCTCAAGCGTTAGAAAACCATCTCGATACTTACTATACTGCTAAGATTGGTGATCGGCGATGTCTGCGCTATCAACCAGGAAAATTTACTTGCTTGCCCAATCGTTACTATCGTTTTCGCTACGGGGGAATTGATTTTTTTGCCCTCGATTCCAACACCTTTAATGAACCGCAGCCTTTACCCCACACCCAAGAAGGGGATGCGCTACGCCGCAAATTGCTCGCCCAATACGATGAGTTAGAGCAAAAAAAACAGCAAATGCTAGCGAAATCGGTGCAACTCAACGCTCAAAACCTCGAACAAGCCGACCAATTAGATGATTTTCAGGGGCAATTAAATCAAATTGAAGAAACGCAACGCGATATCGAAAAAAGGCTCAAAGATAAAAAAGAGCAGGTCGATACGGAACAATTAGATTGGCTTAGAGACAGTCTGATTAACTCTTGGCAGGCGACAGAGGTTCGAGGGCGAGTTCTCTTTTTCCACCATCCTCCCTACGTGACAGAAGCCACCAAATGGAATCAGGGACAAACCCTAGAAGTGCGCCGCCGCCTGCGTCAAGTCTTTGATGACGTAGCCCAGAGCATCGGTGAACTGGGGCAGAAGCGTTCGCTGGTTGATTTAGTCTTAACAGGACACGCTCATTGCTTAGAGCACCTCTATACCGAAAATACGGGACACGCCGACGCTTATATTAACTGGATTGTCTGTGGGGGAAGCGGTCATAGCCTTCGCCGTCAAAGAACTCAAGGATCGCTGTTAAGCGAAGATTTCAGCGAAAATGGCGAAAAATTAGTCGGACGTTCTCGATTGTTTGTCGGACGCAACGGACAGGGTTCGCACAAACGCCGTCCTTACTCTTTCTTGCGAATTGACGTTCATGGGGGTACGCCGACTAAATTTGTCATTCGTCCTTACATCGCCGAACGCCACAAGCATCAGTGGCACACCTATTCTCTTGACGCTTTTATTGTAGGTGATAGGTGAACAACTATCTTCTAACCTGCAACCTAAGCTGTTGTTAAGCTCGACATCGACAAAAACCAAAAGACCGCTCGAAAATTGGACATCTGCAGCATCCCTGCCGTTCTGATTTTCAACTCTCATCAGAAAGCCTAGAAGGAAGTCAGAAGATATCCAATCCATCAGATGATAGCTCATCCATTCAAGGGTTCAGTAATGCTTGAGCCGTTTCCAAGGTGGCAAATTGCGGTAGAATCTCTCGCCTAAAGGCTTCTGCGGCTTTTGAGCGATAGTGATTCAGACTAAAAATGACTGATATCACTCGTTTGAGCGCCACGTTTTCCACCTGCACCCGATGGAGAGTGCCTAGCTGTAGTTCCTTTTCAATAGCTGAGGTTGAGACAAAGGCAGCCCCAAGACCTGCTTGAACGGCATTTTTGATGGCTTCAAAGGAACTGAATTCTATTTCAACTTGCAGACGCTGGGTTTCGATGTCATCTCGAACTAGCATCCGATCAATCACTTTACGGGTCGTGGATTGGGAGTCGAGTGCAATAAACTGGATCTGATAAAGGTCTTCTTTTTGAATCGTCTCCCTCTGAGCTAGAGGATGAGAGACAGGTAAAATTAGTGCCAGCTCATCTTCTGCGTAAGGAATAACTTCTAAAAACTCCAGCAATTCGGCGGGAATTTCACCTTCAACGAGGCCCAAGTCTACTTGACCGTTCACAGCACTCCAGCCAATCTGGTGAGTTGAGCGAACGTGAAGTTGGACAGCAATCTTAGGGCATTTTTGGCGGAATTGACCAATTAGCTTAGGCATTAAATAGGTTCCAGGAGTTTGGCTGGCACCGACGCTTAAAGTACCCCCTTGAAGATTTTGCAGATCTTCGAGCGCGCTACAGGCTTCTTGGCAAAGGGCTAAAATGCGTTCTCCGTAGCTGAGGAGGAGATGACCGGCCTCAGTGAGTTGGCTCCGTCGTCCTACCCGAGCGAATAGAGGTGTATGTAACTGGCGCTCGATGTTTTGAATTTGAAGGCTGACAGCAGGCTGTGAAACATAAAGGCTCTCAGCAGCTCTTGAAAAACTTCCCGTGGCGGCGATCGCCTTAAGAAGACGTAATTGTTCGAGACTAAATGGCAGGTTAAAGATCCCGGCCTGTCTTCGGAGTTCCTGAGCATCCATTACCTCGGACAACGGCTGAACGTTTCTCAAGGCAGGAGAAGTCATGGGTGCAAGCATTAGTTTTTCTTATTAAAAATTCATGACAAACTATAGTTAATATAGGTGAGAATCTTTACCCAGTCAATGGTTTACTGATAAAGCCTCCTGGCTTTATAGTTAAGAAATACTTATCTTATTGGCTAATTAGACTGGAAAAATTCCCATCAGAGGCCAACGCGATCGCACCCCATCTGTATAGTCTTCCACTCTTGCTAAATTTTGTATGATTGCTCTTTCAATCCCCAGAAATTTAGCACACAATTAGAGTAGGGTCAGGGATTATCCAGCAAGCTCCTGACCGCACCACCATCATGAAGTCTGCGCTCCTTATTTCGTCAATGGCGATCGCTGCTATCTTAGGCAGCAGCCCGTTGGCTTTGGGCCAAGCTCAACCACTTCTCGCCGCCACCTCTACGATTAGTCCGATTCAGGACACTGCCCAAACTTACATCGCCAGTGGACTTGAACATCTCGCTCGGCAAAACTATCAAGCGGCGGTTGAAGACTTCACGCAAGCCTTGCGCCTCAACCCCAACGATGCCGAGACTTACAACAATCGAGGAGCCGCTCGCTATCAACTCGGAGACGGCGAAGGCGCGATCGCTGACTATAGCCAAGCTCTGCGCCTCGATCCCCAACTGGCCGATGCTTACTACAATCGAGGTATTATCCGCAGCGATCGCGGCGATTATCCGGGGGCGATCGCCGATTATTCGCAAGCGATTGCCATTAATCCCCAAGATATCGACGCTTACAACAATCGCGGCATTGTCAAAGATGCGCTGGGCGATGAAGCGGGCGCGATTGAAGACTACAGCTTAGCCTTGCGCTTTGATGCCGATTTAGTCGAAGTTTATGTCAACCGAGGCATTGCTCGCAGCCAATTGGGAGACTATACTGCCGCTTTAGCCGATTACAACCAGGCGATCCAACGCGACCCTCAGAACGCGCTTATTTACTACAATCGAGCCGTTGTCCGGGATGCATTAGAAGACTATACAGGCGCGATCGCTGACTACAGCCAAGCTTTGCACCTCGATGCCACGCTAGCTGATGCTTACAACAACCGGGGACTGGACTACTATCAGTTAGGAGACTTGCCAAAGGCGATCGCCGACTACGAACAAGCTCTGCACTTGCAACCCGACAGCCCCAATCCCTACTACAACCGAGGACTGGTTTACCACGATTTGGGAGATTATGCCCAAGCGATCGCCGACTACAGTCAAGCGTTGCGCCTTGAACCCACATTAGCCGAAGCTTATGGCAATCGCGGCGTGATTCGGGAATTGTTGGGGGATTTGCCGGGAGCCATTGAGGACTTTGATCGCGTCATCCAATTGATCCCCGACGACTCGCTAGCCTATTACAATCGAGGCATTGCTCGTGTCCAACTTCAAAACTACGACCAGGCAATTGACGATTTGACGAAAGCGATCGCGCTACAACCTAATGATGGGGATGCTTACTGGCAGCGAGGGTTAGTCTATCAAATCCTCGGACAGTCTCAAGCGGCCCTAGCAGATTTCCAACAAGCTGCCCAATTATTCCAACAACAACAGCGCAAAGATGCTTACCAGCAAGCCTTAGACTTTATTCAACAGTTGAGATAAATATGTTAAACATTCTCAGGGAGTTTTCAGCAAAAATTCAGGCAATTATTTTTATTAACTTCTATAGTGAGTAATCAAATTGTTGACGTGCATTCGTTGGAGAAAAACCCCATGAAGCTGAAATATTTAGCAGTATTGTCCATTGCGTCAATGCTCTCTTTGAGTGGCGCGACTTTACTGTTCCAACCGATTGTCCAAGCTGGCCCGGCTCGTACCACTTCTGTCGATCCTTGTGCAAGCAAGAATCCCTGTGCGAGTCATCCCTGTGCGGGTGCTAATCCCTGTGCAGGCAAAAATCCCTGTGCTAGTCATCCCTGTGCAGGTGCTAATCCCTGTGCAGGTAAAAAGCCCTGCGCTGGCCATCATTAAAGAACTTAGAAGTAACAACAGAAAAATTCATGGTTTTCAGCCCCTTTCCGTACAAAGAGAGGGGTTTTTAGTCAGAATTTGATTTAGAGTTTTTCAGCAAACCCTATGTAGAACAAGCATCGATGCTTGTCACAGGCTAGAAGCCTGTGTTACTAATCGGTAGTTTAAATGCGTATTAGCTTATAAAGATGCGACTTGAATTTCCACCTCTGCCGTCACTTCAGAATGTAGCTTGACAGTAACTTTGTAGAATCCTATCTTGTCGATGTCGGGAACTGTGATGCCTCGGCGATCGACTTCTTGGTTGGTCGCTGCTTTGATGGCATCTGCCACTTCTTGCGCCGTAACACTACCAAAAATGGCTTCTCCTTCTCCAACCTGCTTGCGGATGGTGTAGCGGCCAACGGTTTGCAGGGCGGTTTTACGAGATTCAGCAGCCTCTTTCTCGGCGATGAGGCGCTGCTGTTCTTTTTCTCTACGTTGTTCGACTTGTCTGATAATGCCTGGGGTGGCAAAGTTGGCTAATTTTTGGGGAATCAGATAATTACGGGCGTAACCGGGGGCAACTTCGACTAAATCGCCATTTTTACCTAATTTGTTGACGTTTTGACTTAATACAACTTGGGTTCGTTTAGACATAGTGTTTCCTCTTTATTGACTTTCAATAGATTGCTAACGTTCAGAGCCTCTTATAATACTACATTTAGGCATGAAGAAGGAAGAAGCAAAGATGAGCGATCGCTGCTTGGGCGATTTACCAGATTTGGGACATTGACTGTAATATCGGCTGGAGTCAGTAGACAACTCAATAGTGTAACGAATTTCAGTAGCCCATTTTTAGGTGTTTCTGACTGGGTTCAGATAGCCAACCTGATATCTCCAATACACGTTCTGACCATATTTTCGCTTGTTCAGCAACCTTTATCCGTTGGGTATCATTTGTCCAAATACTCGACCAAGCTAATTGCCATTGAGCTAGTTTAACTTGCATCTCAACTAACTCGGCTGCTCCATCTATCCCCACATCCATTGCTGTCCACTCAATGAAAAATTTACTCTCTTCAATCAAACTCTTGACAGCATCACCGTTCTGTATGTTGCTAGAGAAAGACTTAATTCGCGCTAAGTTAGCTGCTAACTCGCCTAAACGAATGGGCAGAGTCTCACCTAGATAGCGTTCTTGCATCATTGTCCAATCTTTCATCAGTCTAATAACAGTCTCTTAAATTCCCAAGCGCTGATAAATCGCATCCAAATTTTGTAAATGTTGTTGAGGATTAAAGCAGTCTTCAATTTCTGGTAGAGAAAGCAATTGAGTCACTTGGGTATCTTTGCCAATTAAGTCATGAAAATCGCCTTCAGGGGTATTCCAAGCTTGATGGGCGTATCCTTGCACGATGCGGTAGGCATCTTCTCGACTCATGCCTTTCTCAATTAAAGCTAACAGAAACCGTTGGCTGAATATCACGCCGCCGTAAACGTTCATGTTGCGCTTCATATTGTCGGGATAAACCAACAGATGTTTGACGAGATCGCTGGTTTCTTTGAGCATAAAATGGATAAGAATGCAGGTATCTGGCAAAATCACCCGCTCAACACTACTATGGGAGATGTCTCGTTCGTGCCAGAGGGCGACATTTTCTAAGGCGGCAACGGCGTGTCCGCGAATAATTCGCGCCATTCCCGTCAGGCGTTCAGAACGGATGGGATTGCGCTTGTGGGGCATGGCAGAGGAACCTTTTTGTCCTTTGGCAAAGAATTCCTCAACTTCTAAAACATCGGTGCGTTGGAGGTTACGAATTTCGACGGCAAAGCGTTCAAGGGAAGCCGCTAACAGGGCGAGTTGTTGGACAAATTCGGCGTGGCGATCGCGGGAAATTACCTGCGTCGAAGCGGTATCGGGTTTTAATGCCATTTTTTGACAGGCTAATGCCTCGACTCTCGGATCGATGTTGGCATAGGTTCCGACTGCGCCCGAAAATTTACCGACAGAGATAGTTTCTCGCAAGCGTACCAGGCGATCGCGGTTTCGCAAGACTTCTGCCAGCCATCCAGCCAGTTTAAAGCCGAAGGTAATCGGTTCGGCGTGGATACCATGCGATCGCCCCACCATCACAGTATTGCGGTGTTCTTGGGCTTGGTAGCGCAGGGCTTGGACGAGATCTTCGAGGCATTCTAAAATTAAGTTGAGGCTAGCTACCAGTTGCAGAGCGAGAGCCGTATCGAGAACATCTGAACTGGTCAACCCCAAATGAATGTAGCGTCCGGCATCACCTACGTACTCATTAACATTAGTCAAGAAGGCAATCACGTCATGGCGTACTTCTGCTTCTATTTCTAGCACGCGCTCAGGGTCAAATTTGGCTTTGCTTTTAATTTCTTCAACCGCTTCAGCAGGGATGTAACCTAATTCAGCTTGCGCCTCGCAGACGGCTATTTCGACTTGCAGCCAGGTTTTTAGCTTGTAAGTATCTGTCCAAAGTTCGCCCATTTCGGGCAGAGTATAACGCTCAATCACTGTCTACGCCATATAAATGCACAGCTTTGTCATTTTACTATAGAGAGGGATTATTTTTCAGAGTAACCAGGACTAAGAATCATCAACTCTCCTTCGATATCTTTGCGAATCGCTAACACGGGAGGACGCTGTTCCCTAGTAGCATTAGGCGGCAAACTCGAAAATAAATAAACCCAATTACTATTTTCTAGTAATAATCGCCAAACGACTTTGTTATCGGGATTGGTGGCATCATTGATATCTCTATTTTGTAAATATTCTAATTGTTCTAAGCTACCAATAATTCGGTAATCTTGGAGAGCAGGTTTTGTAAAAATGTCTTCAGGATTGCGACCAATCGCTAGTCGTTTTTGTGGCGTAACAAACGTAACCACAGGTAAGGTTGAGGTATGATTAAATGCATCTCGATAAGCATCTAAAGTTCCCTGGATTTTGGCCAACCAAAAAAGAGAAATTAATAACCAAATGACAATAATCAATTCACGCAGAAGGCGTTGAGGGAAACCTGTTATTAAGGAACGGAGGAATTTTAAGATAGTGAACTGATGAAACTTTCGAGTATAATTGTGTAAGTGACGCACCCATTTTTTTCTAGGCGTAATTGTAGATAGCTGCAAAGGTTGGATGAACCAGATTGTCACTTTAATCCCTAAAACCGTCACCATGACAGCTAAGACGGTTATTAAAAATGCGCCAAGACTCCCCAAGAAAACTTGAATAGGCACAAAGAAAAATGAATAGAATGGTAAATCGAAACGAAGTATTTCTATTTTAAAAAAGCCAAAGTATGCCCAACGGTAAATCCAACCCGTAAAGTAGAGAAAAATCGCTAAAATGCCAATAATACTGGCAAAACTACCCAATGGCTGCATTTCATTTTTGGAGGGAGAGGAATTAGACACTTAACTGCCTGTTAGTATAACAAGTAGGTGTTTATAATTAAACGTAGGTGATGGTGGGCAATGCCCACCCTACTGGACTGACACGACTAAAAAGGTGCGTTACGGTGGATTGTTAAATCCTAGTAATATCGAAGATTGTAGCCACCTAACACACCCTACCTAATCTTACCCATCAAAAATGGGGCGATGCCTACCTGATGTTTATTTTTGACTACCTACTTAAATGATTAATCCGATTATAAGTGACTTAAGAATTGGAGACAAGAAAATGAAACAGAAAGTCAAGAGAATTACCATAACTGTACTGGTTACTTTATTATCAGGATTAGTGATACAGCCTCTATCCGTGTCAAGTTCTTTGATTGCCTCAGATATTAAGAATCTTAAAGCACAAGAGACTTGGATTAATGTTTTTTTGCCAACGTATGCAACAGTTACACTCAAGCAAGGAAAAGGAAATAGGGATGGTAAATTAACAGATATTAATGCTCAGTCTCAACAGATTCAATTAAGCAAAAGTGGTAGAAATTTACTAATTAAAATATCAGATGTTGAACAGATAATTTTAGAGAAAGAGGTTATTTTTATCGAACGCCAAAATATTGTTATTCGAGGGGATAATTCAGCTAAAGGTAAACCTGAGACTTGGACAGAATCGATTCAACATTTTAAATTAAAGAATGCCCAGAAAGGACACGCTGCAATTAAGTTAACCTCTCTTTCAAAAGATAAAATAGAGGCTATTCAAGAAGTAGAAAAAGAACCTTATACAGATTATGTTGTGAGAGAAATTCGCTTTAGTTCTCCTGAAAAAATTGCAGTTACAGTGGTTCCTTATTAATGAAACTGTTGAATGTTTTCTAAATCATGAGCTTCAGTTTGTAGTGCGTGATATAAGTCCCATCGCAGTTGTAAATTCAGCCAAAAATCAGGAGATGTTCCAAAAAGTTTAGCTAAACGTAGAGCGATGCTAGGTGTTATTGGTTGCCGTCCGTTTATGAGGTCATGAATTTGTTGATAAGGAAGGTAAATTTTGTCTGCGAGTTCTTGTTGGGTGATTGCCAATGGTTCTAAAAATTCTTTGAGTAGCATTTCTCCCGGATGAGTAGGAGGTCGATTAGTAGGAATACGAATCATATAAAATTGGCTCCAGTCATAATTTATGAGTGATAATCAATAATTTCGACAGCAAATGGATACTCGTCAATCCATTGAAAACAAATACGATATTGCTCATTAATTCTAATACTATATTGCCCCGCGCGATCGCCTTTAAGTGCTTCTAATCGATTGCCTGGAGGAATACGTAATTCAGCTAAAGATATCACCGAATCTAGCTGATCTAACTTACGAATCGCTACATTCCATAAATTCTGCGGACAAGTCTTTCTAGCATTTTTGCTATCGTTGCCGTTGAATATGTCTTCTGTGCCTGTATCATTAAACGAGCCGATCATTGCTAGTAATGTAAAATGTGACTACATTTTGAGAATTAACTAAATCATTTGTTGCTGATTTGTGTAGAAAATGTTGCACCTGATAGCTTGATTAAATACTCTCTGGCAATGTCTGGAGAAAGGGGACTCGTTAAAATAGGATTTGCTAATTCAAAACTGATGTTATCAAGTATATTTTCATCCTGAGTTGCATAACCAATATCTTCTCTTCCTTCAATGGCATTTGCCCAATTTTCTACATCGGAAGCAGAGAAATGGTTATTTAGGTATTGACTGACTACATGAATCAGATGTTCTTTTTTAAAAGTCACTAATACTTCATCACTATCTTAAGGAAATGTTTTTAAGGAGGATAGGATACTGGATAAGGGTTGTTTAAATTCTATTAAGGAATTCAGTAACTCTAGTCTAGTTTTCACGGGTATTTTTGTTTAATATGGATAATTGTGCCATGATAATTAAGGATTTCCTACCCAACCCAACAACTTAGCAGCACTGCCTAAAATAGCAATAACCAAAGCCACTAAAATTCCTCTATTAACAAACTCTTGGTTTTCTAGACGCTTGCTCAATCCGTTACCTTTTTCGTCTAAGACTTTGAGTTCCCCCTTGACTGTTTCGAAGGATATTTTAGTCTCAAGCCTGAATTCGGTAATTTCCTTCTGTAAATTATCTATTTTACGGTTAGTTTCCTCCTGTAAGTTATCTATTTTACGGTTAGTTGCTTCGGACTGCCGATCAATCTTCTCATCAAGCCTGTCTAGCTTCTGATTAATTTGTCCTAAAACTTCCTCTAGTGAGTAAGTAACT
This sequence comes from Microcystaceae cyanobacterium, assembly GCA_041743025.1. Classification (GTDB taxonomy): domain Bacteria; phylum Cyanobacteriota; class Cyanobacteriia; order Cyanobacteriales; family Microcystaceae; genus JBGTNM01. The sequence continues at coordinate 17,973 of JBGTNM010000077.1, forward strand.
GTAACGGGTGCTTGGTTCATGATGCTATTCTCCAATTAACTCTACTTCTAGTATCTCCTCTAAAAGGGGATTTAGAGGAAGCAATATTTCTTTACCGATACCATAGCTCCAGTTATGCTCAAACGGTGGCATCAAGGTGTCATTGATGATTAAGGATTTCCTACCCAACCCAACAACTTAGCAGCACTGCCTAAAATAGCAATAACCAAAGCCACTAAAATTCCTCTATTAACAAACTCTTGATTTTCTAGACGCTTGCTCAATCCGTTACCTTTTTCTTCTAGGACTTTGAGTTCTCCCTTGACTGTTTCGAAGGATATTTTAGTCTCAAGTCTAAAGTCGGCAATTTCCTTTTGAGTCTCAAGCCTGAATTCGGTCATTTTCTTTTGAGTCTCAAGCCTGAATTCGGTCATTTCCTTCTGTAAGTTATCTATTTTACGGTTAGTTGCTTCGGACTGCCGATCAATCTTCTCATCAAGTCTGTCTAGCTTCTGATTAATTTGTCCTAAAACTTCCTCTAGTGAGTAAGTAATTGTAACGGGTGCTTGGCTCATGATGCTATTCTCCGATTAACGCTACTTCTAGTATCTGCTCTAATACCATTTTAATTAAAGATACATAGATGGTAGGGGCGGGCGCGATAATAAGCTGATGGTCTTAAGAGTAAAGTTACTAATGCCGTGCCCCTAGAAATTAATGGTGTACTCCAAAAAGTTGTAAACTGCTGTAAATGTTCTACAGCTTATCATTGACAACCGGAAAATCTGTGCTAAAACGGTGGCATCAACGAAGCAGCCTCGAAAACTTTCCTTATGAAACGCCTTGTTAGCAGTTTATTGGCTTTTGGTATCTCCTTAACCCCTATTGTAGTACCTCCAATAGTACAACCGACTTGGGCGCAAACTCAAGATTTACAGGAACAATTACAGCGACTGATAGACCAAGCAATACAACAGACACAACACGGAAAACCGCGAGAAGCGATAGAAACATTACAAAAGGTTCTAGAAATTGCGCGACAACAAGGAGATAGAGAAAATGAAGCCATTGCGCTGCTTGGGATTGGATTGAATTACGACAATATTGGTCAGCCACAGAAGGCATTAGATAGCTATAATCTAGCACTATCTATTTTTCGAGCGATCTTTGATCGCTCTGGTGAAGCCGTTACTCTCAATAATCTTGGAAGAGTCTACGACAACATCGGACAACCGCAAGAAGCCTTAAAATACTACAATCAAGCTTTACCCATTCGTCGAGAAGTGGGCGATCACTCTGGTGAAGCTGTTACTCTCAGTAATATTGGCTCAGTCTACGAC
>JBGTNM010000078.1:0-2018 GCA_041743025.1 Microcystaceae cyanobacterium
CAATATCATTTTCCCTCTTTTATTTTCTCTTACTTTCGACTTTCGACTTTCGACTTTCGACTTGATTGATATGGGGTTTAACGGGACGCTTGAACTAGGGCAAAGGCAAGGGCAATTCGTTCTTCCCTCTTTTTCCCTAGCCCCTAGCCTCTAATTGGCGGAAACGCTCTTGAATCTCAGCAATCGAAAACACAGACTGAAACTGCAACCGGGCTGACTTGTACAACTCGGCTCCTCCCTGCTGTCTGTCTACCAGTGCCATTACTTGATTAACAGTGTAACCCGCAGATCGCAGATGCCCAACTGCTTTTAAAGCTGATTGTCCAGTAGTGACGACATCTTCCAAAACTACTACCAATGCCCCATCTGGCAAACTGGGACCTTCAATATATGCCCTTGTGCCATGTCCCTTAGATTCTTTCCGCACAATTAGCGCTGGTATCGGTTTATATTCGTAAGCAGAAACTACACTTACCGCTGTTACAATTGGATCTGCTCCCAGTGTTAAACCAGCAACTGCACAGCATTCTGTCGGTAGCTGGGATAAAAGAATTCGACCAATTGCCAAAGCTCCTTGAGCATGGAGTGTCACCTGCTTGCCGTTGATGTAATAAGAACTGCGTTGCCCAGAAGAGAGAACGAAGTCACCCTCTTGGTAAGCCAGTTGACAGAATAAATCCAGCAAATGCTGGCGCAGTGCGGTTAAACCATCTGTAGCTGCCCAGGCATCTGAATTTGGCTGGGATTGAGTTTCATAAATCATCTCTAAACATTAAAACTTGTGGCTAGCAAAAAATTAAGCTAAGAATAGTTCTATGCTCAAGCATAAATTAAGAGTTATCCAAATATTGAGGGTGAACGTCATGAGTCTCAAGTTCAGAAGCTTAACTAGTTTATTGTTTATTGTTGCCACAGGCATGGCTTTTCCTTCTGCTGCAACAGCTCAATCAGCATCAAGCAATGCGCCAAGCAATTATGAAACGACTGCTGAGGCATTTGAGCGTGGTTTTTTTAGCAACGATCGCACTTTTTTTGATAATCGATCCTTTGGTCGTCAATTTGACTTTATTTTTGGCATAGGTTCTTCAAATAAAAACTCGTTCATTGAAAATGAAATTCACGGAGACACCGAATTAATTGATGTATTATATAGGGATGCTCTTGAACAGCAAGTTTCTAGCGATCCTATTGTTCGCACTAGAGACTTACCTAATCCCTACGAAACATCAACTACATTTTCCAACCGCTTCAACCTTTACAGAAGACTCTACGGAAGATAATTTAGGACTAATAAGGCATTTTAGGCGCTGCCATCTTATTAGAAGCTAGAAACTGCTTTTTTAGATTATCTATCGGGTTGTAGTTCATTCTCAATCCGATTAATTTAATTGCATTTATATATAGCTTTACTACGCCCTAACTATCGTTAGGAGTTTAACAATGGACTACTAATTATTTTGGATAATTTAGTGCGCCCTACTGGAATCGAACCAGTCTGAAGGCGAATTATGAGCTCGCTGCCTCCCCAATCGGCCAAAGGCGCATATTTTGTTTTACTTTAGCATAACATGAGCAATTACCTAATGCTCTCGGTCAAACGTTAGTATAATTTTATTGTATAATGCTGACATAATATTGTACAACAGTTGGCACTAATATTTTAGTAATCCGAATCAGGGAAAGCCGCGTGTAACTTATTTAGTGATGAAATTAAACTTAACTGTAGCGCTAACGTTCATTTTGTTGACCCTGATGATGGGGGCAGGTTATATGAGTGCGATGTGGGGCTATACCATCGGAGATGAAGCACTTAAAGGCGTTAATCAGCCGGATGCTCGCCCCTCGAAACTTAAAGCTCGTAAGGCAAATTCCTCACAGCAGAAGGCAGTGGTGATGTTGAAAGAAGAAGATATCATCAACACTGTCAAGGCGCGAATTGATGCGAAAGGGAAAAAGGCTAGACCCCAGAAGAAGTCGCAGGCTCAAAATAAAGCAAGCACCAGCAAGGTGAAACCATC
>JBGTNM010000079.1:0-49634 GCA_041743025.1 Microcystaceae cyanobacterium
CGGGGCAGTGACGGACGCGACAGAACCTTGCAGCCGACAGCTTCAACTTTAACTTATTTCACCAGCTTAATACCCTGTAACCCTTGCACAGAAAGGCAAGACTCTGATTCGCACAATCAGAGTCTTGCCTAATAATTCAAGCCTAACTTTCCTAACTTGCCCTTAGAATAAACTAATAATTGTATCTGCTGGTAAACTGCTTGAGCGATCGCCCCATAACCCTGCTGCTAGTAGATGACGATTCCATTTTTCGCCTAGGACTCGTCACGGTACTCTCTTGCTATAGCGACTTTGCGGCAATCGCCCAAGCAGATGACACCACAACTGTACTCGCTGCCCTAGCAACCCAAGTGATCGACATTGTTATTTTAGAGTTGAATTTACTCGACAATGCTCTCATGGGCTGGGAACTTTGCCAGCAAATTAAAAAGTCTTATCCTGATTGTAAAATTTTTCTGTTTAGTCGTTTTTTTAATCCTTCGCAATTGACAGAAATTCAAAATCTGGGAGTTGAAGGATATGCTTTAAAAGGTCTTTCTATTAAAGAATTAGTCGAACAACTGCGACAAATTGCTGACGGACAAATAGTTTGGCAGGCAGTCGAGTCTGCCAATTTAATACAGTCTGGAAATATTCAATCTAAGTCTTGGTTACTGAGCGTTCACGAATCGGGAATTACTCAAATCGAAGAACAAATAGCTCAAATTCAAACATATCTTGAGCGACCGCAGTTATCCTGGTGGGATTGGTTCTTTTGGAGTGGTAGAAAGCGCGAATTATTAGCTGCTCGTTGGGCGATCGCTCAACTGCTTCCGGTAGAAAAAGTTTTTGTCTATCCTCAAACGCCTTCTGCAATCCCTTCCTTATTGCCAAGAGTCTCGCAAAATTCAGCAGAAATGACGCTGTTTTCTCAATCATCTAATCGTCTAGAAATTTACAATCAAACGCTAGCCAGGATTGAAGCAGACGCAAATAATTTAACACCAATTTCCTTAGAAATAGACATTCTTCGATTTGATAAAAAACAAGAACTATTAAAGATCGTTTTGGATCGATGGATCGAAGCTTTAGAAAATTTACGATTTATTGAAGTAGTAGCCGAACAATTGCCTAACAACAGAGATTTGATTTTAGCAAAGATTGAGCGGGAATCCTGCCTCAGTTTTTTAGGAAAATACTGTTTTGCCAAAGAAGAATTTAACCTAGAAACTATTGAAAATATCATTAATCATGAAGAGCCGTTAATTGAAAGAGAAGTTTTAGATAAAATTCCGTTAGTTTCTGAATTATTACAAGATTTATTATTTAAGCAGAATTGGATTGCCAATCAAGTAATATATCCTCCATCCTTGGCAGAAGAATTATCTGGAGAAATACCTTTATTTCACAATACGATTATTCAAATTGCTAATGGAGTAATGTCACTCGTTTTAAATCAATTTTCAGATTTAGAAACGGTGAGACAGCAACTTTTTCATCAAAAACTCATGTCTTCGCGTGAGATTGCCCGTTTTCGTAATAACCTATCTTGGCGATACCGTCAAGAATTTTACTGGGAAGAACCGCGCAATATTTTTGAAAGTAAATACCGCCTATTTTTTTTCAGTCCTAATGGCATACAATTGACTGATGTTTATGTTCCCCGACAAGCAGAACTTCAACAACTAACAGGTATTCGTTGGGCAGTGACTATTTTGTTAGAAACTCATGATGCTGTTGCGCCTTTGTTGCGATCGCTCGTTGGATTTGTCGGTAATGGAGTCGTTTATGTATTAACTCAGGTGATTGGGCGAGGAATTGGCTTAATTGGTCGCGGCATCTTTCAAGGATTAGGCAATACGTTACAAAATACGCGCTACGGAAAAAATCGGCGAAAACGAGATTTGTAAGGATTGCTCATTGATTAGCGTGTTTCACTATACATCGGTAACGGCATTGGGATATAATGTCGTCTTCGAGAGGTAACTTAACAAACTGTAATGATTTAGCTAACTTTAAAATGACAAATTCAGTAATTTCTCGTCCATCTGATCCCCTTCAAACTGAGGAGGTTGCCCATTCCAGCGCGTCTTCCCTAACGGTTGACGAGCATCAACTCTCTCGGATTCTCAAATCCTATCAAGCGGTTCAACAAGTTAAGTATCTCCACCTCCAAGCCGAGATCGACGTTCTCTGGCAGCACCTTCAAACGCTCAAGCAGCAGAAACAAGACAAATAGGTCATTGAAATCCCCTATCGCCTCATTTTTTCTTCGGCAGCCGCAACGAGGACGATCGCAGCGGCCCTAAAATTTGGTTAAGTTGCCGCAGTTGTTCAGCCGTTCCCATGCACATCAGTAAATCTCCTTCCATCAGCAACGTGTCCCCAGTCGGCCCGCCAATTAACGTGCCGTCAGCGCGGCGAATCGCTAACACCAAAGCACCCGATTGCAATCGCAAGCGAGCCTCCCGTAAGGTTTGTCCCACACAGGGAGAAACTTCGGAGTCGAGGAAGAATTCTTCCATATAAAAAGCGCGATCAGTTCCGGTTAAAATACCATCGACAAAATCCATTACTTGAGGCCGCAAAGCTGCTGCTGCCAACCGCCTGCCCCCAGTGATGTAAGGAGAAACGACAGCATCGGCCCCGGCCCGTTGGAGTTTGAGAACCGCTTCTTCGGTACTGGCGCGAGCGATCGCTCGGATATTGGGATTGAGGGTTTTGGCAGAGAGGACAGTGTAGAGGTTTTCAGCATCTGAAGTGAGAGCAGTTACTAAACACGCGGCCCGATGAATTTGGGCGTGGATCAGGCATTCATCTAAGGTAGCATCCCCTTGAAAAGCGATGTATCCCAATTGCTTGGCTTCTTCAACTTGTTCGAGACGAGTATCGATGATCACAAAAGGAATTTCTTCAGCTTTAAACTCCAAACAGACTTGCCGTCCCGTGCGTCCGTAGCCACAGACAATGTAATGGTTGGTCAGGGTTTCAATCATGCGCTTCTCCTGCCTGAGTCGGATTCCTTCTTGAAAATAGCCTTGAATGAGTGCTTCGGTAAAACGGTTGGCCATGTAACCGATAGTAATCAATCCCAAGAAAATCAGTACGATGGTAAATAAGCGCGATCGCTCGTCGAGAGGATGGATCTCAGAAAAACCGACTGTCGCGAGGGTAATCGTCGTCATGTAGGCGGCATCGAGTAGCGTCCATTTTTCTACCCACCAGTACCACAGCGTCCCCAGCAAAAACAAGCCAGCAAAGGCAAATGCCCCTATTAGCAACTCCTGTCGCAAGCGCCGATATTTATTTTCCAGCGAGTACAAGCTTTTATCTCCTCCTTTCTTCCTATACTGTATAAGCTGTATTTGTCATCCAACGAAATGCTTGTCAAAATAAAATCTGATCAGCATTTGATTAAGTATGAACATCGGACAGCTAAGAGAGGAATACACACGAGAAGGTTTGTCTCGCCAAAATCTCAACCCAGACCCCTTTGGTCAGTTTCAGAGGTGGTTTGGGCAGGCAACTGAAGCGGCGTTACTTGAACCCAATGCCATGAGTTTAGCAACCGCTTCAGCCAAGGGAGAACCCTCTTTACGTACCGTATTGCTTAAATATTTTGATCGCCAAGGGTTGGTCTTTTTTACCAATTATGAAAGTCACAAGGCCCAACAAATCGCTGAAAATCCTCACGTTGCGCTTCTGTTTCTTTGGCTTCCTTTAGAACGGCAAGTCGAAATTTTGGGGCGTGCCGTTAAGATTTCGACAGATGAATCTTTAGAATACTTTATCACCCGTCCGAGAGGCAGTCAATTGGGGGCGTGGTGTTCTCACCAAAGCTCAGTGATTTCCTCGCGCAAATGGTTAGAAATGAAGTTTGAAGAAATTAAACGAAAATTTGAACCCCAGGAGATCCCCCTTCCTCCCTTTTGGGGTGGTTATCGAGTTATTCCCCACAGTTTTGAATTCTGGCAAGGAAGGCCGAATCGATTGCACGATCGCTTTTTATATTCCCTGCAAAAAGACGGATCTTGGCAGATTCAACGTCTTTCTCCCTAGTAGGGGCGCATCGCGTGCGCTCTCTAAAAACTCTAAAAACTCGCTCTCTAAAAACTCGCTCTCAGTGTAAATTGATAGTCACCGCCTGGTTCTAATTGATAGTCACAGCGTTCTAAAAACCGCCCCAAGGGTTCGTAAATCAAGGCTTTACCCAGAGAAGGATGTACGATCAGCCGTCCGCGCCGAAAATGCCATTGAAACCGCCATTCATAATTAGCGGCCCTCACTTCACCCTCAATTTTGCCGTGTTGCCAGGATTGCTGAGTAATGCGAACGTAGGCTGTGGTTTCTGGCAGTCGGTAAGCACTCACGGCAGTTTTCATCGCTACAATATATGAAAATTATAGGGCGTTTTCACCGATAACTTCTTTGTTCTTGAGTTGCGTATCATTTATCCCTTAAAGTAGGTTCGATGTCTGCTGTTATTTAATGCTGAAAAACCTTTAATCTTCATGCTCGACAGACGTTTTTATAAATTCGCCAAAGAAGCCATCTCGATTAGCTTAGCAGAAGCTCTGCTGTTGCAAGCTGACTATCAAGAACGCATCGAACAAATACGCCATCGCCTAATTCAAAATGCAACCGTTCAAGCGGGAGAAACTCCCAACGAAGACCCTGAAACGCTGCTAGCCGATCTTCAAGCCACATTCAGTATTTTGGAAGATTTAAACAAGCGAATTAATAAAACCTACACTCACACGCTACTAGAAGATGGGTTGACGCTGACTGATGCGATCGCCTGGCGCGATATAATTGTCCTCAAGCGCAGCGTTTATCAATCTCTGGTTGATGCTGCCTCAATTCAACCGACTCGCCACAGCAAGAGTGAAATCAAATTTATCAGTACCCTCAACGTGACGAGTTTGTACCAACAAATCGATCAACTCTCAAGGGAATATCGCAATCTCGATAGCAAAATTCAGCAAGCCTCTTGGAATACCGAATTAATGAGTTAATTTTTCGATTTCGATTTGGGTATGCTAGGCATAGATGAAAGCCAGACTTTCATTTTTTAACTAAAACACGAAAAAATTAAACAATGTTTCATTGGATTGAAAACTGGTTGCGTTCCCGTAATTTTCAAACGGCTTTGCTGAGACAAGATTGGCGGCAAGCAAAACAACTATTTAAAGTTATTGAGCAATCGGGACAAAGGCTCTCGCTTTTAGAAAAAAGCTTCAAGCAAAGAATTCAATTAGAAAAGCAACTCTTGACTCTCACGAACGAAAATAGTACCTTGTCAAATAAATTAGATGCTTGTTTAAGTCAACGAAGACAAACGATCATTTCTGACTTAGCATTTATCAAGCACGTATACCATTCTTTCCAACTTGTAAAATTAGACCCATACTTAGTAAAAGTAACAGGGTTGGAGACTGATGTTTTCTATGATTTGGAAAAGAACTTGACAAATTTTGTTGACTCTGAAGTTCAAAACTTTGCCGAAAAAATGTCTGCTCAAGACTTTCAATCTAAGCTCAAAGAAGCTATGAATGATCTTGAAGAAATTAAGTATGGTGTCAACCTAGAATATTGCCAAAGTCTGACACCTTATGTTTATTTTATAAAATATTTCTTAGACAATGTTTATCATGGTTATTTGGCTTGGTTTTTGCTTTATGAAGCAGGTTTACTGACTTCTCAAATAAATATTCTAGATATCTCAGCAGGGACGGGAACTGTTGCCTACGGACTGGCTTTAATGTTGCTGAGTGCTAGTAAATATCAACGACTGCCGCAACCACACGTTTGTTATTGTTCCCTTGAACAGCAAGCTGCCTTGCAATATAGAGGGTTGCAGTTTTGGAGAAGATACATACAACAAAAACCTTTTTCTTTTAATACTTATACTTATTTTGAAACGGTTGATATTTTAAATTTTAAATCTTACACAGAAAAAATTGTTGATCACTTTTTTGATTTTATTGTTCTTGCTAATTTTTGCTTTTTCCCTCCCCAAAAGCGACTCGAAGTATATGAAATTTACAAGCATATTTTTCAATCCAAGCTTACAACCAATGGGCATATATTAATCATTGTCAAAGGTACCCAACTTTTTAATACTTACAATATCTCTCAAAGTGAATATAGCGGACAAGAACAAGTCGTTATTGATATTTTCTTAGAAGAACTTGGTTTGAAGCTAGAATGGTATAAATATTTAAGTTCGACAGGAAAGCGAATGCCAATGGGGTTAGAATTTGCTCAATTTGCTAAAGATACTTTGCCGCCACAACCATACATGAGCAATCTTAGAAAACGCTATTTAAAAGAACCTTTTATTGCCAACTATAAAATTGATGACTATATCATTTTAGCTAAACCTATCTCTTGAGCAAGTTGAGTTTGTATGCAAAATTACGATTGGATTGTGATTGGGGGCGGTATTACGGGATCGGCATTGAGTTATGAATTAGTGAAGAAAGGATTAAAGGTTCTTCTCTTAGAAAAAGATGCTCAACCCAACAATGCAACTTATTACAGTTATGGCGGATTAGCCTATTGGTCAGGAACAACACCAATCACCCACCAACTATTGCAAGAAGGCATTGAAATACACCGAAAATTATCTGAAGAATTAGAGGCAACCACTGAGTTTCGAGAAATTGATTTATTACTCACGATAGACCCAGATATCAATCCCGAAATAGTCGCAGAAACTTATACTAAATTTGCCATTCAACCCCAACTTTTGGACGTTCAGGAAGCCTGTCAATTAGAACCTTTACTCAACAAAAATGCGATTTCAGGCGCGTTAAAACTACCCCACGCCCACATTCATCCCCACCAAACAAATAACGCTTATCAAAAAGCCTTTTTGCGTCTAGGAGGTGATGTTAAAATCGAGCAAGCTAGGCAAGTTTTATGTCAAGGCGAGCGCGTGATTGGTGTGACAACTTCTCGCCAAAATTACTATGCAGAAAATACGGTCATTTGTGCGGGAGGTTTGAGCCGTTCTTTACTTCAAAAAGCGGGAATTAAAATAAAATTGTACTTTAGCCACGCGCAATTAATTAAAACCCCTCCCGTCGAGATAAAACTGCGATCGCTCGTCATGCCAGCCATTCCTCAACGGTTAATTTTGGAAGAAAAAGTAAGCCAATCTGCAATAAAATTATGCTGGGAAAACCCTAGTTCAGAATTAATTGCTGAGACACTAGAACCGGGAGCAATCCAATTTATAGATGGCAGTTTTTTGCTTGGCCAAGTTAGCCAAATCCGCACCGATCCCCATGCTAAAATCGATCCGATAACCAGTGAAGCAAAAATTCGCGCCGAAGTTGGCAGACGCTTACCATCTCTCCAAAATTTACCCGGAACCTGGCATTGCTGTCTCGTCGCCTTTGCCAATCTTTCTCAACCATTAATGGGACAAATTCCAGATTTAACCGGAATTTATCTATTTACAGGGTTTACCAGTACGCTTATTTTTGCGCCGCCTCTGGCCCGACATTTTGCCAGATGGGTCACAGGGGAGGGCGAATTACCCCTATTTTCCTCAAAGTAGGGTGGGCATTGCCCACCTTAACGTGAGTTCGATGATGATATCTAGTCAAGGGTTGAGGGGGGAAAGGTTAAAGGTTAAAGGGATAAGAATTCATCCTTGCCCCTTGCCCCGTCCCACCTTACCTCTGGCCATCTCGCAGGGTCTTCCAGTCTGCAAGGATGCGCTGTCGCGTCCTGGCAATCACTAACGCTCGGTCAGGAACGTCGTGAGTCACCACTGAACCGGCGGCTACCGTTACATCTTGCCCTAAAGTGACCGGTGCGACAAATACGCTATTAGCACCCGTTTTCGTGCGATCGCCAATCAGTGTCGGATGTTTTTGTATACCATCATAGTTAGCGGTGATCGTTCCTGCCCCTACATTGACCTGAGTGCCAAGGGTGGCATCGCCTAAGTAGGACAAGTGAGCGACATTAGAATTCGCCCCAACGGTAGTCTTTTTAATCTCTACAAAATTACCAATGCGGCACGACTCACCAATTTGAACTTGTCCGCGCAGATGAGTATACGGCCCTATGCGGCTTCCAGCTTCTACACGACTGTCGCTGATGACAGAATATAGAACTGTCACATTTTCACCGAGTTGGCTGTTTTCAATCAAACTACCCGGCCCGATGCGGCTGCCCGAACCAATCACCGTTTGGCCTCGCAGGTGGGTTTGGGGTTCAATGATGACATCGCTTTGCAGTTCAACCGTATCGTCAATCGTAATGCTGTCGGGTTCAATTAAGGTGACACCTGCTCTCATCCAAGCATCTTTGATGCGCTCTTGCAAGATAGTGCTGGCGGTAGCCAGTTGCTTGCGATCGTTAATGCCGTTAATTTCTAAGTAATCCTCGACATCCACTGCCATCACAGGTTGTAAAAATCGCACCACGTCAGTTAAGTAGTATTCTTGCTGATCATTATCGGCTCTCAACTTCGGTAAAATTTCAGCCAACTGCTGCCAATTGAAACAATAAATCCCGCCGTTAATGCGGTGATTTTGCTTTTGAGCATCGCTGCAATCCCGGTCTTCGACAATTTGCGTTACCAGATTGTTACCATCACAAAAAACTCGCCCGTAGCCTTTGGGGTTGGGAAGATAGGCTGTCAGTAGCGTGGCGGCATTGGCGTGAGATTGGTGAAGAGAAAGGAGATTTGCCAGCGTTTCTGGGCGCAGAAGTGGCACGTCACCGTTTAAGACCAATAAATCCCCGCTAAAGTCTTGTAAATGGGGAATGAGTTGCATGACGGCGTGGCCAGTTCCCAACTGTTCGGTCTGTTCGACGAATTCCACTCCCGCCAGATGCCCTAGAGACTGTTTGACCAATTCAGCTTGATAGCCGACAATGGCAATGCGTCGAGAAGGCTTGAGCAATTGACAACTTTCCAACACTCGTTCGAGAAGCGATCGCCCACCCAACGTGTGTAACACTTTAGGAAGACTTGATTTCATCCGAGTGCCTCGTCCTGCCGCTAGAATGGCTACTGCTACCATATGCTTGTTCCCGTCACCTCAATCTCCAACTCAGGAGTATATCGCGTCTCGATCGCATTTGCTAACTGAGTGCTTACTTAATTTGAGGAGTCAGGCGGTATTTGCCGAATAAAGCCGATGAACTTCTCGACTAATTCAGGATTGCGCCAGCCTTTTTGCGTTTCTTCAACCATAATTTCTAAGGCTTGCTCTGGGCTGAGTGCTTGTTTGTAAGGGCGTTGGCTCGTCAAGGCATCGTAGATATCGAGCATTTGAAACACTTGTGCCAGCCAAGGAATGTGTGAGCCACTCAACCCATCAGGATAGCCACTTCCGTCCCAACGCTCGTGATGGTGGCGGATAATTTGGGGAATGCCTCGGCGGTTTTGCATGGGGCGACAGATTTGCTCCCCAATCAAGACGTGCCGTTTGATCAGTTCTCGTTCTTCGTCGGTCAATTCTCCGGTTTTGAGTAAAATGGCATCGGGAATGACCACTGTGCCAATATCGTGCAGGTGAGCCGCGAGAATCAAGTCATTAATTTCGACAGGGGTTAAATTCAGGTATTCCCCAAAAGATTGGGCCAATTTATCCATTTTGGCGCGGGAATTTCCTTCGCGGGCGTAACGTTCTTCAACGGCCTGAGCGATAAGAAACAGGACTTCCTGCATCTGTTCTAACCATTCATAAAGTCGCTTGCGCTGGACGAGCAACTCCACCTCTGGCAGCAAGATCATTCGTTCGAGTGGCTTGCTCAAAAAACCATCGGCGCGAACTTCCTGGCTTTTTAAGCGCGAGGAATTGTCATCGGCTACCGTCATTATCAAAACGGGAATTTTGGCGGTGCGTCGGTCTTTTTTAAGCGCGTGGCAGATTTCAAACCCGTTAAGATTGGGCAATTTTACATCTAGCAAGATGAGATCGGGAGAGACTGCCAGGACTTCTTCAAACACGTCGGCACTGCCATCGTTTTCGATCACGTTGTAACCATCAGCTTGCAGCACGTCTACTGCCATCATGCGGCGGTAGGGCTGATCGTCAAGGACCAAAATTTTGGCAGGCTCAGAACTGCCAAAAATATCCACAGAATTGGGGGTGGCTAAATCGACTTGAGGGGGTTGAGAGAGTTCACCAATCATGTTTATATCACGGTAGCTTTTCTTAGTATCTATAAAATTAGGTTGGATTAACTCAGGTATTTTACGGAAATTTTACCAAAGCTCAATGGGACAAATATCTGGATTATATGATTTATGTTAGCGTTGACAGGCTTACTCTGTCTTGATGGGCGGCTAATCCCTTTTCATTGATCCCGTCTGCCGTAGCGCTGTCGTACATTGTTCCATAGAATGCGGGAACACGGTAGCACCGGGCTGACGATGACACTAAACGCTAAAATGGTGACACAGAATAACTTTGTGATGTAAGAAGTACGCATGATAATTTCTGCTAACTTACTAAACTTTAGCATTAGAATAGCAGCAATGAGGAGATTAATCAAAGTATGTTTCATGGATTTAAAAAACAAGCAATTGTCAATAAAGATGGGAAGATTGTACTTACTACTACTGAGCTAAAAGAAGGTACAATAGTAGAAGTTATTGTATTAGTTGAATCTCAAAACGAAGAAGATGAAACTACTTATCTTCTTAAATCAGAGGCTAATAAAAAACATCTTTTGAAAGCTTTAGATAATGCAAACCAGGGAAACTTAAATTATGTAGATTTAGATGAATACGAGAAGAATAGCCTTTGATTCAGAAGCATTGGAACAATTTGGACAATGGGCAATAGAAGATAAAAAAATCTTCAAAAAAATGCTAACGTTGATTAGAGATGCTCAAAAAACACCATTTACAGGTTTAGGAAAACCAGAATCATTAAAAGATGAATTACAGGGCTGTTGGTCACGGCGAATTACTGATGAACATAGATTAGTGTACAAAGTTGAGGAAGATTTTTTAATCATTTTGTCTTGTAAATATCATTATGATTAACCGAGGAATTAATAACGTCTAACAACCGATGAGCGAGTTCTAGCTTGCTACAGCGACCGATTTCTAACTTGCGCTCTTGAGCATCGATAAAAACAGCTTGGTTGCTGTCACTCCCAAAACCAACACCGACAAGATCGACAGGATTAGCGACAATAATATCAAGATGTTTGCGCTGCAATTTTTCTAAAGCTGGCATGACAATATCCCCGGTTTGTGCTGCAAAACCTATTAAGCACTGATGAGGCTTTTTAAGTTTTCCTAATTGTGCGGCAATATCAGGAACCGGATCTAAGGGTAAAGCGTCAGGAAGATCTTTTTTCGGCAATTTAGTGGCAGTATAATGAGTCGGTTTGACATCAGCAACAGCAGCAGTCATCACTGTCCAATCCGCCTGGGGAAACTGCTCTAGCATGACTCGTTCCAGTTGAGCGGCGCTGACAATTGCAATGCGTTCAAAATAGAGAAAAGGTGATAATAATTCAGGGGAAATGGGGCCGTGAACGAGGGTGACGGTTGCTCCGCGATCGCTAGCTGCTTGCGCCAAGGCCAGTCCCATTTTACCCGTTGAGGGGTTGCCGATAAAGCGTACCGGATCGAAATGTTCCCGCGTTCCGCCGGCACTAATCAAGATGCGTTTGCCCTTTAAGTCTTGTTTTCCTTTGGTATAGGCTAAAGATTGTAATTTTAGCAGAATTTCGGCGGGTTCTGCCATGCGTCCTGCCCCGACGCGATCGCACGCTAGTAATCCTGCCCCCGGCCCCACGCTATGATAGCGGGAGTCTTGTAATAATTGCTGCCAGTTGCGTTGGACGCTCGCTTGTTCCCACATTTGGGTATTCATGGCTGGGGCAAGTAAAATGGGGCAATCCGAAGCGAGTACCGTATTGGTTAACAAATTGTCTGCCAAACCATAAGTTAACTTGGCTAGCGTATTGGCACTCAGAGGAGCGATGAGCATGATTTCTGCCCATTCTGCCAAGTCAATGTGCAACGGACGCGAGTAACTAGCTTGCCAGAAGTCTACATCAGTATAAGCCGGGTGGCGGCTGAGGGTGGCAACGGTTAGGGGCGTAATGAATTGCTGTGCGGTTTCCGTTAAAATAGCACGAACTTCGGCTCCTGCTTGAAATGCTTCAGAAATAACCTGACAGATTTTATAAGCAGCGATACCGCCACAAATACCGATGAGAATACGCCGATTGCCTAGCATTTTGCGCTACGCTTCGTCGTAGGGTTCAATATCGAGGAGGTAGAGGTAGGGTTCGACAAGTT
The DNA here is from genome assembly GCA_041743025.1 of Microcystaceae cyanobacterium. Classification (GTDB taxonomy): domain Bacteria; phylum Cyanobacteriota; class Cyanobacteriia; order Cyanobacteriales; family Microcystaceae; genus JBGTNM01. Next base: position 12,275 of record JBGTNM010000079.1, read on the forward strand.
CATGACGTTGAAAAGCGATCGCCCTAAGTAAGTGCCAATCGTTAAGGGCTTCAAAGGGGTTCGTGTAGTCGTCTTGTTCCAATCGAACCGCCAAGGCAGCAATATCCTGCTGGGTTAAGGTTGCTATGTCTTGCTGGGTTAAACCGACTGCTGTCATCGCGTACCTCTCCTGAGACTGCATTTTATTTACAGCCGTCTCTATCTTAACCTGATTTCGCCCTAGTTAGAAAATTGCCCCCACTTAATCGCTCACCGTTGCGCCGCTTAGACCGATGGAAGCTTAATTGAACCACGTTATCTTTAACTAGAGGCGATCGCCTGTTCTCCCAGTCGCTTCAAGATCTGTAACACCCGATAAAGCTCATTATTCGGATTCACCAGCGAAAAAAGTTTGGAGTTGGCATATTCAGCCTTGGGGTGGCGCGTTGCTTTCAAGAACAAAAACTCATTTCCATTGGTAATCATGCCAAACGTGGGTTTTGCTATCTCTGGATTTCCTAACATATAAGCCAGGGCTTGAGGAATTGCTCGCGTCACTGCAAAATCACTTCGCTTCGACTCAATTACCAGCAACCACAAACGATTTTTCAGTACCAGCACATCAATTCGCCCTCGAATCTCTGTGCCTTCATCCTCTAGCTCCACATCTACACTCGTTTCCGTCTCAATCCGAAACGGCTTGTGATAAAAGCCAGCCAAATCTAATAAGGGTGCAAGCACCACCATCTTGACGCTGTTTTCCAGCATCGGTGGATCTTCCATCAACTCCGCAAAATTGGCTTTCACCCGATCAAGTAACTGTTGCTCTGCCTCGCTCAAAGCTGCATGAGTCCCAGACAACTCAGAGAAAAAGGTTGAGTCTTGAGCTTGCTGTAACCCAAATGCCTGTTTGAGTTGGCGTAGCGTCACCTCAGTCGCCGGAATTGTTTGCACCATCTGTCTCATCCTTTTGGGTAAAGTTTTTCCTCGGTGAGCTTTTTGAAGTCTGCTGTTTAATTGGGGGATTTTTCACACTTGCCAAACTGCAACAATTCCTCTCCCGCCACCCGACAAATTCGCCATTCTTCTAGGATTTCTGCCCCCATTTGTTCATAAAAGGCAATGGCAGGACTATTCCAATCCAACACACTCCATTCTAAGCGCCCTGCTTTGCGCTCCACTGCTAACTGTGCGACATAGATTAACATGGCTCTGCCAATTCCCTGACGGCGATACGTTGGCAAGACAAAAATATCTTCAATATAAATGCCCGGTTGGGTTAAAAAAGTTGAATAATTAGGGAAAAATAGGGCAAATCCTACTATCTCACTTTCCCATTGAGCGACGATCGCTTCTATATAAGGATGCCCCCCAAAAAGATGTTCTTGCAACGCCTCGGCACTGCCTGTCACCCGATGGCTGAGTTTCTCATACTCAGCTAACGCCTCAATTAAGGAAAACAAAACCGTTACATCTGACGGCGCTGCCGGACGAATCAATAAGTGCTGTTCCATTATCCATTGTTCACATTGACTAATTGAGCCATCCTTTCAAGCGACGGGCTACCTGCGGGCGACGTAACTTTCGCATGGCTTTACTTTGAATTTGGCGCACCCTCTCCCGCGAGAGATTGAACATCCCGCCGACTTCCTCCAGGGTGTAGGGTTGACTGGTAGACAAACCATAGCGCAGCGAAATCACGTCTTTTTCGCGTTCGGTAAGGACATCACTCAACACCTCAGAAATTTCTTGCCGCAGCATCGATTCACTCATTTGCTCTTCGGGGAGTTGCAATTCTTGATCTTCGAGCAAGTCTACCAGTTCGGTGTCTTCTCCTTTACCGACTCGATGGTTGAGCGAAAGGGATTGGCGGCGCAATTGCAACAACTGGCGCAACTGAGAGGGGGTGATTTCTAAAGCACTAGCCAGTTCTTTTTCACTAGGATTGTACTGGAGTTGTTGTTTGAGAAGGCGCTGGGCTTTTTTGAGTTTGTTGAGTTTTTCGACGATATGGATGGGAAGGCGAATAGTACGAGCATCATTGGCGATGGTTCGCGTAATCGCTTGACGAATCCACCAGTAGGCGTAGGTAGAGAATTTATAGCCTTTGTTGGGATCGAATTTTTCGGCGGCGCGATTGAGACCGATTGCTCCTTCTTGGATTAAATCAAGAAAGGGAACGCCTCGATTGAGGTAGCGTTTGGCAATGGAGACGACTAAACGCAAATTCGAGCGAATCATCTTGCGTTTGGCGCTGCGTCCCCGATAGAGGCGGTTTTCAAACTGCCGTTCGCTCTCAAACCCCATGACTTTAGCCCATTCTTGTCTGCTAGGCGATCGCTTGAGTTCGGCTTGCAGTTCTTGTCGTTTTTCCTCAGCCGTGACGAGAAATTGGACATTGAAGGCTAAATCGATTTCTTCATCGGCTTTGAGTAGAGGATAGCGGGCCATTTCTTTGAAAAAAGCCCCGATAGTATCATCAGAAACCGTTTTTCGATAGCCATCGGGATACTGATTGCCCAATTCGTCTGCTAACTCGGAAAATTCAATTTCTATCGAATGAGTTTCTCCAACAGATTGTCCTAGATTGGAAGCCTCTAACAAATCTCCTATATCGGGACTGAATGGAGAGTTTAAGGTATGGTTGGTATTCATATTAATCATCTTTATAGACAAGCAGGTGAACTGATTGGGTCGCTAGATTGAATATTGATTGACAAGGGCAGCAATCCTGACTATGGGGCTGATTGTTACATTGAATAAAAGTTAGGGAAAATATTTAAGCTTTTTTTAAGTAATACTCCCCGTTAGGGTAGAAAAATAATACGTTTATTAGGCTACCAGAATTTTTTAACGGTTTTGTTTGCCTAATTACAAAATGAGCGATTGATTGCCTTCTCGCCAGAGAAGTAAGGGTAATCGAGATCTACTGAGGAGGATTAAGATACGCTTATACTGTAACGGATCTGCTCAATTTTGGGTAGGAGATGACAAAGCTTCTTAATATTAAGGTGAAATATTTTGAGATCCCTAAGCGCAAAAGCGGGAGATTCCTGATAGGATAGGAAACAACTTAGACACTGTTTGTAAAGAAATATTGAGCTTTAGCCGACAGACAGTCTCTCAGCCTAACCGTCCTACCGTTAAAAATGCAATGATGCTGATAAAATCTTATCTATCCCGTTTGCTAGCCATCATTTTAGTTGTAGCGATCGCCTTAGTGGGTTGTGGTGGCACACCCAGTGGACTGACGGGCAACTACACGCAAGATACCCTCAAGGTCATCGAAACTTTGAGTGAATCGATCGCTCTGCCCAATGACACTCCCGATTTGGCAACCATCCAAGCTCAGGCACGAGAGCAAATTAAAGACTATATTTCTCAATATCGGCGTAACACTAGCTCCGGTGGGCTGCGTTCTTTTACCACCATGCAGACGGCTCTCAATGCCTTAGCGGGTTACTATACGGCTTATGGAGCACGCCCACTGCCCGAAAAATTAAAGAAACGCCTACAACAAGAATTCAAACAGGCAGAAATTGCCGTCCAACGCGGAATTTAGTAAAAAACTTTAATTATGTCGGCTAGTAAGCGATTTCGCAACCGACGAGCCTTACATCAGACGATCGCGGCTGTGATAGTGGTTAGTAGTTGGCTGTTTTCCTTGGGGTGGGATAGCATGGTTGAGGCAGCTAGCGAAAACCACTGTCAATTGACTGCTGACGAGATCGCCACCAAAGACCAATTGCGCCAAGCCGCTCTTCAAGGCAACGCCGATGCCATCAAAAGCTATACGGCAATCCTATTTAAACATGCCGATGGGTTGCGCCGTTGCCGAAGCCAAACCTGGCCGCCAGAACAGGCTATCTGGTTGCGAATGTATCCGTGTGATGTTCGTCCTGGTGCGATCGATGAAGTGATGGATCGCATTGTCAATCGAGGTTACAATACTGTCTACGTCGAAGTGTTTGCCGACAGCCAAGTATTATTGCCTCCCGCCGACAACCCGACCCCTTGGGATACCATCGTGCGGACACCCGGCGACAGCAATACAGATTTACTCGCTCAAGCCATCCAAAAAGGGCGACAGCGTGGCATAAAAGTCTATGCCTGGGTGTTTACCATGAATTTCGGCTATGCCTACGCTCAAAGAAGCGATCGCACTGCCGTTCTCGCTCGCAACGGTGCAGGACAAGACAGCACTGCCGTCGTTCACGATCAATCGCAAGCTTTTATCGACCCCTATCATCCTCAAGCGCGAACCGATTACATGCAACTCCTACAAGCGGTTCTCAGGCGGCGACCAGATGGGGTGTTATTCGATTATGTACGCTACCCCAGAGGCACAGGAACCCAGTCCGCCGCCGGCAATGTCAAAGACTTGTGGATTTACGGAACTGCGTCTCGGCAAGCGTTAGTCAATCGAGGGGTTAATCATAAAGGACGCGCTTTAATTGAACGCTACGTGACGCAAGGGTACATTACCGCCAACGATGTTCTAGCCATTGACAAGCTTTACCCACAAGAAGGCTCTCCCCGTTGGCAAGGACGCAACCCGCCTGCCACCGAGATGAAAGAACCGCTTCAGACGCGCTATCAGCGCCTTAAAGCGGATATTTGGCATCTATCTGTCGCTCATGCGGCCCAAGGCGTACTCGATTTTCTGGCAATGGCAGCTAGCATGGTGCAAAACCAGGGAATTCCGGCAGGAGCCGTTTTCTTTCCTGATGGCAATCAAAGTGTCGGCAATCGAGGATATGATTCTCGCTTGCAAGCATGGGATAAATTTCCCCCTTCGTTAGAATGGCACGCCATGTCCTACGGCGTGTGCAATGATACGAGTTGCATCGTGCAACAGGTTAAGCGCGTGACAGGGACTGCTCCGGCTGGCGTGCAGATTGTTCCGGCGTTGGCAGGATTGTGGGGCAAAAATTACGACAACCGTCCTTCTTTAGAAGCACAGATGGAAGCCATTCGCGTTACGGCTCCTAAAATTCGCTCCATCAGTCATTTTGCCTTTTCTTGGCAAGAACCGGAATATGACCGAGAAAGGCGATTTTGTAAATTGTAGAAATAACCGAGGAAAATACATGAGTGAAACACAAAGCGCTTTAAACGAGCAAGTCGCTCTTGTGACGGGGGCTTCGCGAGGCATTGGCCGGGCAGTCGCACTCGCTTTGGGGCAGGCGGGTTTGAAAGTCGCGGTCAATTATGCGCGTTCGGTTGCCGCCGCCGAAGAAGTCGTGCAAGCCATTACTGAGGCTAAAGGAGAAGCGATCGCGATTGGGGCAGATGTCTCTAGCTCAGAAGAAGTAGACAACTTACTCAAAACGACTTTAGACAAATTCGGTCGCCTTGACGTACTGGTGAACAATGCAGGCATTACCCGCGATACTCTCCTGCTGCGAATGAAACTCGAAGACTGGCAGGCAGTGATCGACCTCAACCTGACGGGGGTTTTCTTGTGTACGAAAGCGGCTATTAAGCCCATGTTAAAGCAAAAAAGCGGGCGCATTATCAATATTGCTTCGGTTGCCGCACAGATGGGCAACCCCGGACAAGCCAACTACAGTGCCGCTAAAGCTGGGGTGATTGGCTTTACCAAAACCGTCGCCAAAGAACTTGCTAGTCGCGGCATTACTGTCAACGCGATCGCGCCAGGATTTATTGAAACGGATATGACGAGCGGACTCCAGGCTGATGACATTCTCAAAATGATTCCCCTAGGGCGCTTTGGTAAACCCGAAGAAATCGCTGGCATGACACGTTTTCTAGCGATCGATCCGGCAGCCGCTTACATTACTGGACAGGTATTTAATGTTGATGGCGGCATGGTCATGAGTTGAAAAAAGGGTAATGGGGACTATGATTTCAATAATTGAGATCCTAATCTATTTCCTGGAAATTTCACTGTTTAATTGGGCAAATTTTCGCTTGCTCCAGACGGAGTAGGGAAGGGCGACGATTGATCCCAAAATCGCATAAGCTACAAGTGTCGGAAGAACCAGCTTCTCCGCGTCATTTAAGACCGCAATAAACAAAGCTAGACCAATGTTACGGGCGATACAGGCAATCGCTACAGCCGAACGTTTTTCTAGGTCGGGGCCGCCTAAGAGATGTCCAATCCCCAAGGAAACGACAACCATCACAATAATCGCCACGATGGGTAGAATGCCGATTTGTAGCGTAATGCGAAAAGCAGGAACAAGGATCACAATCACTAACAGCAAAAATAGGCTATTAGCGATTAGATTCAGAGGCTTACCAATCCTTAGTGCCACGTTTGACGCGAATTTTTGGATCGCGAGTCCTAACGCGATAGGTAGTAACTGAACCATAACGACTTGGCGCGACACTTCTAGGACAGTGACTTTTTCTGTTTCCCAGGCAAACAAGACATTAAAAATATGCCAGGTTAATGGCGTAACCAACACGGCGACTAAGGCTAGGGTCAACTGAAGTCCTGCTGCCTGAAAAATACTGACTCCTGCCATTTGGGAGCGTTTCGTCATCAGGGGAGCGCCTGGTGCAGCCGCTAATAAGGCTAGTCCTGCCGCTACTTCCCTCGGTAAGTGAAACAGCTTCAGCAGGAGGATAACCACCAGAGGAACCAGTACGACAACGGCCAGGAGAGCGCGGAATAGTGAACTTGGTTTGCGCCATAGGGAGAGCAGTTTCTCGAAGGATAGGTTGACCCCTATGGCTAACATGAGCGAAAAAATCGTGATTTTAACGAGAATGAGCAAGAGAGGATGGCTCATGCTGGATAAACCTCTTACTCTGTCAATCTAGAAGCGGGTACTTGAACGGAGAAATCGCCACACTGTAACGCTAGTTTAGTTGGGTTGGCTAGGTCTGTTCCTCTGACCAATTGAGGATCGGCAGGACGAACCTGTCCCGGTGTTGTACTTTCACAGATAATCGTGGTGATTTTAGGATTCTGATTCGGGGTGATAAAGGCTCCGCCGACATAGGCTTTCAGCTTGCCAGTCATGGGAGATTGAGCAGGAATGACGTAACTGTAAGCTGCTTCCGAGGTGGTGCGAACTGCGTAATCAAAAGTAGATGGCAAGATAACGCCAAAATCCTTCTGAATATTGTTGACAACCGCTCGAAACTGAACATTGTTTTGATAGTAAGTGCGCTGTCCTTCAGTCATCTTGGCGACGACTTGCAGGGCGATGTTTTGATCGCGATTGGCTTGGCTTTGAGCTTGAGTCGCTAAACTGAGTCCGAACACACCAGCCCCTAATCCTAAACTAGCGATCGCTCCTGCCATTAAAAGTGACGGATTTTTTGCAAGTTGAATCATATTAGTTATCAGTAAGTTGTTGTTATTGTAATCTAATAAACCTAATTCTAGGGAGTAAAACTTAAATGCCAAAAAACCGCTTGATTGCCTCGCGTCTACCCATTGTCCTGACGAGTTCCCTCACAATTGAGTAACCGAATAAGAGTACCCAGACCCAAATTTGAACCGCCCAAAAGTGTGGCCAAACTATTTCCTGTTGCAGATGCTGATTGGCAAGACTCCAACTTTGATGTTTCACCAGCATCGGGATGAGAACCTCTAAATACCGGAAAAAAAGAGAAATAAGTAGATAAAAAAACGTCTTCCAAATAAGATTGTAGATTAGGGGTTTGTGAGGAAATCGATTGATAAACGGGAGCTTATCGGCGATGAGAATTGCCTTTCCCAGCACAAGCGCACTTACGGTAACTAGTGCCGTGGTTGAGACAGGAACTCTATACTGACGGAGGAGCAGAACCTCGGTCAGAGCAATCAAGTGAAAGGCAATGAAGAAGAAAATCGTTGCGGGTAGTATTTCTAAGAATTCCTGCTTGAGAGTCTTGATAATCTTAGGCATAATGAGGTACCTCAAGTCTTTTTAGAGGTTGAATCAGATCAGTTATTCAATTGCGTGAACAGTGTTAACAGGTGTATAAATTTTTAGCGACAGCCAACGACTGAAGCGGTGTAAGTCTTGCCTAGCGATTCTATCCCATTAACCAACAGATTAACTTGATAAGGTTCATCTTCAGGACGCGGTGTGGCTTCGATTTTTAAAGGCTGACCTGATTGGAATTGTACACCCTCAGTATTGTAGAACTCACCCGTCGTTTGGTCACTGTATTTGAGATACATTCTAATATCAAAAGGCCCCCCATCATTAGAGTTGATGGTGACAAGAAAGCGACGGAACTTGACATCCCCAGGAACTGCCCAATCGGTATTCCAGTTATTGCGAGTGACATCAACTCCCACGATTCCCAAAGGACCAGCAGGAATGGTAGGTGGAGAAACTGTCTTGGTGACTGTATTTCCCTGACCACCCACGACTAGGATAGGGGTACAGGTTTCGGCTTGAACGGGTAAATTAAGGCTCAGTATTGAGGCTAAGATGCCTAAAACAGTGACACGATAAAACACAAAAAACCTCTATAAATTAACTGGTGTTGACGACGAAACTCGGTTTACTGGCGGTGGCGACCAACTTCCATCTAGCACTTCTGACTTTGGCCAATACAGTCTCATAATCAGGTTGAAGCCATCTTGCGGTGACGGAAGCCAGTTGGACTCTTGATTTTTGCCAGGGGATTCGGATTGGATATAGATGTCTAGAGAGCCATCCCGATTGAAGCTCAAATTATCGCGATCGCCAATAGCATAACGATCAAGAGGATTATCGACAAAGAATTGGTGGTTGTTATACATAGTCAGAGACCAGAAAGCTTTCACCAGGGGAAGTTGCTCCTTGTCAAAGTGCATGACATAGCGATGCTCGCCACTCAACGGTTTGCCTTCCCCATCGACTCGCGTCATCGGATAGATCGCATCTTCGGGCAAATTTGCTCCTAATCCAACCCAGGCAACCCCTGCACGGTGCTGGTAATCGGTGCCGTAGCTCCCCAAGTCATAGGTCATCAACCAGTTGTTCTTCACCTCTGCCTTCGGACTCGTGCCCTCAGCGACAACTTGCTCGTATCCAGCTTTGACACTGCGCTCCAAACCTTTGACGACTGCTGCATCAAGAGAGGGAAAATTAAAGTCTTCTCCTGGGACAATGCCGATCGCTGCCCATTTTCGCACGGTGTCTGCATCGGCTGCTGCGGGTGAGTTGTCTTTCATTAATGCACACATTCGGCTAAAGAAGGCAGCCGCGTCCAGGTTTTTTACCTGTTCGACGGGGGGAGTCTGAGTGTCAATCCCCTGAGCGACAGGTACGTTAGTCGGAGGCTGGTAGGACTTGCCCCATTGACTAAGAGGGGTTAGTTTATACTGAGATTGGATGGCATGAACCGCCTCATAATCTGCCTTACCGTTCGTCTGAGTCCGTCCAATAATCCAGACTAGACAAGTCGGAGACTGGATCTTTTGCACTCCATTAGGAAGTTCTCCTGTCCAATCGGGTGCAACAACAGCAAAGTCTCCTTTTCCCGTACCCGTTGTCCGCTTACCTGGGGAAGCAAAAACGTTTGTCCAAGCATCGAGCATCGGCATCAGGTAGTAACGCCCAGCCGTATCGGGAACACTCAGAACGATGGGTTCTAAGGAAAGATCGAGCCAAGCAATGGAGTAGAGGGTATCGGCGTTGGGACTGACAACATCTGTAAAGGAGGCATCGGGAAAGGCACTTAAGTGGGTAATCTGGTTAAGAGGGGCTTTCGTGCCTTGTGGTTCTGCTACGGCAGTTGAGAGGGATTTGGTAACATCCATTAGGACAAGGGGATAGCCGTAGATATAGGCTTCGATTCCCAGTTGGCAAGCTTGATCTTCTGATAATGAGAGAGTTGTCATAAAACTTCTGAGTTTCTGGTTAAAAAGAAAAAATCTGCTTCCAATCGTTTTTCATGCTGATAACCGTCCAGCCCTTCTGCTTCGCCTCATCGTACAATGCCTGGGTGAAGGTGCCAACCTTAGTGTCCGGCAGATTTCCGGCAGGGCCATAGGCATACTCCCGCACTGAGTCATCATGATATACGAGCATCATCAGCCTAGCGCCATCAACCGCACCTGTCCACTCTAGCATCTGGCGATCGCCGTCAGAGTTGCCAAACGCTGCATAGGGTCGTTTGCCGATAAAGAGATTGATGCCAATAGGTTTGCCATCGGAGTCATCAATGAAAAAGACTTTAGGCAGACGCATCAGCACCGGCTTGCCATCCTGATATTCATACTTCGTGGCAATACTCGAACCTATCACTTGTTCTGCCGATATGCCATAAACGCGATCGCTGTAGACCCTCACGAACTCCTGTCCGCCACCCGTCACGATTAACCACTTGCCTCTCTTCAATCCAAGAAGCAGTTTGAACTTCGAGAGTTCCTGGAACAGGTGGAACTAGGATTATCTGACTAGACACTTCTAGGGTAGCCCAAGAAACCATTCACTTTTTCCCGTTCCTGATAAACAACCGCTCAGCCTATTAACCTGGGAAATTGTTCAAATATCCTTCAATCAAAATATCTGACTCGATTTGGCGCAGCGTAACCTGTTGGAGCGCTAGTGCGTCAGTCATTTGGGTTAATCCTAATTCACCAACTGGAGAAGGGGCGATCGCGCCGCCGATGATTTTGGGAGCAATAAAAGCCATCACCTTTTGTATGACCCTTTCTTGAATCGCTACGGCAGCTAAGACCCCTCCACATTCCCATAAAACACTCGATAATCCTCGCTTATAGAGATTGTCCATCACTGCCAAAGGCGTTAAATTTTCCACTTCAACCACTTCCACCCCTCTAGTCCATAAGGATTGCTGAAAAGCGTGATCGCTTCCCTTTTGAGTAAAGACTAGGGTTGAGGCTTGTTCGGTTTGCCAAAGATTCGCTTGGGGTGGCAAATCGAGGTGGCGACTCATGACGACCCGCAGAGGATGGTGATCGCTTACCTGATGCGTGGTTAAATGGGGGTTGTCCCGACGAACAGTATTACTGCCTACTACAACCGCATCACAAGCGGCTCTAACCTGATGGACTAATCGGCGCGAGGCTTCTGTCGTTACCCAGGCGCTATGCCCTGCTGTCGTGGCAATTTTACCGTCGAGCGTCATGGCGTACTTGAGGATGCCGAAAGGCTGTTGGTGAGTGATGCGGTGAAGGAAGGCTTCATTTAACTGGCGGCAAGCCGCCTCTTCGATGCCAGCGACGACTTCAACGCCTGCTTGCCGCAACCGCTCAATTCCCTTGCCAGCGACTAAGGGGTTGGGATCGACCATGCCGACTACCACTTTAGCGACCTCCGCAGCGATGAGAGCTTCTGTACAAGGAGGGGTACGTCCAAAGTGATTGCAAGGTTCAAGGTTAACATAGACCGTTGCTCCTCGCGATCGCCAACCCGCCGCTTCTAGAGCAAAGACTTCTGCATGAGGTTCGCCTGCCTTGGGGTGAAACCCTTCACCGACAATTTCCCCTGCACAGACGACAACCGCCCCAACGAGAGGATTGGGAGAAGTTTTGCCCAAAGCTTGGCGGGCTAGTTCTAGGCATCGGCGCATCATTCGGTGGTCAAAGGAATTTGAGGTCATAGTAGGGAATGGGTAATCGGTAATGGGAATTTCTGAACAGAATGTTAAAAACTGTTAAGAAATAACCACGAAGGTCAACGCAATGCCTCAGAATAATTGGGTCAGGTTGCTAGGCAACACCTTTAAGTGAAAAGTGTTCCATAGCAACCCATATTGGTTTAAGATGTCAGCTTAACACCACCGATTTCATTTTTTTTGGGAGGAATCCATCCATGAGTATTGTCACGAAGTCAATCGTGAACGCAGATGCGGAAGCCCGCTATCTTAGCCCCGGCGAACTTGACAGAATTAAATCCTTCATCGGTAGCGGTGAGGCTCGCCTGCGGATTGCTGGAGCCTTGACTGGCTCGCGTCAAAAAATCGTTAAAGAAGCTGGCGATCGCTTGTTCCAAAAACGTCCTGATATCGTTTCTCCTGGCGGCAACGCTTACGGTCAAGAAATGACCGCAACCTGCTTGCGCGACATGGACTACTACCTGCGCTTGATCACCTACGGAGTGGTTTCTGGCGACGTTACCCCCATTGAAGAAATTGGCTTGGTTGGCGTTAAAGAAATGTACAAATCTTTGGGAACCGACACAGGTGCGGTCGCTCAGAGCGTTCGGGAAATGAAAGAAGTTGCCTCGTCGATGATGTCTGGTGAAGATTCGGCTGAAGCGGGTTCTTATTTCGATTACGTCATTGGCGCACTGTCGTAGTGATTGCTCGACTGAGCCAATTGATCCCCCTTGTTAGATTCATTGGTCATTCTACTAAAGACTAGGCAAAATTTAAGGAAGCACAACCATGCAAGACGCAATAACTTCTGTCATCAACGCTGCTGACGTTCAAGGCAAATATCTTGATGGCTCAGCCATGGACAAACTCAAGAGCTATTTCGCGACTGGCGAACTGCGGGTTCGCGCTGCTAGCGTCATTAGTGCCAATGCTGCCGCCATTATCAAAGAAGCGGTTGCTAAATCCCTGCTCTACTCTGACGTTACCCGTCCTGGTGGTAATATGTACACCACCCGCCGCTATGCTGCTTGCATCCGCGACCTCGACTACTACTTGCGCTATGCCACCTATGCCATGCTCGCTGGCGATCCTTCCATCCTCGACGAGCGCGTTCTCAATGGCTTAAAAGAAACCTATAATTCTTTGGGCGTTCCTATTTCCTCCACCGTCCAAGCCATTCAAGCCATAAAAGAAGTCACCGCTAGCTTGGTCGGCAGTGACGCTGGCAAAGAAATGGGTGTTTATTTCGACTACATTTGCTCTGGCTTGAGCTAGAACAACTAATGTCGGCAGCCCAAAATGGGTTGTCAGTTGGAGGTTCGGGAAGTCTAGAGTGAGTGCTAGTTCCTTAAAGGCTTATTTTTCAGCAAAGAAAGATGAGTTTTGGCGATCTAGTATTGACTCCTGACTACCCGACCTTTGCTTTCTAAGCGAGTGGGTACTGTTTTTTCCCATTCCCTTCATTTGGGGAACGTTCTCACTCCCCGCGTTCAGACACTCTCGTGCCTGTCGAAAAACGTTACTAACTGGTTTTAGGAGAAATTAACCCATGCGGATGTTCAAAATTACGGCTTGCGTTCCCAGCCAAACTCGCATTCGGACGCAACGCGAATTACAAAATACCTTTTTCACCAAATTAGTGCCTTACGATAACTGGTTCACCGAGCAGCAGCGCATTATGAAAATGGGCGGCAAAATTCTTAAAGTGGAATTGGCTACTGGCAGGCAGGGAATGAATACAGGTTTGCTCTAAGTCGGAATTAACACTTTATATGAATAAGGAGGTCAAAAATGACCTCTTTTTGTCTGTTAGCGTAAGTTGCTAGTTACAAATATTATGGGTTTTGATCCCCCCTAGCCCCCCTTGAAAAGGGGGGAACCGGATTCAAATTAAAAAATTTCTTCTTCTTGATGAGTCAGAATCGTGCAGTCAGAACGGGGACAGGCAGCACAAGGAAGTATGTAGCCAGTTTGGGTTAATAGATGTCCGAGGAATCTATCTGCCTGTTCAGTTTGATCGACTTTTCCTGCGAGGACTTTAGCCGTACAAGTGGTACAAGATCCTGTATAACAAGCATAAGGCAAATCGAGTCCTTCTTGATTTGCCGCATCTAACATAATCTCGTGACTTTTGATCCGAATGGTTTTATGAATTCCTCTGGCTTCATTAATAAAAGTTACTGAAAAAGCTTGATTATCTTGAGGATTGCGCTGGAACATAAAGCTACCTTCCTAATATAGAGTTATGCTTTTAGTCTTCCCTTTTAGTCAAGCAAAATTGCCATAGCTAAATTTTTCTGTCGCTTATGCTACTGAATGCCCAGAAATATGTTAAATAGCGCTGTTGAAGCAATTCAATAAGATTTATTGTGGTTCTAACTGCATAAGGCAAATCATGTTATGAATGAAAACGAGAGTTTCACTATTACTAATAGTCGCTATTTTTACCAATGAGTAATACTTTAGTGCAATTAACCCAAAAGACGGCTGTGGGGTTAGGGGCGGCGATCGCGCTACTGGCTGTTCCGTCATCTGCGGTCGCCGCTTCTTTTTCCTGGTCTTACGAAACGGGATTAGGGGATATCTACACAGGCATCTTCGAGGGAACTGTCCAACCCGACGGCAATACGGTAGAAGTCTCCAAAGTCGAAAATACCAAATTGAATGGAAACCTCCTTCCGGCTACCCCTTTTGTGTTTCCTTTGTTGCTGGCTTCTTCTGTACCTGTTGTCTCCTTTGATGGCGAGTTGATGGACATTATCGCCTGTACCGATGTCTCATGCAACGAGAGTTTTTCATTCATTCAGACACCGACAGACGCGCCTGAGTTTTTTGCAACGCTAGACTTCGGAGATGTTCTTGAAACCTATTCGTCAGCCTTTTTTCAATTACAACCTGTACCAGAACCTACATCAGTCCTCGGAATTCTTGCCGTCAGTACGCTAGCAGGATTATTCGTCAAGAAAAAAGAAAGATAAATAAATAGTAAATTTTTATCCCCCTAAATCCCCCTTAAAAAGGGGGACTTTGAATTATTTTCCCCCCTTTTCAAGGGGGGCTAGGGGGGATCAAAAAAGTCAAGTTTATAACTAGCAACTTGGGTAACTATACTCTCAATGCCATCATATCTTTGACAGCTTGGACGATTTGGGGAGGCTGCACGATGGTCAATCGTTCTAACGTTCCATTGTAAGGGGTAGGGATATCTTGGGACGACATACGCACTACTGGAGCATCCAATTCATCAAAGAAATGTTCGCTAATAACAGCAATTAATTCGGCAGCAATACCACCCGTTTTCATGCATTCCTCAACGATAATCGCCTTGTGGGTCTTGCGGATTGACTGACCAATGGTTTCTAAATCGAAGGGTTTAAGAGACACCAAATCGATGATTTCGGGGTCGTAACCTTCTTGTTCGAGTTGTTTAAGCGCTTGCAGGCAGTGATGGCGCATCCGTGAGTAAGTCAGAATCGTCACATCTTTGCCGCGCCGGACAACTTCTGCTTTATCTAGCGGCAAAATGTACTCTTTATCGGGTAAGTTTTCTTTGAGATTGTAAAGGAGGACGTGCTCGAAAAAGAGAACAGGATTATCATCGCGGATAGCTGCTTTGAGCAGTCCTTTAGCATTATAAGGCGTAGAACAAGCGACAATTTTTAACCCTGGAACGGCGTGAAAATAAGCCTCTAGACGCTGGGAGTGTTCCGCGCCTAACTGCCGTCCTACCCCACCCGGGCCGCGAATAACCATCGGAATTTTAAAGTTACCACCCGACGTATAGCGCAACATCCCAGCATTGTTGGCAATCTGATTGAACGCCAGCAATAAAAAGCCCATATTCATGCCTTCGACAATCGGTCGCAATCCCGTCATGGCCGCACCAACTGCTAATCCAGTAAAGCCATTTTCGGCAATGGGGGTGTCAAGAACCCGCCAGTCGCCGTATTTTTGACAGAGGTCTTTGGTCACTTTGTAGGAACCGCCGTAGTGTCCTACATCTTCTCCTATGACAAAGACGGTTTCATCGCGCCCCATTTCTTCTTCAATGGCTTGGCGTAGAGCATTAAATAATAAGGTTTCTGCCATATGCTTGTGTTGCTTCTAAATCATCTTGTTCATAATATACCAGCTTGTTCTAAAGTGAGTGTTTATGACCACACAGCAAGCCAAAGCGAATTAAGCCGCGTTGGTAGCCTCGACGCATTAAATTGAGGGATAAAGCGGCTTGAACGGTCGTCCAGCCACTTTGTAACAAGCCGATGAGTGCTTGTGGTTCCAGCGCTGAATCCATGACAGTCTCCCAAAATGGCGCGACGGCAACTGACCAATCATCGGCTTTGAGAGAGACAAATCCACACTCGCGGGCGATTTTTTCGTATTCTGGCAGCGATATCACGTAAGGCAGGCAATAAACCCGGTAAATCTCTTGTAAATGCCGTTTTTCATTAGCAGTTAGTTCGCCTGCTAGAGAAGTTGTCGGACGGTGACACCACGTTGCCAAAATCAACGTTCCGCCGGGAGAGAGAACGCGATAACATTCTTGCAAGAATTTCACCTTATCGGGCATATGTTCGCCACTTTCGAGTGACCACACTAGGTCAAATTTATCGTCAGAGAAGGGCATATTTAAGGCATCAGCCACCTGAAACTGGACTTTTTGGCTTAAATTAACCTCTTGTGTCTTTTGGCTAGCTCGACGGGCTTGTACAGGAGAGAGGGTAATGCCAGTAGCGATCGCGTTAAACTTCTGCGCCAGGTAGCGGGTACTGCCGCCAATACCACAGCCTACATCAATGATAGTTGCCGCCTGCTTAACCTCTGCCCAGTCGAGCAATTCTTCGAGCAGATCGATTTGTGCTTGAGCGCGATCGCGTTTGTCGGTTCCTGCTCGTCCGTAGTAACCATGATGCATATGTTCGCCCCAAGTTTGCTCCCATAACAAGCTCGAAGCATCGTAAAATTGTGCGATTTGTTGAGAGAGGGTGTTAGTCATAAAATAGGCAAGAGGGACTATGATTTGAATGATTAAATGAGGACTATGATTTGGGGAAAAGCTGATGGCTGGGAATGGGGAATGGGGTGATAACTGATAACTAATAACTGATTAATAACCTACGACAATCTGCCACATAGCCCAAGCTAAGATAATCGTACATAAATGTTGAGGAATGAGTAATCTAAAAGGCTGTTTGGCAATTTTTTGAGTCAAGATAACTGACAAAATTACGCCTGCAATTAATACCGTTCCTTGCAAGAAAGCCATAACCGCAGGGTGGGCAACTAAAATTGGTAAATTCTCACCTGATAAACCAAACGTTGCTAAGGTTATGGGAATAATTTGCCCTGCTTCACCCAATCCGAGACGCAAATAGTGAGCTATATTTCCGGCTAAAACAAGTGGCAAGTAGCCATAAGCTAATTCAGTAAAGGAGCGGTGTTTTAGGGTAGGTTGTAACTGAAAAAGAAAACGAGTTATCTGATAGGCAACCAGGGGTAAAATAGCCGGAAGACTTAAGGCTAAAACTGCGATTAGTCCGTGTTGCGAAAATTGATTTAAATTCCAATGCGTTCCTAACTCCCATTGAATTTCTGGCAGATGGTGCAAAAAAACAACATTTAATAACAGAAATAGTAAGGCAACTTCATAACTGTGGGGGACGTGAGTTGTCCACAATTCGATGCCTGGTGGACGTAAATTAAACTCGACTGAACGATGGGGACAAGCTTTTAGACAAGTCATACATAAAACGCAATCTCGGTTATCTTCCAATTGGGCAGGATGGGAATATAAAGGACAGCCCTCTGTTTCCATTCCTTCCCCTTTTTGCGGCCCGCCTTTATAGCATTGATAGGTCGTACATTCTGCCGAACAAGTCCCTTGCTGCGCTCTTAATTCTGTCATCGACAGTTTAGCAAACATTCCATTCATGCCGCCGATAGGACACAAATAACGACACCAAAATCGCCGCTCAAAAATAGCTGAAAAGATCATCGCACCTGCGGTAATTAAAAGCAACAAGCAGGCAGAAAGATAGGCAGTGTTTTCTAAATCCCAAAGTTCTTCCCAGAGCAAAATCAAAACAAATAAGCCAAATAAAAACCATCCGCCCCATTTTTCAGCCGCCTGTCGGGGCCATTTTTTGAGTTTTCGAGGCAGCAACCATAAAGAAAGTTTTTGAGTAATTTCTCCATAGATCATAAAAGGACAAATCGCACACCATAACCGTCCCACGAAAGGAAATCCAATTAAAATTAACGGCCACCACCATGCCCAAAATAAATTGAGAGCGAAATTTTGTGATCGCGTTTGCGGCCCCATAAATAAAATAAGATTAATTAAAGCAAAAGCGGTTAAGGTAAAGCCATAATTGAGACGATCAGGATACCATCGACTGCGAAGAAATTGCCGTAATTTGGGATAAGCATTGAGTAGATTATAACGAAACTGCTGTTTTTTGCCTTGCGATGGCCAGAGGATTTCTTCGGTGATTTTGGGATTGCCTTGTAACTGAATAATTGCTCGATTGATTAGACCTTCTAGTTCTCTTAAATTATTCGGAAAATCATAAGCCTGAAGTTTGCGTATCGCTTCGGGAGTGATAGAAACCTTTGGCAGTCCTTTGGCACGACAAATTAGAGTAATGTAGTAATTAACGAGGTCTTCAATATCCGTTTTACGAACGCGCAAAGGTGGAACTTTAATTGAATATTGAACAAACGGATCGATGGCTGGAACCGTTTGTTCAGAAATCATAATAATCCGAGCGCGGCTTGTTTTTGGGTTAGCTTCTTCTCCCTGTCTACTAACGGAAGTGTAAGTTCCTGTTTTGAGTAATTGGGCAATAGACGGCAATAATTCAGACGGGAGTTCTTGAATGTTATTTAAGACTAAAGTTCCTTCTCCTAAAGCTTCTAATAAGCTTAATTTTCCCCCAGAACGACCAAATAAATCGGCTCCACTCACTTGTAATTGAGAACAGTTAATTTTGATCAGAGGCTGGCGGCGGAAGGGAGAACTAAAATGAATTAAAGCCGCACTATTATCCTTTTCTAACCCCGGTTCACCAAAGATAATAACGGGTTCGCGATTGTCTGCTGCTTGTTTAATTTGCGATCGCAACCGCACCGCATAGCGACTTCTGCCAATAATTCCCCGCTTCGCTTTTGGGACGAGATAAGGACGTAAAATGACCTGCCGTTCTTGTTCAAAACTTAACTTTGAGGCGAGTTGTTCGATTTCTTCGGCTAATTGTTGGGAAAATGCCTGCGTAATTTCAGGATAGCGTTCTAGTAATTCTCGAACAACGGATGCTTCGACAAACCACAAAAGGCATTCACTCAGCGTCACAACCGTATGTTGGACATTTTGTTTGAGAATTAATTCTTGTAAATTAATGACTGAACCTTCCAGTAACCCCACAGCTTGCGATTGTTGGTTGCGACTTTCAAGGTGTCCTGAACGGAGAATATAAAGTCTATCAGGAGGCGTATGGACAGCCGTTAAAGATTGACCGGCGGGGAGGGTAATTTCCTGCAAGTGAGGGGCAATCGCTTCTAGCACCTCAACATTTAATAAATTCAGAGCCGTTCTTTCATGCAGCCAAGTGATAATGTCTGGAAAAGGCATGGGTATAACGTGTAGCGCGTACCTCAATTGTATAATGAGTTGCATGACGATGATGATGCTAAGTGCTAGCGAAATTTCTCAGTTGTGGGTTCCCCTCGCCTTGTTAGGGTTAATTGTTTTGGCAGCAATCTTTTTTAGCCGTCTTTGAAAACTTAAGAAACTAAAATATTCCGGCGATTCATTGCCCTGCTTGTTAAATAACGCTATTATTAACCAACTTTAAATTCAAGCGGAAAAGTTTCCAGCCCAGAAGGTGCTAGCTCCGACCGTAGGCAGCGTTAAAGATCGTCTATACTGTTGATCTTAAACTCGGCTTACTCCTAGCACCCAAATGTTGTTGACGACAGAAAGCTCTGCCGCTCGTCAATTGCACCATTCTCTTTTTATTTTAATAAATACCATGACTGCTGTGCCTATTCCCCGCCAGCCATCCACTGCTCCCAGCCTCCCGCCAAGTGGCATCAAACCGGATGCTACACCGGTTTTAGCCCTTAAAGAACTGGTCGCCAGCCTTTACCGAGAACAAAATAAAATTCAGAATTTATTGAGTTCTTTAGGATTTGCGCTGCGAAGCTTCAACAATCTCAACCAATTTTTGGAACTCACCCCGTTGATGGCGGCTAGAGTCACTGATGCCGACGGCAGTGCTTTAATGTTGTTTAAAGGGAAAGGTCAGGTTTCTCTAGAACAGTTACACTGTCAAGACAACCAACTTACCCACGAGATTAAAGCGCGACTCGACCCGGCGGTGCGCCAATTTAACGATCTGATCACAACAGAGATCTCAACA
This sequence comes from Microcystaceae cyanobacterium, assembly GCA_041743025.1. Taxonomy (GTDB): domain Bacteria; phylum Cyanobacteriota; class Cyanobacteriia; order Cyanobacteriales; family Microcystaceae; genus JBGTNM01. The sequence goes on from JBGTNM010000079.1 coordinate 32,197, forward strand.
GCAACCCTAGACGAGCAGGTGCGGCAGGCAATAGGAACGAGAGTGCGCCTCTACAGTACCCCCATTTTAGTCAAAAATGCTGAACGGGGACGGCTTTATGTTTTCAGCACCGATCCCGATTACGTTTGGACGCAGACGCGGCGCAAGTTATTGCAACTCATCGCCGATCAAACAGCCGTAGCGATCGCTAATAATGAACTCACCGTTGAATTGCGATCAAAAGAACGTCAAGACCGAGAGTTAGAAATTGCCGCAGAAATTCAAGAACGTTTACTGCCCCGCCAGTGTCCTACCATAAAAGGGGTAGAACTCGCTGCACGCTGCCAAACGGCCGATCGCGTCGGCGGCGACTATTACGATTTTATCCCGACCAACTACGATCGCTCTAGTGATCAGCGAGAACTTACAGCCGCCTTAGTACCTTGGAGTATTGTTATTGGGGACGTGATGGGCAAAGGCGTTCCGGCAGGACTGATTATGACCATGACGCGGGGAATGCTGAGAGCAGAAGTTCTCAACCGTCACTCGCCTGCCCAAGTTCTGCGCCATCTCAACCGAGTCATGTATGCAGATTTAGAAAATTCTCACCGCTTCGTCACTTTATTTTATTCCGAGTACGACCCCCAGACTCACATCCTTTCCTACAGCAATGCCGCTCACAACCCGCCCTTATTGTGGGAAGCTGCGACAGGAGAGATTCACAAGCTCGATACCGAAGGGATGTTAATTGGTTTAGAGGCCGATTCAGATTATGAAGACTCACAGGTTAAGTTAGCCCCCGGCGATATAATTATTTACTATACTGATGGGTTTACGGATGCAGTCAATCAAAATGGGGGGCGTTTTGACGAGGATAATCTTATCCGCGTGTTTCAAGAAGCTTGCCAACAGTGCAGCAGTCCGCAAAGCATTTTGGATTATTTATTCGGGCAAATTCAGCAGTTCGTCGGTTCAGAAAATGGGAACAGTGATGATATGACTTTGGTCGTGATGCGATTGACGAAGTCAACGCAGGCTCCGACTTTGCAAGTCGGAGTACCGTTGACCGCTCCGCTAGATTGAAGCCCTTAAATAAAACGTTTTTCTGTTTAAAATATAAGCAGAGTTGAGGATTCAATATGACGGTTACTACTCATCTGAAAAATCTTTATGAAATCGACAACGAGCAATGGTTAGTTGCCACGATTAAACTCTTGAAAGAAAAACGCTTGGAAGAATTGGATTTGGAGAACTTAATTGAGGAGTTAGAATTACTGGGTCGTAGAGATAAGCTCGCTGTAGAAAGCCTATTAGAGCAAGTTATTAGACATTTATTACTTCTTCAATATTGGCATTCCGAAGCTCAATCTAACGCTAATCATTGGCAAGCTGAAATTATGAGCTTTAGAACTCAACTTCAAGAATACTTGACTAGCAACTTACGAAACCATTTAAATGATAACTTATTGAAGGTTTATCAAAAAGCTTTAAAATATGTTCAGCAAAAAACTGGGTTTTCGGTAGATTTTCCGCAAGACTGTCCTTATCGTCTTGAACAACTACTAGATATTAATTGGCCTCCTTAAATAAGTGCGATCCCTTCGGGGACTCGCCTTGGCGAGCGCGCGCTTGCTTGTCGGTTGGCTATTTAAGCTAAAATAGTTAAGCCTTGTAAGTAATCGCTCAGTTGGCGATCGTGATCGTGACTGAGATTGCCTAGAGGAAGTGACTCTGTGGCAAAGGCTTTGACCTCAGTAATTTCCAGAGAATCTCTAACCATTAAACGCCCTTGAACTTCGGCAGCAATTAACACCGAAATAGAATGCATTCGAGGATCGCGAGAGGGAGAGGAATAAACCCCCACTAAGCGGCGGATGCTTAACAACTCTAATCCCGTTTCTTCTGCCAATTCGCGCCGTACCGTCGTCAAAATGTCCTCACCCCAATCGACGATACCGCCAGGAAGCCCCCATCGTCCCGTATCCCGCCGCCGTACTAAGACAATCTGACCGTCGGGAAGGATCGGAATAATGGTCGCCCCCGTAACAGGATGGCGAAGGATAATACCCATCACGACTTGGAGATACCGCCACACCTGACGCATAAGTTCTATTAATAAGGGAACAGGAAACAGGATCAGGATTTACAGGATTTACAGGATTTACACCGATTAACTCCGATTGAGAGAATTTAAGATAATAACGCTCAATTAATCGGGAAACCTTATGAATCTTTTAATCGGTGGTCGGGAACAGGTGTTAGGGAACAGTATATTGGATTGGGCGAAAATTTGTGATATTTTCTCAGAATTATCCCACTTTATGGAGAGAAAGGTCAATATATTCGTCACGATCGCTCAATAGTAGCTCTAGCCTCGACGAGCGCTTGACGGACTTGTTCAAATCCAGTCCCTCCATAGCTATTGCGGGCTGCAACAACCTGTTTAGGGGCGATCGCTTGATAAATATCCTCTTCAAAGGCACTGTGGACTTGTTTCCACTCCGCTAGCGTCAAATCTTTGAGCAATTTACCGGCTGCAAGGCTCGTTTTGACCACATACCCTACTAAATTATACGCTTCACGGAAAGGAACACCCTTAGCTGCTAAATAATCTGCCACATCCGTTGCATTGGAGAAATCTTCGTTGACTGCTTGGGAGAGACGATCTGTGCGAAACTCAATGCCTTCTTGCAAGAGAACTGTCATCGCTTCCAAACATCCTTGGACGGTTTTGACGGTATCAAAGAGGGCTTCTTTATCTTCTTGCAGGTCTTTGTTGTAGGCAAGGGGCAAGCCCTTCATTAGTACCAACAGTCCTTGCAGATGTCCGAAAACGCGCCCTGTTTTTCCCCGTACCAGTTCGGGTACGTCAGGATTTTTCTTTTGGGGCATAATGCTCGATCCGGTAGCGCAGCGATCGCTGAGGGTGACGAAACTGAATTCTTGAGAAGCCCAAAGGATAATTTCTTCACTCAGGCGACTCAGATGAACCATAATCAGGCTGGCGGCATTGAGAAACTCGATCGCAAAATCGCGATCGCTCACGCCATCTAGACTATTGCGGTAGGCACTGTCAAAGCCCAGCAATTGGGCACTGTAGTGGCGATCAATGGGAAAGGTAGTTCCCGCCAATGCCCCGCAGCCCAGAGGCGAAACATTCGTCCTAGCGCGGATTTCTCCTAAACGTTCCCAGTCGCGTTGAGCCATTTGGAAGTAGGCAAGGAGATGATGAGCGAGGCTGATCGGTTGGGCGCGTTGCAGGTGCGTGTATCCCGGTATGAGCGTTTCTAGGTTCGCTTCAGCTTTATTGAGTAAAATTTGTTGAAAATCTCGCAATTTTTGGCGGATTTCGTCAATTTTATCTCTTAAATATAACCGAACGTCTGTTCCCACTTGGTCATTACGCGATCGCGCCGTGTGCAGTTTTTTACCCACCTCCCCGACGATTTCGGTTAGCCGCCTTTCGACAGCAAAATGAATGTCTTCTTGGTCAATGCCTGGGGTAAAGTTGCCAGAGCGGTATTCTTGGCGAATTTGCTCTAACCCCGCCACCAACTGCTCGGCTTCTTTGGCGGAGATAATGCCTGTATGACCGAGCATTTTAGCATGAGCAACCGATCCGTTGAGATCCCATTCAATTAATTCGATATCAAAGCCGATACTAGCGTTAAAACGGACGATGGCAGGATGTAAGCTGCCTTCAAAGCGATCGCTCCAAGTTATTTGTTGTGTCACGGCAAACCCTTTAAAAGTCAAAAGTTATTCAGACAAAAGTCAAAAAGTATTAACCTATCTCACCCTTAGATGGTTGATTTGTTCCTAATAAGCAGTGAAGTGTCGAAAAAGATAGCCTAAGACAAAGCCAAGTCCCAAAGCCCAGACTTGACCCGATTCAATGAAATTTTTCCAGGATTTTTGAAATTTTCCAATTATGTCAGGGTCATCAATTCTTTGAGCGAGGAAGTGGCTTAATTCTAGCAGTTGCGCCCCCCAGAGGCTTAACGGATCTTGCCAGAGCGACAGATCCACAAGTCCTAGACTAGTAAGAGGCAGTTCAGAAAGCAACATAGCGGAAATCTCCTGCGACAATGGCTTACTTCATGTTGATTTTACCTGAAAGTACCACAGGAGAACGAAAGCCTCTATCTTTTCAGTCTTATCAATGAATAATGCTTGAAGAAGGCAGATGGCAGGAGGCAAATAAAACAACATAGAGGCATTACAGATAACGCCTTCTAATAGTCGATTTATGTTCTAATGTCTGTGAAAAACTTATTTATGAATCAAACGCTTGCACCAACCGCTACGGCGAGTTGTTTTGGGACAGGCACGACAAGTTGATGATTTTTAATCAATTGACGGTCTTGGTAAGCTGAAGCCGAGGAGAGATTGGGAACAGCCTCATGGCAGTGGGAGCAGTACCAATAGACTTGGTTGTGGTGGATGTGGCGCAAGGTTTTATTAGCGCAAATGGGACAAGCACTCATTGTTTTTGCTAAATATTAATCTTATTAACTTAAAGATTAAAACTTTAATTTTAAAATAACATCCTTCTAGCGGTGGAGAAAACAAGATTAACCAATTGATAGCTTTCCTTCATTGTAGCTTCTCTCAAACGGGGATCGCGTGTAATAGCTACCATCACCTTAAGATCTAAGAACGATGCAGGGGTTATTGATTACGAGCCGCCGCGAGAAATCTGACCTAACAGGGCAGGAGATCGCTAGGGGTTTTATTGCTTAGTTTGCCAGTTTTAGAGCTTTATTTTGAGGAAAAAGAGACTTCTGCTGGCAACTCATTCATTAAGTTCTAGGAAATAGCCAGAAAATTCCTAAAAAAAAGAGCTTCAATAGCAACGACTACCGCCAACTTAGAAGCGTCAAAATGAGCGATCATTTTGCGGGATGTAACTGGGAATACAATAATTGATTAAAATTAACCCAAGTTTCGATAAAATAGGGGTAGTCTTCCATACAAAACCATGACCATCACGCCATCGAGACAATCTGTCGCGCCGTCATTGGATGACCCTATCGAAGAATTCCTAGATGGCTTAAGCGACCATCGATACGGTAAAATTATTGAGCGGGCTTTAGGCGTTTTGCTGAGGATTGCCGGGAAAGAAGTTGATCGCCTCGATTGGAAAATTTTGGCTGCTGCCCTAGAAGACTTAGAGCAAGGATTTCAAACCTTTTACCCCTACCGCCACGTTCGCAAGATAACCATTTTTGGCTCGGCTCGCATTTCTCCTCAAAACTCAGAATATCGCTTGGCAGTCGAATTTGCCCGCCACGTTACTCAGATGGGTTTCATGGTGATTACAGGGGCAGGTGGTGGTATCATGCAAGCAGGGAACGAAGGGGCAGGACGCGATCGCTCTTTTGGTTTGAATATTCAGCTTCCTTTCGAGCAAGGAACCAACCCTTTTATTGCAGGCGATCCTAAATTAATTAATTTTAAATACTTCTTTACCCGAAAACTGTTTTTTTTGCGCGAAAGTGATGCGGTTGCGCTATTTCCTGGCGGTTTTGGCACACAAGATGAAGCCTTTGAAACCCTTACCCTTTGTCAGACGGGTAAATATGGCCCCTGTCCTTTAGTATTAATTGACGAACCAGGGGGGGATTACTGGAAAAACTGGAACGAATACATTCGCAATAATTTACTAACGCGGGGGTTAATCAGTCCCGACGATTTCAGCCTTTATACCATTACTGACAGTTTGACAGAAGCTTGCAACATCATTCGCAACTTCTATTGCGTCTATCATTCTAGCCGCTATGTTGGCGATTTATTCGTCATCCGCCTCAACTCGCAACTGTCCGACGAACAATTAGAACAGTTAAACGACGAGTACCGAGATATTCTCGTCGAAGGTAGCATTCAAAAAAGTGTAGCACTCCCCGCCGAAAAACGAGACGAAACTACTAACTTACCGCGTCTTGTCTTTCGCTTCAATCAGCGAGATTTTGGGCGACTCTATCAGCTTATCAATCAAATCAACCAGTTAGGCACTTGTCTAGTGGAACCTCATCCCGAATTGAAGTAATAAGCTGTTATACATTTAAATTGCATTATCGGGATCGTTAGAACGATTGTAGAGCGAGCATCTTGCTCGCTATTCATCTGTCGTTTAGATGCATTTGCTGCTTAGTTGATAGTGAATAGTCAATAACTCCTACCACCTAGCCCCTACTTCTGGTAATCTATAATCTGTCTCCTGTTACAGGTAACTCATGTTATTGGCTTTTCAATTTCAGTCACCAGGGGCAGAAATCATCCAGATTGGCCCTTTTACGTTGCGCTGGTATGGGTTTTTGATTGCTAGTGCCGTATTAGTTGGGGTGACGCTTTCTCAATGGCTGGCAAAACGCCGCAACGTCAATCCTGACTTGATGGGTGACTTGGCTATCTGGTTGGTGTTGGCGGCAATTCCCTGTGCGAGACTGTATTACGTCTTGTTCGAGTGGTCTGAATATGCCCAACGTCCGGGGGATATTGTGGCAATTTGGAAAGGGGGAATCGCCATTCACGGGGCGATTATTGGTGGTGTATTAGCGACTCTGATTTTTGCCCGATTGAATAAAATTTCGCTCTGGCAACTGCTCGATTTAGTGGTTCCTTCGCTAGCACTAGGACAGACGATTGGACGCTGGGGCAATTTCTTTAATTCAGAAGCTTTCGGTGCGCCAACCAATTTACCTTGGAAGCTCTATATTCCGCCGTCACGCCGTCCGCTAGAATATCTCGATTATGAATACTTTCACCCCACATTTCTTTACGAATCGATTTGGAATTTGTTGGTATTTATTTTACTTTTGTGGCTCTTTTTTTGGGGATTGAAACATCGCTCAAAGCTGAAATTGGGAACTATTGCCCTCGTCTATTTTATGACCTATAGTTTGGGGCGCTTTTGGATTGAGGGATTGCGAACCGATAGCTTAATGCTGGGGCCGTTGAGAATCGCTCAAATCGTCAGTTTATCGCTGGTTGCTCTCAGCTTTTTGGGATTAATCTGGCTATATCGTTTCAATCGTCTTTTACCGGATGTAGTGTCGAGTGAGCGAGTAAGCGAAAATCAAGAGAATTTGTAATCTATTTATGACGCTACTTTGATTTTGTCAAATTATTAATTAATTCATCTATGTCTAACAGTCCTTGAGTAATTTGTTGTATCCTATTCAGTTCAGTAGCAGGATCGGGTGGTTGAACAGTTCTATAAGATATAGCTGAGGAATGTGCCACAAGACCTCGTTGTTCTCCAAACGTATTCATAGTAGCTAACCAAGCAGAATCTAAATCATCACTATCTATTCCTATTGGCAACAATAATGCTAAAATATTAGCCTCTTTTAATCCATGATTTTGTGCAATAATCTTCTGAAAACAATTGATAGCTAAATCTATTTTTTTACTGACTTTTATCTTTTCTGGTGATACATTTCTACTCCCTTTGGCTGGAGTTAATGTACTGGGAGGAGCTTCCATCATTTGACCACAAAAAGCAATTAAGCTAATCAAAGTACGACCAGTTTTTTCTGTATTATCCCAGTCTTTTTTTGCATTTATAGCTACTTGCCAGACTCTATCCTCAAGATACGCCTCAATTTCAGCATGAGCTAACATTCTGTAGGCAAGAGTTTTCGTTAATTGTTTATCAGTATATAAGCCTTCAGGACTAATTTTAGGAAGAAATTGTTTTTTTAACCAATTTAGCTCCTTGACTAAAGTACGAAATCTCGCAGACTTTGGCATATCTAAATAAAAATTTACCTCAAACCGTTGAAGACAATACGATTAGTACGATTATCCACAGCCACGAGTTCAGGTACATTGAACTCTACATCTAAAACTTCCAACAAAGCTTTTCCCCATAACGACAGACGAGTGCAAGTTTCACGAATGTTTTTGGTGGTTCCTTCAACGGCTTTCCTAAATTCACCATCTGACGACGAGCATAACTCTTTAAAAGCATTTTCCACTGCTGCTTTATTTCTCTCGGCAGCTTGCCTAATAAATTCATCTGAGAAATAAAAAATCATTACGTCTAAAATAGCTCGATTAAACTTAAATCTGTTAGTATTAGAACTACTTAACCACATACGAGAGAAGTTTTTCTCGCCGAATATATTGATAGTTGTTTGTACAGCATATTCAAATTGGATAATAGTATCTTGAATATCATTCTCTCTCTTTTGCCAATCTTGATTAAGAGTTTTGCAAGTCATATCTAAAAATGCTTTTAGATCACCTCGGTATTCAGAGAGAAAGTAATGAAATGCTATATAACGTAAAAGTATTTCAACATCCCGCATCCGAAAATCAGGATCTTTAGATTTAAAGATTTTTTTCAAAGCCTCACTTTTAATAGATTGGTCATCTAAAAAGTTTATAAACTCCCCTGGATGTAATGCTTGTCTCAGTTCTTGTGCAGATAAGGGTGTGTTTTCTACATTAAGGCGTAGAAAAATTTTGTAGAGAAAATTTTCATTCTGCCAATTCCGAATTAACGTAGTGCGAATAGTTTGATTATCAAGAGCATTAAGCTCAGAGTTAAAGAGAAGCTTCTGGACTAAATCTTCATATTTATAACTATTTAGATCAGTCCTAAATTCTAAGCCTTTCAAAGCAAAGCCATTATTTTGTGTTTCACTTTTACCATAAAACTGAAGAATTGTTAATAGACGTTGTTTGCCATCAAGAACTATAAATTTGCCCCGTTCTTTTTCATTCGCAGCTAACACTATTTGTGGAATTGGAAAGCCAAGAATAAGGGATTCTATAAACCTACTTTTGCGAATGATGTTCCAAGCATCTCGGCGTTGAAATCTTGGATTGAGTTGAATATTTTCGCGAACCAGTTGATCGAGTATAGTTGCCGTTGTCCAGTCACTTCCAGACACAATAATTCTTGAAATTTCTTCTAATTCAGAGATCCTTGTTTCATGAGAATTAAGCTCATTTTCTTGATCCTCATCTTCTTCAAAAAAATTAACTTTTTCTTGATCTTCTAAAAGTACTGTTTGTGGCATGACACGCATTTATGGGAAAGTTTATAGTTTAGCTTGGATAAGAGATGTCTATATTATCTAAGTATAATCGATACCTGTTGCGATCGCCTTCACTTATTTGCCGCCTGCCAGCATTTTAGTTCTAAAATTGATAAATTAAGGAAATCCCCTCGCTAGCGCAATGGTTTTGGTGTTTCTGAGTAAGATAGTGAAAACTGAACGGATAAGTGACTATGACATTTCAGGAAGAATTTGAGCTTTTGCTACGAGCCTGCTATCCTTTGATTTATATTCCTACGCCCGAAGAAGAACGAGTCGAAAGCGCGATCGCAGAGAGTGCCAGACGCTTAGGCAACCGCGCTGTTTATATTTGGGATTTTGTCGATGGCTACCAAGATAACCCGAATAACGAAGGCGTAGGACGACGTAATCCTCTCCAAGCATTAGAATTTGTCGAGCAACTCCCCAAAAATGTCGGGGGAGTTTTCATCTTAAGAGATTTCCATCGATTTTTAGAAGATATTTCTATTTCCCGCAAACTGCGAAACCTCGCTCGTACCCTCAAATCTCAACCTAAAAATCTGATTATCGTCTCTGCTGGCTTAGAAATTCCTCCCGAATTAACCGAAGTCCTCACCGTGATGGATTTTCCCCTGCCAACGGGAACAGAAATCAAAAACGAAATTCATCGCCTACTAGCCTCAACCGGCCAGCCTTTAGCTGATAAACTGTTAGATGAATTAGCATTATCAGCGCAAGGACTCTCCCTAGAGCGCATCCGTCGGGTGTTGGCGCGTTGTGTTGCCAGTCGCGGACATATCGAACCAGAAGATGTAGAATTAATCCTCGAAGAAAAACGCCAATCAATCCGGCAAACCCAAATTTTGGATTTTTACCCGACAACTGAGCAAATTTCGGATATTGGCGGTTTAGATAACCTGAAAGACTGGCTATTGCGGCGAGGCGATGCTTTCAGCGAACGGGCGAGAGCTTACGGCTTACCCCATCCACGCGGATTACTCTTAGTCGGCATCCAAGGAACGGGAAAATCCCTCACTGCCAAAGCCATTTCCCATCACTGGCATTTACCCCTGTTGCGTCTGGATGTCGGGCGCTTGTTTGGAGGATTAGTCGGAGAATCCGAATCGCGCACCCGCCAGATGATTAGTCTTGCCGAAGCCTTAGCCCCTTGCGTGTTGTGGATTGATGAAATTGACAAAGCCTTTGCCGGAGTTGATGGACGAGGAGACGGTGGAACCACCAGTCGGGTATTTGGGACGTTTATCAACTGGTTAGCAGAAAAAAAATCCCCAGTATTTGTCGTGGCAACCGCTAACAACATCCAAACTTTGCCGCCTGAGATGTTACGCAAAGGACGCTTTGATGAAATTTTCTTTGTCGGATTACCCAGCCAAGAGGAACGCGAAGCCATTTTTATCGTCCATTTATCTAGACTCCGACCTCCTAATTTAAAACAATACGACATCAAGCGTCTTGCCTACGAAACCCCAGATTTTTCGGGGGCAGAAATCGAACAAACCATCGTCGAAGCCATGCACATTGGATTCAGCCAAAACCGCGACTTCACCACCGATGACATTATCGAAGCAGCCAGCCAAATTGTTCCTTTGGCAAGAACTGCCCAAGAACAAATCGAATTTTTGCAAAATTGGGCAGCTGCCGGCAAAGCACGGCTTGCTTCTCGTGATAATCGCGTCAGCAACCGCATCCAACGCCAATTCAATTAGGACAATCAGAGTCAATCGAGACGCTTTGCACTTTTGTTGGTTAATAAAATCATGAAACGCTTCTCTGCCTTATTTCAATTTATTCTCGGTTTCTTTTTGGGGGTAACTATCTTAGTAGGAGGAACGGCGGCTTTGGCTTATGTCGTCTTCTCCCGGCTATCCACCTCTCCCCCCAAACCGATTTTTGCAGAAGAACAGCCCAAAACAAGCGAAACCAGCCAACCGAAAGAAGCGGTTAAGCCTCAAAGCACTCCTACTGAAGTTAAACAACCGCCGCCCGCAGAAATGACGGCTAAGCCAAGCGAAAAACCTCAAAGCACCAAGGAAGAACCAGCCGCAACTTTACCCAATGGGGCTTACAAAGCTAAAGTAACTTGGACAGAAGGTTTAAGTTTGCGTGCAGATTCGACAACTGAGTCAGAACGAATTGGTGGCGTTGCCTACAATTACGAATTGACTGTTCTTGATACCAGTGGTGATGGACAATGGCACAAAGTTAGCTTAGCTGACGGACAAGAAGGTTGGATTAAGGCAGGAAATATTCAGAAAACAGATTGAAAACTTGCTACTACCGTTAGGTTTTTCTGTCCATTCTCCAAATAATATAAATCTATTTGAAGGGCTGTGACAAAAATGAATGGGTGTAGGGGCATGGCAGTGCCATGCCCCTACGGATAGGTGGGTCAGAGAGACTCCGGCTTGCAAAGCCGGAGCTTCCTCTGACTTCGTGATTTACACTTATTTGGTATAAATTAGGTGGGCAAAACCCCATGAAACTTATTTTGTGCAATAAGTGAGAAACAATAGAAATAAAAGGTGTTTAAGAGGTAACTAAGTTGCTTAGAGATTAGATAGCCAGTTTAACTAGAGACTTAATGACGTTATCTTTAAGCATCAACAGTCTAGACGTTTCCAATAACAGAGAAATCGCTTGATCGTGACTCAGTTGTTGAGTAGATTCTTCAATGAGTCTCATCTTGAACTCTTGTTCGAGCGACAAGTCTAAGTTTAATTCAAACGGTGCAGCATTCATGTTTTTGAGCCTCTAGTTTCAAAAATAGGACTGGCTATTAGCAACCGCATAAAATTGAGTTGAACTTATTGCTGTCCTTTGATATTTCTCATCTTAAAGAAACGATTAAGAGAAGTCGTCTACCACGAGGGGTAAAATTTATCAAGCCCAAACCTAAAAATCTTAATGTTTTCATTCTGCCGATGCTATCTGCTCAATTTTAATAATGCTTGAGGAAGGCTTAACGATCGCTATCTATCTCAAGAGAGACAGGGAATAGTTAGCTTAGCAACAAAATTCAATCACGAGAGTGATGTAATTAGTTATTTATTTCGGTTTAATAAAAGATGTTGAACATTACTCTTGCTTAATAAAGAGGATACTTCCATGAAACTCAATGCTATCAAAAAAGTCTTAATCACTGCTTGTCTTTGTACCTTATTGTTTATTTCTACTATTGTTCCGGCTCTCGCAGCCAACAAAAGTCGTACTACTGATGGTGAAGTTAACTTGAAAGCAATTCAAGACAGAACTGAAACCGTTGGTAAAGCCGATCCCTACAAAATTTTAGAAAGCAAACCCGCTAAAGAAAAAGGCGGATTAAATGAGATTCAAGGGACGGCAAATAAAGAGAAAATGATCAGTTCCGACGATGCCCAAAATACCGAAGGTCCCATCGATAAAATTGAAGGCGCGTTAGAAAATGTCGTTAAATAAGCTAGTTTAGCTCAAAACGATACCGTCATTCTCCTGCAAAGCCGGGAATTAAAGGTAAGTAAGCTATCTATCCTTTAATTCTGCGGCCTTTTTTATGATCATTAACTATCAACTATTAACTATGCAAACTCTGCCTCCTGAGCTTGAACAACTTGCCTCCAGTCTATCTTACTGGCTTGCCACCACAACCAGCCAAACCCATCAATGGCTCGAACAAACTACCGAACAATCAGGACGCACCCTGCAAGCTGTCGCTCAAAACCCAATGATGCAGTTTATTGGCAAGGGTTTAAAAGCCGATTGGTTGATGGCAATTTTAGGAGAAATCGACCTAGAAAAAGCTCAGGCAACTGTCCGCCAACTGCAAGCGCAATACCCTCAGGAAACCCCCCGTCAAATTGCTAACCGCATCATGTTCCAATACGCTTGGCAAGCCGGACAAGTCGGGTTGATCGCTAATTTGATTCCGCCGATCGCCGTTATCTTAATGGGCATTGAAGTGGCTGCGATCGTCAAGTTACAAACACAGATGGTCTATCAAATTGCTGCCGCCTATGGACTAGATTTAGCACATCCAGCCCGCCGAGGCGAAGTTTTAGCCATTTTTGGTTTATCTTTGGGAGGAGGAGTCTTAAAAACGGGATTGAGTTGGGATGAACTGCTTCCTATCGTGGGGCCAGTCATTGGGGCTTCAACCAATGCGATTTTACTCTATCTTCTCGGCTATGCCGCCTGCCAATTTTACGAAATGAAAAGCGAATCGCTGACTTTAACGCCTACTCAATCCTATTAAAACAATCATGCTTCCTTCTTGGCTTATCATTGCTGGTGTGACGCTGCTAGTGGCTTTTGGCATTAATAGACTCTCGCCGAAAGATATTGCTTGGTTCAATCGCCAGCGCCGCCCTCGATGGCTGACCTTTGAATGGGCAATCCCTATTATTTGGACGCTTATTTTTATTTGTGGGGCGTGGTCAGCTTATATTGTTTGGGAAGCGACTCAACGTTGGGCGTTGATGGGAGGGTATCTCTTACTGGAAATCGCGATTGTCGCTTATACTCCGGTGATGTGTAAACTTCGCAGCTTAACCGTTGGCAGTGTTGTTGGCGGAACTGGCTTCGCGATCGGCCTCATTTTAACTTTAGTCGTGTTGCCAATTTCTCGCTGGGCAGCTTTGCTACTGCTGCCTTTCTTGCTGTGGAGTCCCATTGGTACTTATGTCACTTGGCAAATGAGACAGATCAATGCGAATGATGTATAAAACTGTCGGCGATGTAGGGAGGTGGGTCATGTTATAATGCTTCGCTCGTAGCCTCTTTCACGACCAAAAAGAATGTGGATCACCCCGCCTAGCAACCTCATTAGTAAAGTTCTCTCACCTGCGTTGCAATTGTGGTTGCGATCGCAAGTCGAGGCAGTCGAAACCCTAGAAGTCAATATTCAAGGACGCGATCGCCAAATTCTGTCTGGTTACATTCCCCAAGTGACGCTCAACAGCCGCCGCGCTATCTATCAGGGATTACACCTCGGCACGGTGCAACTACTGGGGGAAAACATTCGCATCAATATCGCTCAGGTAATTAAAGGAAAACCCCTACAACTACTCGAACCGATCCGCGTTTCTGGCGAAATCCATTTAAACGAAGCCGACTTACAAGCCTCTCTCACTTCTAATTTATTAGCCGATGCCTTCAGGGAGTTGCTAGTGGCATTATTAGCCTCTCAAGGCATTGCCCCACAAATCCTAGAAGCCTATCAGATTAGCTGGAATGAGGTAAAATTTTCTCCTTCACGTTTTACCCTCAAGGGATCGCTTGCCGATGGCAACCAGAGTTACCCTTTACTCATTGATGCAGGATTGTCTTTAATCGATCCGCACTCCTTGCACCTCGATCCGATTACTTTAACCGGAATTTCCCAATTCAGCAGCGATCGCCTCAGCGCCCTATCCGTTGATCTCGGTTCCGATGTTAGTCTTGAAGCTTTAACCCTTGAAGAAGAGAGCCTTTGGTGTCAAGGAAAACTGCTCATTCGTCCCTAAGAGCAATTAAAAAGTTTCTCGATAAGCAGTTAAAGCGGCTTGTTTTCAGAAAAAAGTCTAAAATAGTTAAGAACAGGTCTTAGCTTTGCCCACCTTACTTAGTTGACCGACAAAGTTAAAAACCATTGTCTTAAATCTTCCTCGCTTTGAAAATCTAACAAAGCTTCTCCTAAATCTTCTAATTGTTCAACGGATAAAGCTCGAATTTGAGAAGAGAAATCTGGTGAAATTTGACCGATACGGCGATTGAGTTGGCGTAAAATCAAATTAATGCCTTCTGCTCTGCCTTCTGCTCTGCCTTCTTCTCTACCTTCTTCTCTCCCTTCTGCTCTGCCTTTTGCTTCAATCTCTTGATAAATCACAGATTCTTTCATGATGTCCTCCCTTAATAAACGTTGAATGGTTTCCTTCTTTAATACTAACCCAGCAAGAATGGCTGTGGACGCTGCTACATTACTTTTCTCCCTCCTGTCGGGAATGTCTTCAATTTTTTGGCTAATTTGTCGGAGAATGTTTTCTCGATTTTCACTTTGACTTAAGACAGCAAAAGGCAATAATCCCTTAGACTGTAATAAGATCTCTGAGGGAACTTCCCACAAGCGAATCACCTCAAATTCATGGCGTGTTTTACTTAATGAAAATACCGTTTTTTGGGTTAATTCGGAACGATTTTCTCGTAAATAAATCACCACTTGAATCATCTCTTTTTGGGGATAAAGACGATACCCTCTTACCCGATAATCTAACATTCTAAAAGGAATATCTTCATCAGGACTAGTTTGGAACTCAATATGTAATACTAAGTCTTCTGACTCTAAGAAGATTAAACTATCAGCGCGAATAGGTTCTAAGGAGAGTTCCGATGGCTTTAATTCAGTTAAAGGAATCGGTTTTCCTAATAACCATCTAGCCATATCTTGAGGGAATTGAGCGGCAATAAATTTACAAGTGGAATCGTACATCGGTTAATTAAAAATTAAAAAGTTTCTTGATAAGCGGTTAAAGCCGCTTGTAAAGCTATATAATTGAATCATAGTTCAACTCTCTCCTAAAATATCTTGAATTTGCAGTTTTAAACTTGGTAAATCATGAGTAATAATCCTCCAAATAATATTAAAGTTAACTCGAAAATACTCATGAGCGATAATATTTCTTACATCAATTGTACCCACCCAAGGAATATCAGGATAACGCTGTTTTGTTTGCTCAGACATTTTACTAGCAGCTTCCCCAATAATCATTAAATGATGAATCATCCAAGTTTGAATTAACTCATCTTCAGTAAATCTATCTTTTCCTTGAATCGCATACTTTTCGATTTGATGAATAGCATCTAACATATCCCTCAATCTTTCCCTATCATCCCTCATAATTCTATAGACTCCTGTAACACCTTTTCTCGGATACGTTCTTTTAACCCATCAACCGTCACAATATCAACTTTGCGACCTAAAATTAACTGTAAATCTTGCATTAATCCAGAAGGAAACCAAGGACTAATCTTTCCTAAATCATAATCAATTAAAAAATCAATATCACTTTTTTCATCATCTTCTCCCCTTGCCACAGAACCAAAAATCCGCACATTATACGCCCCATGTTTTGCTGCAATTTTAAGAATTTCTTCTCGTTTTTCCTGTAATAATTGTTTAAGTTTCATAACCGAACCTCCGTAAGGAAAATTAAAAATTAAAAAGTTTCTTGATAGGCGGTTAAAGCATCTTGTTTAACTTTGTTGGGGACAATGGGAAAAGTGCTTAAGATATGGGTAAATTCTGCTTCGGTTAAACCATATAAATGGGCTATCATTCCGTCTAATTCGGCCCGTAATTTAGCTCTTTCTGTTTCGTTGGTGATTCCATTATGATGACTTCCTAACCCGACTTCTTTGGCCAAGTCGTTATATTCTGGAGTGGTACAGATTAGTTTAGCAGTTCGTTCTACTATTTCTTTAAAATAAGGATCTTTTTCGGTTAGTCTAGGGACAGGTAGTTGATAAATGTAGAACATATTAATATTAGCAGATACTTTTTGGCGCAAAGCAAAATCAACTACAAAACTATTTAGAATTCCTTGTAAATAAATAACCTGCAAATCAGATATTTTATTAATTTCTGACAAAACTAAAATAGAATTACCACAAAAGGCATTCTTAAAAATAGATCCTACAATTAAAGTTCTGATATCTGTATTTCTTCCAATTGATCTTACTCCTAGTCGATAACACTGATAATCTAAAATTTGACCATTATCAACACTTTTTTTACCTAATACTGCTTGTCTTCTTTCTACTTCATCTACCCAATAGCGAGGTTGTGCATAATTATGAGTAAATTGATGGATCATTTTCCCTTCATACAACGGTAATCTTCCTTTAGCATATTCAGTTTTAAATAAATGACTATCACTTGTCATATTTAACTCCTGACTTAACTTTAAATTCCATGTTCCTTCTATTGCCTCACCCAATAAAGGAAACTGAATCATTTTTTGAGCAATTTGTATATCTAATTCTGTCTTAAATTCCATCACGGAAATAGAATCAGGAGATAATTGACGAATAAAATTAACATCAATAGTTACTAATTCCGATTCATTGTGTAAAAATTCACCTAATTCTTCTTTTCTAATTGCTTCTCTAGGATTTATACGAAAAGTTGCTTTAAAAGAGGATGTTTGACTTCCTTTATCAAAGTCTAATAGGCAGAATTTAAAAGCATGATGTACTCCTTCAAAAATAAATCTTTCATTAGATAAACTAAATAAGTTCCCTAATTCGGTTTGAGAGAATAACATTTCTCTGAGTTGTTTTGTCCCTAAATCAGTGTAAATTCCACTAGGAATAATAATTCCACATCGTCCATGAGGTTGTAATAAGTTAAAAGATTGTTCAACAAAAACTGTATATAAATTGATTTTTCTGGTAACA